>CAXMOC010000199.1:0-3972 GCA_964194865.1 uncultured Opitutales bacterium | reverse complement strand
CCTCCATGCTTGACTGCTGCCCACTCGCCTTCGCCGACAATGGATAATCCTGTGCTGTCGACAATGAGATGGATGGGTCCGCCCTCCGCTGCGAGACGGAGATCGACATCGAGTTGCTGACTGCGTCGTGAGACGGTGGTGTGGTCGGGAGCCTCGAGATTGAGATCCATCAACGAAAATATCGACCGTAGGAAGCCTTCCGCCTGCCGAAGCGGCAACTTGAAGACGAGCCGAAGCACCAAGGCGGTCTCGATCGCATGATCCGAGAATTTCTTCTGCCCGCCTCGCTTACCTGACGAAGCAGGTGTCCAGCCTTTGCTCGCTTCCTCTGAGATCCACAGGGTGATGTCGCCACGCTGCACGAGGGCTTGATCGTATTCAGACCAGTTGCTCACGCGGTACTTCGTCTTGTACTTGGGATGCACTCTCGAATTCATGCGGAGATCGTGGCCCAGGGAGCGAGCGGGAGGCCATGATCAGGATGATCGACGCGATTTCTCGTGCGATTCATGCACCAACGCCGTCTGCTGGTCGAAACTACGAGAGCGTGAGCAGCCGGTGGGCCTCCCTCGTGGCCACGGGGATGTCGACTCCGTACGGACACGCATTCGTGCACGGCGCGCTGCAGCCCGTGCAGACGTCGGCCTGGATCTCGAGCTTGCCGTAGAGCCGCATCGCCTCGCGCTCGTCGCCGTAGTCCTGGAAGTACATCTTGTGGCGCAGTACATCGTGGATCGGCAGATCCTCTGGACACGACGACAGGCACGTGCCGCAGTGAGGGCGGCAGTACTGGCCCGCGATCAGCTGGTCGTAGCGGTCGAGGATTGCCCGATCGGCGGCCGTGAGTTGCTTGCCGGACGCGTGCAGGAACTCGTCGACGTTCGCGGGCTTGAAGAACGAGATCACGAGGCCCGCGACCGACGGATTGCTGAGCACCCACTTGAAGGCCGCCTGCGTGTACGAGTCCTGCTCGCCACGGGTCTCGAGCAGGCCCTCGTGCTTGGCGCCCTTGAGCGTCTTCATCGCGACGACACCCATGTCCTTCGCGTGTGCGCGTTCGATGATCTCGCCGAGCCGCGGCCAGGCGCCGTGGTGGTATGCGAGCATCATCACGTCGAAGCGCCCGCTCTCGATCGCTGAGTCAGCGACCTGCTCGAGGTTAGGCGTGTGCGACGAGAAACCGAGGAAGCGCACCTTGCCGGCCTGCTTCAGTCGGTCGAACGCCTCGTGCGCGTTCGGGTCGTTCAAGCGCTCGAGCGTATCGCACGAGTGGATGTGCACGAGGTCGACGTGGTCCGTCTGCAACCGCCGCAGGCTGCCCTCGACCGCCTCGACGTAGCGCTCCACCGAGGTGCCAGCGGGCAGATTGCCCTGCGGCGTACAGAACTTCGTCGCGATGAACATGCCGTCGCGGTGGTTCTTCATCACCTTGCCGAGCGCAGTCTCGCTGCCGGCCTCGGAGTAGTCGGGCGCCGTGTCGAAGGAGTTGACGCCGCGGTCGATTGCTAGTTGCGCGACGGCCACGCCGGTGTCGCCCTTGATCCGCCCCGAGCCCAGTGAGATGTCGGAGATCTCGAAGCCGGTGCGCCCGAGCCTCCGGTAGTTCATGACGCGCGAGCCCGCCCAGCCTGGGTCGTTGTGCTCCGCCATCTTCGGCGTCTCGGGCGCGAGCGCAGGTCCCGTAACCGCCATCCAGCCGCGGTTGCGGCCAAGAGTAGCGGCCAGGCTCCCGACGATGCCGCCGAGTACCGCGCCGGTGCCGACCAGGAAACGCCGACGCCCGATCCCGCTCGGAGGAGGATCTTCGTCGCGGCGCAGCGACCGCGCCCAGACGACGCTCATCCCGATCGACCCGAGCAGCGCGAGCGAGCTGATCCAAAGCGGCCACTGCGGCAGCAGGCTGCGGTCCTGCCCCTCCACCACGCTGCCCAGCCATCCGCCCAGCGCGCCATAGAAGATGAGCATCGTGAGGACCCAGAGGGCCGCGACGACCCCGCCCGAGATCGCGGAAGACTGGCTCGCGTTCACCCCTTTCTCTGCCATGGCGCTCCCCTCCTGTCCCGATCCATCTGGATCTGGTGCGGGAAGTGTAACCACCCGGGTGCTGGCCAACGAAACGACGTCAACGTGATTGTCGCAAGCCAGCTCGCGGTCGCTTCGCTACTCGAGCGAACCCGAGCTCGCTTAGCGCAGAGGACTCCACGCCCGCCTGTGCAACCACCCTACCCCCTCGGGGCCGGCCATCTTCGCGGCGGACGTGGACGGGGACGGGGACACCGATATCGTCTCCGCCTCGGAGTCTGACGACGAGGTCGCGTGGTACCCGAACACGGACGGGTTGGGAGGATTCGGGCCCCAGCAGCTGATCTCGACCCTCGCCGACGGGGCCCGATCCGTTCGACCGCGGCTCCGGAAGCACCCGGTGTGAGCTCGAGCACCGGGAAGTAATTGACCGTCGTTCCCTGCGTCACCTGTGGCCCTCAGGGAGATTGGTCGATGGCAGAGTCAGCAGACTTGCCTCCAAGCTGCTTGAAACGCAGGCTGGAGGGCGGAGCCAGCGGAGTATGTGCGAGGCCCCGCCCCGTCTCCGTTGCGACGCGATAACCCCCGCGGAATCGCGGGGATTTCGCAGGCTGTGCCCGAGTGCGCGGGCGATGTCTCCGCACCCGCAGCAAATGGCGGGGGGGGCAGTCTGTGGCGAACTCGTCTTCCAGGAAGGCGCGCGGCATTGGAAACCTGAACACCTGCGGATCCAGAGTGCCACACCCGATCGGTTCGACGTCGAGTAGGACTGCTCGTTCAAAGGGTTACACGCCGCACCGAACGTCCCGAATTCGTTTTCGAAACGCGATGTGACCCGCCCGTCGGGATCCCCCACGCTGCCGGAGTGCGCCCCAGTCATCGGAGAACAACGTGAACCCGAACCCGACTTCCGCTCTGAGACGCGCCGCCCTGCTGTTGCGCTTATCCGACTCTGACGGACCCCCGCCCGACGTCGCCGAGACCGGCGATACACTGGTCTGCCCCGCGACGGGTCGCACCGTTGTGGTATGCGACGGGATCGTCGACCTGCTCGGGAAAGAATTCGCACCCAGCCTTGGCCAACGCATGCTCGACACCGCGTCGAGTGCCTGGCTCTACGACTTGATTCGCCCCCACTTAGGTCCGCTGATCGGCATGCCGAGCTTCGCTTCCGAAGTGCAGAATGTTGCGGAACGGCTTGGGCTCGAGCGCGGTGCGACCGTTCTCGACATAGCGTGTGGTCACGGAAACTTCACGCTCGAACTCGCGCGCATTGTCGGCCCCGGTGGGCTCGTAATCGGCCTCGACATTGCCGGTGCGATGCTGAAACGGGCTGCGCACCACCTGCGCAGGTCCGGACTGGAAAACGTCGTGTTGTTGCGCGGCGATGCACTGAACCTCCCATTCGCCGACGCGTGCCTCTCGCACACCAACTGCTCGGGCGGACTCCACCAGTTCCCCGACGTGAAACGCGCACTGGACGAGATGGCGCGCACGAACAAACCCTGCGGCCGCATCACGATCAGCGGATTCGCTTCAACGACAAGAGAATCCGTGGTCGGCTTCCGCCGCTGGGTGCAGGGCACCGACGTGAATTTCGTTCCGATGGACGAGCTCGAATCCGACATGCAAAGCGCGGGCTACGAACGGATCGGCGGAGACATGTCGGGCCGTTGGGTGGGTTATCGGTGGGGGACCAGGAGTCATACGGAGGTCTGACCTGCGTCGGTGCATGAATAGGAACGCGGCAGCGTCTCCCCACTCCCATGATCTTCATCAGGCGCCGATCGCGTAGGACGCGGGCCTGCTGAGAGCCGTCATCCCGTTCAGAATCTTGCAAGCGATCAGCGTCTCAGCTTCCTGTGCCTTCGAGTGCCGAGCACGAAGCCGGTCCCCAATGATCGACTTGTACCGGAAGAAGGCGTTCTCGACGGTGCCTTGGCGGTGGTA
>CAXMOC010000198.1:0-5581 GCA_964194865.1 uncultured Opitutales bacterium | reverse complement strand
ATGGCCTGGACGGTCGCTGGCACCTGCAGGCGCTCGACCGAGCCTTCGAGCCGGTAGGCACCGTGCTCGCCCACCAGACTTCCCGTCTCGACCAACGACTGAACGATCTCTTCGATGAAGAACGGATTTCCGGCGCTGCGTTCGGTGATCAGTGCGGGAAGCAGCGCGGTGGAGAGATCGGGTCCCAGCAGCTGAGCCAGCATCTCTTCCATGGCCTGCCGGCTCAGGGGGCGAATCGGAAGCTGCTGGTAGCTTGGCATTCCCATCCAATCGGCGTCGTATTCGGGGCGGAAGTTCAAGAGCAGGAGGGTTCGCGTCGCCGGTACCGTCTCGGCCAGCTGGGCGAGGATGGCGTCGCTGCCGTCGTCGATCCAGTGGACGTCGTCGATGTAGATGACGGCGGGCTCTCGCTGGCTGCGCGCCTGGATCCACCTGCGGAAGAAGGCGAAGAGCTGGCGTTGTCGGCTCGCGGGGTCATTGTCGAGCCGTTGTTCCGGGTCGGGAGCTCCGAGGAAGTCGAAGACGAGGGGCAGCAGCTCGTCGAAGGTCCGATCGTAGAGCAGCAGTCGACCGGCGATCTTTTCGCGCACGAACTGGTCGGCGTCGCCCTCGGAGATTCCGAGGCTGCTGCGCAACAGCTCGAGGATGGGCAGCAGCGGGATCGACTTGCCGTGGGCCGGGCAGTGCGCCTCGTAGACCGCAACGTCCTTCGCGCGGCAGAGTTCGGCGAACTCCATGCACAGCCGGCTCTTGCCGACGCCCGCGTCCGCAACAACGCCGATCACGCCGCCATCACCGGCCCGCGCACGCTGCAGCGCAGCCTCGAGCGCAGAGAGCTCGTCGGCGCGCCCGACGAAGCGCGAGAAGCCCCTCGCCCGGGACAGATCAAGCCTCGTCTTCAGGCTGCCGGCGCGTTCGAGTTCGAAGACGCCGAGTGGCTCGCTGACGCCCTTCAGGTCGAACTCGCCGAGATCTCGCAGCTCGAAGTAGCCCTCTGCGAGGCGCGCGGTGTTGTGGGTCAGGTAGGTGCTGTCCGCGGCGGCGAGCTGCTCCATGCGCTGCGCCAGGCCAACGGTCAGGCCTTGTGCGGTGTAGTCCATGCGCAGGTCGTCGCCGATCTTGCCGACGACGACTTCGCCGGAGTTGAGGCCGATTCGTACCGAGAAACTCAGCCCGGCCGTACGTCGCAGCTCGTCGGCGTAGCGGCGCAGCTCGTCGCGCAGCCACAGTGAAGCGAAACAGGCGCGCTGGGCGTGGTCCTCGTGGGCGATCGGCGCGCCGAAGAGCGCCATGATCCCATCCCCGGTGTATTGATTGATCGTGCCCTCGAAGCGGTGCACGCCCGCGGCGAGGATCTGGAAGAATCGATCGAGGATCCCGTGCCACCGCTCGGCGTCGACCTGCTCGGCAAGCTCCAGCGATCCCTTGACATCGGCGAAGAGCACGGTCACCTGCTTGCGTTCACCCTCCAGGGCGGAGCGAGACTGGAGGATCTTGTCGGCCAGGTGCTTTGGGGTATAGGGAAGCCTCGGCACGGCACCGTCGCGTGTCCCGCCGTTAGTGTGCCCCACCGGTTCGGCTATCGGGCTGGCGATCCCCGTCGATGGAGCCAACGCCAGGCCGCAGCCGTGACAGAATTTCTGACCCGTTGGGTTGGCACGTCCGCAACTCGAACAGGTCAACTCCTGAGCGAGCGAGATGCCGCAGCTGCCGCAGAAGACTGCATCTTCGGGATTGATCTGATCGCACCGCGGGCAGCGCATCGCCGGAGTCTAACAGCCGTTCTCTCGCCTCAGCCCGGTGGCGGAGTGCCGACGAAGTAGTGGTGCGCGACCGAATACACGGCGACGACGAGGGCTGCGGTGCACCAGGTGGTAATGCACGCTGGCCCCCAACGCCGCGGCATGGGCCGAGAGCCGGTAGCGCGAGCAAGACCAGGGGGGCGAAGGGAATGAAGTAACGCCCCTGCACCATTCCGGGGACAGCCGTTCTGGGGCTCAGGCAGCCGCCGATGACGCCTCGGCCGGTTTCTCGAAATGACGGGATTTCGAGTCCTTGGACGTTGAACTTGCATGTGAGGCGACTTCCGGTTCAGACTGTATTCTTCGACCCCG
The DNA here is from genome assembly GCA_964194865.1 of uncultured Opitutales bacterium. Taxonomy (GTDB): domain Bacteria; phylum Myxococcota_A; class UBA9160; order UBA9160; family SMWR01; genus CAXMOC01. The sequence goes on along the minus strand of CAXMOC010000198.1, from coordinate 3,467 downwards.
CTGGAGACTCATCGCATGAACCGACTGCTTCGCCTATTTGGCACGACGATCGGCCGAAAGCTGGTGGTCGCAGTCAGCGGTTTCTTGATGATCGGGTTCCTGATCGCCCACATGTTCGGGAACATGGTGGTGTTTCAGGGGCGAGACGCCATGAACAGCTACGCGGCGTGGCTCCAGGGTCACCCCCTGTTGTGGATCGGACGCCTGGCACTGCTCGGGGTCTTCTGTGTTCACGTCTACCTGGCGCTTCGGCTGGCCCTGGCCAATCGCGCCGCCCGGCCCTTGAGTTACGAGCGGGAGCAGACGGTGGCAGCGAGCGTGGCGTCCCGGCGGATCGCGCTGACCGGCCTGCTCGTACTCCTCTTCGTGCTGTATCACCTGCTCCACTTCACCTTTGGTCAGGTCCAACCCGAACACGCGAGCCTGATCGATGGAAACGACCGTCACGACGTCTATGCGATGATGGTGTACGGCTTCCAGAGCCCCTGGGTCGCCGGGAGCTACGTGGCCGCCATGCTCCTGCTGGGCATGCACCTCGCACACGGAGCGTCGAGCCTCTTCCAGACGCTGGGCTTCAATCACGAGAGCTACAACGCGCTGATTCGTTTGCTGAGCTTCGCGCTCGTCGCGGCTATCGTGATCGGAAACTGCTCGATTCCGATTCTCGTTCTGGCGGGGGTGATCTCGCCCACAGGAGGGCCGTGAACATGGCTCTCGACAGCGCGGTTCCGTCGGGCCCGATCGAAACGATGTGGGATCGCCATCGGTTCGACATGAAGCTCATCAGCCCGGCCAACAAGCGCAAGCATCGGATCATCGTAGTCGGATCGGGGCTGGCGGGCTCGTCGGCTGCAGCGACGCTCGGGGAGCTGGGCTACGAGGTCGATTGCTTCTGTTTCCAGGACAGTCCGCGGCGCGCGCATAGCGTCGCCGCCCAGGGCGGTATCAACGCCGCCAAGAACTATCAAAACGACGGCGATTCCGTCCGGCGCCTGTTCTACGACACGGTCAAGGGCGGTGACTTCCGCGCTCGCGAAGAGAACGTCTACCGGTTGGCACAGATCAGCAATCGCATCATCGACCAATGTGCCGCTCAGGGGGTTCCCTTCGCACGCGAGTACGGCGGCCTGCTCGACAACCGTTCCTTCGGCGGCGCCCAGGTCTCTCGCACCTTCTACGCACGCGGACAGACTGGACAGCAGCTGCTGCTGGGAGCCTACGGTGCGCTCTCGCGCCAGATTGCGGCGGGTACGGTCAAGATGCACACCCGTGTCGAGATGCTCGACGTCGTCGTCGACGGGGTCGCACGCGGCATCATCACGCGTCACCTGGTCTCGGGGCGAATCGCTCGCTGGTCGGGAGATGCGGTGATCCTGGCCACCGGCGGGTACGGAAACATCTTCTACCTCTCCACCAACGCCGTGGGCTGCAACGTGACTGCGGCCTACCGCGCCTACAAGAAGGGCGCCCACTTCGCGAATCCATGTTTCACGCAGATCCATCCCACCTGCATTCCGGTCTCGGGTGAACACCAGAGCAAGCTCACGCTGATGTCCGAGTCCCTGCGCAACGATGGGCGCATCTGGGTGCCCAAGCAGCCGGGCGAGTCGCGCGCTCCCGGAGACATTCCGGAGGCCGAACGTGACTACTACCTGGAGCGGAAGTATCCGGCCTTCGGGAACCTCTCGCCCCGCGACATCTCTTCGCGAGCCGCCAAGGAGGTCTGCGACGAGGGCCGCGGAGTCGGAGCTCTGGGCCGTGGCGTGTTTCTCGACTTCGAAAACGCCATCGAGCGCATTGGCGAGGACGCCATCCGCCAGCGCTACGGAAACCTGTTCGACATGTACGAAAAGATCACCGGCGAGAACCCCTATCGCGCGCCGATGCGGATCTACCCGGCGTCGCACTACACGATGGGTGGCCTCTGGGTGGACTACGAACTGATGAGCACGGTTCCGGGCCTGCACGTGATCGGCGAAGCCAATTTCTCGGATCACGGCGCGAACCGGCTCGGGGCGAGTGCCCTGATGCAAGGGCTGGCCGACGGCTACTTCATCGTGGCCGACACGGTCGGCCACTATCTAGCGAGCAGAAGCAACGAACCCGTCTCGGTCGACGACGCCGCCTTCGACGATGCCGAACGCGGCGTGCGTCAACGCATCGATCGGCTGCTCGACGTCGACGGAACGCGCTCGGTGGACTCCTTCCATCGGGAGCTCGGCCGGATCATGTGGGAACACTGCGGGATGGCGCGCAACCAGGCGGGCTTGAACCAGGCCATCGGTCAGATCGGGCAGCTCCGTGCAGAGTATTGGGAGAACGTCAGCGTCACTGGCGAGAACGAGGAGTTCAACGTGGCGTTGGAGAAGGCCGGGCGGGTGGCGGATTTTCTCGAGTTCGCGGAGGTGCTCTGCTACGACGCCCTGGACCGGGAAGAGTCCTGCGGGGCGCACTTCCGCGACGAGTACCAGACGTCCGACGGGGAGGCCAAGCGCAACGATGAGGAGTTCTCCTACGTGGCTGCCTGGGAGTACGTCGGGGTCGGTGAGAAGCCGATTCTCCACAAGGAGCCGCTGGAGTTCAAGAACGCGAAGCTCGCGACGCGGAGCTACAAATGAACTTCACGCTCCGAATCTGGCGGCAGAAGAGCGGAGACGAGCCCGGCCGAATGGTTTCCTATGAGGCGCACGACGTCAGTTCGGACATGTCCTTCCTGGAGATGCTCGATTCCGTCAACGAAGAGCTGGTGACGCGCAGGGAAGACCCCATCGCTTTCGATCACGACTGCCGAGAGGGGATCTGCGGAATGTGCTCGCTGGTAATCGATGGAATCGCGCACGGCCCACAGCGAGCCACGACCGCTTGTCAGCTCCACATGCGCCACTTTCGCGACGGACAGGTCATCACCGTGGAGCCGTGGCGCGCTCGCGCCTTTCCGGTGATTCGGGATCTCGTCGTCGACCGCCGCGCATTCGACCGCATCATGCAGGCGGGTGGGTACATTTCGGTCAACACCGGATCCGCTCCAGACGCCAACGCCATTCCGGTTGCGCAGGAGGCTTCCGAAGCCGCCTTCGAGGCGGCCTCGTGCATTGGTTGCGGGGCCTGCGTGGCGGCTTGTCCCAACTCCTCGGCGTCTCTTTTCGTAGCGGCGAAGGCGGAACAGTTCGCGCAGCTCCCCCAGGGTCAGCCCGAGCGGCTCAAGCGGGCGATCCACATGGTGGAGTCGATGGATCGCGAGGGCTTCGGAAGCTGCACCAACCACTACGAGTGCGAAGCGGTCTGCCCCAAGGAGATTTCCGTGCGCTACATCGCGGGTCTGAATCGGGACTTCATGAAGGCCGCCTTGACGAGCCGGGAGTTCAAGCCCTTGCCACCGCCGCTGGAGTCGGAAGAATGATGGGACGCGGCCTGTGTGACCGGTGGACGTGGTGAACGCTGACCCGACCCCCCCGAAACCTGCCAGC
>CAXMOC010000197.1:0-3604 GCA_964194865.1 uncultured Opitutales bacterium | reverse complement strand
ACCAAGCCCTTCCACCCGCGCGAGCTGATGGCTCGGGTTCGCGCCTTGGTTCGAGTGAAGGTGTTGCGCGCCGAGCTCAGTGAGCGCAACGACCTGCTGGAGACCACCAACAGAGAGCTTCAGACCGCGTTGGAAGAGCTTCGCGAGACGGGCAGCCAGCTGGTCCAGGCCGAGCGCCTGGCCGCGGTGGGAGAGCTGGCGGCTGGGATTGCTCACGAGGTGAACAACCCGGTCAACTTCGCGAGCAATGCGCTGCGCACGCTGCGCAGCGAAGTGGAGCAGGTGGAAGCTGTGGTGGCACAGCTCGCCGAGATGGATTGGCAGGACGAGACACGCCTGAAGGGCCAGCTCGCGCAGCTGGACAAGCTACGAAGCGAGCTGGGCTTCGACGAAGTGGTCGGATCTCTCTCGGAGCTGGCCTCGATCGTGGCCGAGGGGTTGGAGCGGACCACTCGCCTGGTGGGCGACTTGCGCGACTTCGCGGCGCCCGGAGACGGCCCGCGGGCCGACATCGACTTGCACCGGGGCCTCGAATCGACGCTCCACCTCATGAACCACCGCTTGCGCGACGCATCGATCCAGCTGGTTCTGGACTTCGCTGACGAGCTTCCGCCGATCGCGGGAGACGCCGGAGCGCTCAATCAGGTTTTCCTAAACCTGCTCAAGAACGCAACCGAAGCACTCGACGGGAGGGCGGGCACTGTCACGCTGTCCACGCGCCTGGAGGAGGCGTCGATTCTCGTGGAAATTCGAGACGATGGGCCAGGAATTGCACCTGAGCACTTGGCTCAGGTCTTCGAGCCCTTCTACTCCACCAAGAGCGCAGGACGTGGCACCGGCTTGGGCCTGTCGATGAGCAGGCGAATCGTGATGGAGCACGGCGGCTCGATCGAAGTGGTGTCTCTCCCGGGCGAGGGCACCGCCTTCTCGGTGCGCCTTCCCATTCGGGGTCGTCATGGCGAGGACTAGACCGGATCGGCTGCTCGATTATCGCGAGTTTCCGATCCTCTACGTAGACGACGAGCCGGAGAACCTGCGCACCTTCGAGCTGGCGTTCCGCCGAGAGTTCAAGATTCTCACCGCACCCAACGCGGAGGCGGGCCTGGAGGTTCTCAACCGAGAGCGGGTTGCTCTGGTGCTCTCCGATCACCGCATGCCCGGGATGACGGGAGTCGATTTTCTAGCGCGGGTCAACGAGATCGACGAGGCCTGCATCCGCATGTTGGTGACGGCTTACGGCGACATGGCGACACTAGAGAGCGCCATCAACAACGGCTCGATCTACCGCTTCATCGCGAAGCCCTGGATGCCGGAAGAGATGCGCGTCACCTTGCGCAACGGCTTGGAGCGTTACGCGATGAGGCGTGAGCGCGAAGAGCTGGTGCGCGAGCTGACGCTGCTGAACCGGATCTCGAAATCGATGAATCAAGAGCTCGCGCTCGAGCCCTTGTTGGATCTATTGCTGGATGCCGTCACCGAAGATCTCGACTACGACGCAGCCGGCATCCTCTTTTTCGGCAAGAAGGAGCATCTGCTCTCCTGGGGGCGCCTGACACCGAGCGACGGCCCGGTGGCCGAGGCGATCCGGCCGCTGTCGATCTCACATCGAACGGCGCCGGAATTCATACGCCGGCTGTGCGCCAGAGAATCGCAAGTGCTGACGATTGGGAGCGTGCTCGAGCTGGAGGCTCCCATTCGCGATTGGGTGACCGAGGTGGCCGCTGAGGAGGTCTTCGTCACGCCCTTGATGGGCAGACGCGGAGTGATTGGCGCGCTGGCGGTAGACAACCGGCGCGGTGGAAAACGGTTTTCTACCGACGATCGGGCGCTACTGGAGGGCCTTGCGGCACATGCCGTTGTGGCCATCGAGAACGCTCGGATGGTGGACGATCTGCGGCGGACGCGGGAGCAGATTCTGCGGGCGGATCGCCTGGGCACTCTCGGTACCCTGGCAGCGGGCCTGGCTCATGAGATCAACAACCCGCTGGTGTCGATTCACACATTCTTGAGCATGGCCCCCGACAAACGGTCCGATGGAGACAGCGAGTTCTGGAGCAGCTATCACCAGTTGGCTTGCCAGGAGGTGGACCGCATCCGCCGGTTGGTCGACACCATGCGGCGGCTTGGACGCGGCAGCGGTGAGGCCGCGGTCAGGGTGATGGTCGATCCGGGCGGGCTGTTGGAGGAGGTGGTGAAGCTGCTCGAGCGTGAGGCGAACCGCGCCGACGTGAGCCTGCTCGTGGAGAAGACACCCGACGTTCCGAAGATTCCCGCGACGCGAGACCACCTCCAGCAGGTATTCATGAATCTGCTTCTCAACGCCATTCACGCGTCGCCCCAGGGAGGCGTGGTGCGCGCGCGGGCGTTCGCCGACCGCGATGGAGACGCGGCGTGCATCGAAATTTCGGACTCGGGGCCGGGGATTCCCGAGGAAGATCTCGAACGCATCTTCGATCCCTTCTTCACGACGAAGGGTCCGGATCAGGGAACCGGTCTGGGTTTGATGATCTGCCACCGTCTGGTGTCAGACCACGGCGGAGAGATCGAAGTTGCCAGCCAGACTGGCAGAGGCGCGACTTTCTACGTTCGCCTGCCCACCCGCGAGCCGAGCCATCAAGTGAGGGATGAGCAAGCCCCCTTCGCGCTTGACCCGCCGGTTCGCAATCGGTAACCATTCCAGGCACTTCGCGGCGCCCGGCCAGGGTTGTGGACGGGCCAGGGCGCACGTCAGTGGGAGCGAATTGCCGTGCGCATTGGATTGTTTGCCACCCTGATTGCTGCATCGCTCGCATGGGCGGCGGCCGGCGCCGCCAGCGCTCAGACGGTGCGTGTGGCCATGTTGCCCGTCTCGGTCAACAGCTCGTCGAGCGACGTCGAGTACCTCAGCTCCGGCTTGGCCGACATGCTGGCCGCGCGGCTGGAGCAGAGCGGGCAGCTGGTGATCGTGCGGCTACCCGAAGAGGCGGCCGATCGGAAGCAGGCGATCGATGCTGCAAAGAAGGCGGGCGCACAGTTCGTGGTATACGGCTCCTACACCCAGTTTGGTGACGGCGCCAGCCTGGACCTGCGCTGCGCGGCCACCGCAGAGGGGGAGGACTCCTCCGAGCCGCGCCGCGTGTTCATCCAGGCGGGCAACCCGTCGGAGATCATTCCGCAGCTGGAAGACCTGTCGATTCGGATGGCCCAGTACATGGCAGGCGCCGCCGTCTCCACAGGTCCGCCCCTGGATGCTGAAACTCCCTCTGCCAGCGCGGAGACGCCAGCGGCTGGGCGTTCGGCCGACTCCCTGGAGCGCCGCGTCGAGGCCCTGGAGCAGGCAGTGTTCTCCACCTCCGTGGCGGACGGAACGTCACCCGCCCAGTAGCCTTCGAGATCCGCTGGCGGTTGGCTGCGCTAATATGAACGGCCGCCGCGCCGAGCGCGGCGTGTGTTGAAATGGGGCGGTGTAGCTCAGTCGGTTAGAGCGGCGGCTTCATAAGCCGTAGGTCGGCAGTTCGAGTCTGCCCACCGCTACCACTCAACGCTACGTCTTCACTCCAGTGAACGTCTACTAAGAAACCAGATAGGTCGCCCTCGAACGCGGCTCGGCGCAACCTGGTGGGTG
>CAXMOC010000196.1:0-2213 GCA_964194865.1 uncultured Opitutales bacterium | reverse complement strand
GAGATCGGCGGGCGTATCCACCGCCTGGGAACGAAAATCCGAATCGATCACCAGCAAACGGAAACCGGCCTGCAGCGCGCGCAACTGCTCCAGCCCCTCGTCCTGCTCGAGCGGCGACGGCTCGAGGCGGCTCAGGGCCAGTAGAGCATCTCGCGTGTAGGCATAGATTCCCTGGTGCTTGCGGTAGCCCGCGAGTCCGTCGGTCCGGCGCGCCAGCGCTTCGCGAAAGTCATGGCCGAGGTCAGCGGTTGTTCCCCGATAGTACGGGATCGGCGACCGCGAAAAATACAATGCCTGGCCGTCCCCGGCGGCGACCAGCTTCACCACATTGGGATCGAATAGTTCTTCCGGGCTCGTAATGGGCTCGGCCAGCGTCGCCATCTGCACCGAGGAGTCTCGGTCGAACGCAGCGACGAGGCTATCGATACTCGTCGGGGTCAATACCGGCTCGTCTCCCTGAATGTTGATCACGATGGTGTAACGCTCCCCGAGTTGCTCGGCGACTTCGGCCACTCGGTCGGTTCCCGACACATGCGATGCTGCGGTGAGCATGACCTCGGCGCCGAAGCTTTCGCACGCTTCGACGATTCGGCGGTCGTCCGTGGCGACGAGCAGTCGATCCAGCCGCGATGCCCGGGAAGCGCGTTCCCAGACTTCTTCAACCATCGATTTATCGCCGAGGGGAGCAAGGGGTTTCCCGGGGAATCGGGTGGATGCGTAACGAGCCGGAATGACGCCGAGAACACCGGTCATTCAGGATTTCCCAGCGTCGCGTACGGGACCATCCCGGGCGACAGGGCATGGTAGCGCACTGCGCCGGGTGGCACAATGGCGGAGTTCGGGACGGTTCGCTTGCCCGGAATCGGGGAAGAACAGGAGCGGGAATGATTCAGCCGAAGTATCCGTCGAGCTGCGTCGAGCGGTTTCTGGAATACGTGACCTTCGATACGCAGTCCAGCGAAGACTCGGAAACTTTTCCGAGCACGGACAAACAGCGGATCCTGCTGCGCCGACTGGCGCAGGACCTCGAGCAACTCGGACTTCAGGACGTCACGCTGGACGAGCACGGCTACGTCTTCGCCACGATCGAATCCACGAGCGCCAAGTCGAACGTCCCCGTGATCGGGTTCATCGCCCACGTGGACACCTCGCCCGAAATGAGCGGTGCCGGCGTCAAACCGATCATCCATCGGAACTACCAGGGCCAGGATCTCGTGTTGCCCGACGATCCGTCGGCGGTGATCAAGCTCCAAGACAATCCCTGGCTCGAGGAGCAGAAGGGCCACGACGTGATCACCGCCTCGGGAGCAACGCTCTTGGGCGCCGACAACAAGGCCGGCGTGGCCGAGATCATCGGCGCCGCGGAAATCCTGATGGCGCACCCCGAGATCGCACACGGCCGGGTGCGTATCGCCTTCACGCCGGACGAAGAGGTGGGCAACGGCGCCAAGTACTTCGATGTCGAGAAGTTCGGCGCCGTGTGCGCCTACACCATGGACGGCGAAGCCCTGGGTCAGCTGCAGTGCGAGACGTTCTCCGCAGACAGCATGCTCGTCACGTTCCACGGGTTCAACACGCATCCCGGCTTCGCCAAGGGCCGGATGGTCAATGCGATCAAGGTCGCCGCCGACTTCATTCAGCGCTTGCCGGCCGACACCCTCTCGCCCGAAACCACGGATGGCTACGACGGATTCGTCCACCCCTACGTGCTGGACGCCGGCGTGGAGCGCACGACGGTCAAGTTGCTGATCCGCGACTTTTCGACTCCCCGTCTCCAGGACAAGCAGCAGCTTGTCGAGCGTCTGGCCGAGGCCACGGTACGCGACCATCCCGGATCGCGTCTCGAGACGGAGGTCGTCCAGTCGTATCGCAACATGAAGGAAGTCCTCGTCAAGCACCCCGCGGTCGTGGAACACGCGAGGCAAGCGATCCGGCGCGCCGGTCTGGAGCCCCGTGAAGACCCGATTCGTGGCGGCACGGATGGGTCACGTTTGTCCTTCATGGGGCTGCCAACGCCCAACGTGTTCGCGGGGGAGCACAACTTCCACTCGCGCTTCGAGTGGGTCTCGACCTACGACATGCACAAGGCCGTCGAGGTCATCGTCGAGCTGTGCAGGATCTGGGAAGAGAAAGCGCCGGCCTGAAGGAGCTACCCCTCTTCCGGGTCCTCGCCGCGCCGCACGCGGGCGATCGCCGATTCGAGCGAGGACTGC
>CAXMOC010000195.1:0-20173 GCA_964194865.1 uncultured Opitutales bacterium | reverse complement strand
CGGCGCTGACCAACCCCATCACGAGTCCGAGACTGAGCCCCACTGAGAACTCTTTGCTCGCCGCGCGAATTCCGCTGGAGAACTCGATTTCTCCGAGTGCGATGGCGCGCGTGACGACGGTCAGCGACTGCGTGCCTCCGTTGCCGGCCATGCCCGCTACCACCGGCATGAACACGGCCAAGCTGACGACCTGCTCGATCGTGCGCTCGAAGAGCCCCACCACCCAGGCGGCCGCGAAGGCCGTACCGAGATTGAGAAACATCCATGGCAAGCGCTTGCGGATCGACTCGTGGGTGGGAACGAAGACCCGGTCGGCGCCGCTCAGGCCCGCGAGGTGATAGATGTCCTCGGTGGCCTCTTCGGTGATGACGTCGATGACGTCGTCGACCGTGATCAAACCGAGCATTCGACCGTCGACGTCTGTCACCGGAACCGCGAGCAGGTCGAAGCGGGCGACGATGCGAGCGACCTCTTCCTGGTCGTCGTCCACGCTCACGCTGACCGGATCCGGAATCATCATTTCGGAGACCTGCCGATCGGGCGGGGCGGAGACCAGCCGGCGGATCGGTACGACACCAACCAGGGCCCGCTGCTCATCGACCACGTAGAGGTAGAGAACCGTTTCGCTCTCATCTCCCAGCGAACGCAGAGAGTCGATCGCCTCCTGGCCGTTCATCTTCTGGTCGAGTGCCACGAAGCTGGTGGTCATCACGCGGCCAGCACTCGATTCGGGATAGAGTTCGGCCTTGCGCAACTCCTCCCGCTTCCGTTCGGGAAGCCGCTCGACCACGTCGTCGCGTCGGTCCTCGGGAATCCACTCGACGAGCTCCAGCAGGTCGTCGATCTCGAGCCGGCCGATCACGTCGGCCAATCGCTGGTCAGCCAGCGCATCGAACACTTGCGGGAGCATCTCGTGGGGCAGCTCTCGAAGCGCGCGGGCTGCTCGCCGCTGCCGAAACAGCAGCTCGATGACGGTGCGAATCTCATCCTGGGTCAACTCGGGAAGGAGCAGCGCCACGTCTGCCGGCGCCATGCGCGCCAGGAGGCGTTCCGCACGCCCCGTGACGCCGCTGGCCAGCAGGCGCCGAAGAATGCGGCCGGTAACTTGGGGTGTCGCCATACCAAGGCCCCGATCCGCCGGAGCCGTTCTGGAATGGCTCAGGCGCTGGCAGCTTCGCCCGGAAAGCGAGTGTGCGGTTGTGGCCGCGGTTCGCTTGAGATTTGGTCGTCGTGCATCACGTTCGCGAGACTTCTTACCCTAGAATCGGCCTTCACGCTAACGCACTTGAACCGGCGTACAGCCGCCAGCCCGAGCGAAATTCGAAGCCTCTCGGCCCGTCTCGCAAGCGCAGCCTCGTGCCCCAACTTATTGAAGTTGTAATAGAAATATGATTCCCCAGCGGCCTGGCCACCAACCACGGCCGACGCGGGCCGCGATTCGCCGAGGGCGTCCAAGAGTTTGGGGCGCGGGTTGCTGCGGCTGTGCGTAAAGAAATCCCAGGCCGGGCCCGATGAACGCCTCAGGGCCGCTGGACTCCCGCTGCCGGGAGCCATTCCCTCGCCCAGTCCTCTGAGGAATCTGCCGTGCCGCGAGCAGCGGAGAACGCACGAGCGATGCCGGTATTCGAAGCTGCTCGGACCCGGTGGTTCCCCTGGCGAGCGGCACTTGTGGCGCTCGCGACCCTCGGGATCGCCGACAGTGCGGCGGCCTCCGAAGACGAAATCCGGCTCGCGCGGTTTCGACACGTCGACGAGCCTAAAGTCAGCGAACGGGTGATCGAGCAGGGTGAATGGGCGGCCGAGCTCGCCTTCGCGCTCGGACTCTCCGACGCGATACCCGCTGATCTCAGCGCCGAGGATCGGATTGGCCTGCTGTGTCCCGAGCAGGCCGAGCGCAGCCCGCAACGAGGGGGGCCTTCGCTTCCTAGCGGTGCGCCTTACCGTGTCGTTGTCGACGCCCCGCCAACGCAAAGCGCTGGAGAGTCGGTTCGGATGGTCGTCTCGCTTCCCGCGACGGCGCTCTATGCCCTGAGCGTCAGCGGCCTGGGTCCCCAGCGCTGGGTCATCGATCAACGCACAGTCGGGCACCTCGATCCCTCCCCTCTAGGGGTTGCCCAGGCGCCGCAGGTGGTTCCACTCCTGGCGGGGCCTCACGAGTTGACCGCTTATCTAGGTCATGATTCGCGAGTAGACCGGATCGAGCTCAGCGCCTACCGGCCGCTCTGTATCTCCCCAGCCGAAGGTTGGCGCATGGAACGCCTGCTGACGTTCGCGTCGAGCGCGCGAACCCTGGTAGGCGCATTGGGCCTCGAGAGATGGCTTCCCATCGATGGCGAACCGGTTGCTGCGAAGCGAGAGCCGTCTTCTGCTGGCGAGCTACCGCCGGGTGCGACCGCGCTATCCGACCCGCGGGAAGTCAGCTTTCGAACCCGAATTGCAAGGCCCGGTGTCTTCAGTCTGCTCGCGCAGATCTACGGTGATGGAGAGGCGATCTGGACGATCGACGGTCGTTATCGAGTCACGGCTCGACGCACGACCGACGACTTTCAGCAATGGTCACACATCACGACGCTCAAACTGAACAGCGGCGAGCACACGGTCCGGGCCCTGCTGCCCCGGTCGACCGGAGTCGATCGGCTCTTCTGGATTCCGCGGCGCAGTGAGGACATCGACTACATCGCGATTCTGGAGGCCGCCGGCTTCCGAAACGGAGTGCCCGATCAGCCCGTCACCCAGACCGATGCCTATCGAAACCTGTCGAACCCTCTCTTTACGGAGATCTCGAGCCGTTTTCTACGAGGACTCCTGGAGCGAGGGAGTGGAGCTCCTTGGTGGGTCCGAAGGGCAGAGGTGGACAGCGTCTCGAAGGCCATCGGGGCGACTCGCAAATGAGGTCTTCGCTGATCGTTAGTTTGGCTGCGCTCGCCCTGCTGGCCGTCTCATCCGGGGCGGGAGCTGAGGAGGATCAGGACAGGCACTTCACCTGGCATCCCGCGATGCTGGTCACGTTGGTGGGCGACGACGACCCCTACCTGGAAGACGGGGACGATGGCGCCATCGGCGGCTGGATTTCACCGAGGCTCGAGCTCGGTTACCGGGCCGAGTCATACGAGCTTGGCGCGGATCTGGGCGCAGACCTGCGCGGCTACGCCGATGAGAGCTCGCTCTCCGAGGCGTTCGGCCGCATTCGGGTGTTCGGGGAAGCAGGGATATTGCCCGGTCTTTCCGTACGCTTTTCCCAAGCCTACGCGCCCCAGCCCGAGACGATCGCCGCCCCAGGGGACGCCACCCACAACCTCGTGCAGACCAACCAGGTCGATGCGGAGATTCGCTACTGGCGCGAGCTGCCGGGTAAGCGCGAGATGTTGCTGACGCTGGGGGGCAGTCGCTTGGACGGCGATCGATTTGACGCGGCGATTCTCACCGACGGAGGCGGCGTCGCTTTCGAAGACGATTTCAACCCAGACCACTGGGAAGGCGCCGCGAACCTGGAATTGCAGACTCCGTTTGGCGATCGCAGCTCGCTCTATGCGCGAAGCCAATTTCGCTACCGCTCCTTCAGCGAGTCAGAGGTCAAAGATCACGGTGAGATCACGGTGATGGCTGGAGCGCGAACGCGGCGCTTCAGGAATATCGAGCTCGACCTGGCGGCCGGCTGGGGATTGATCTCATTCGAGTCCCGCGACAACGTTCAGCGCTTCGTCGGTGAGGGCAGCCTGCGTTATCGGCTGCCGAGCGGTTGGAGCTGGCAGGTGTCGGCCGCCAATCGCTTCATCTCGGATCTCTCCGGAAACAACTTCGTGGAAACGACGGGGAGAATGAGCATCCAGAAGTACTTCGGAGACCTGACCAGCGGGTCGATCGCCGTGTTCGTCTCGCGTCTGGAAAACGATGCATGGGGGACGGACGAGAACCTCTTCGGTGGGGCCGAAGTGCGGGTTCACCGGCAGGTAGCGCGTCATGCGCAGATCTCGCTGACCTATCGATATTGGGACAATGGTGGGGACTACTCGTTCGACGACTTCAGCCAGAACCGTGTGGCGCTGGAGTTCTGGTATCGCCGCTAGCGAGCGGCGATCTGTCCGGCTGAGCGGCTCTTGTCCCCATCCACGCAATCTGCTGTCGCGCCAGAGCAGCCCCAGGCGCATCCCGCGTCAAAACGGCGACCCCGTGGCCGGAAAGACTCATAGGGCGAAGACCCGATTGTCACCGGCTCCCGCGACGTCCATTCTCACCACTCGTCCCCCGGGGGCGGCGCTTTAGGTTTCTGACAGCTTGTTCGTCATCGGGGAAACGGAAGCGTACAATCAGCGAGCTGAACCCGAGCGATGAGCGCAGCCGAAGCGCCGAGTTCAGAGGCTGCGCTCGATTGCAGACTTGACCCTGGGAGGGGGAGACATGATGAAGCAGCTGATCACGTTGATCGTTCAGTCCCTCGTCGACAAGCCGGACGAAGTCCAGATCAAGGAAGTGATCGGCGAGCACGCCCACGTGCTCGAGCTTCGCGTCGCGAAGGAAGACCTCGGCAAGGTGATAGGAAAGGGCGGAGCGCATGCATCGGCTATCCGAACGTTGATGGCAGCCGCGAGCGGCAAAGAGAAGAAGCGATACATCCTCGAGATCATCGAGTACTAGGCCCACCCACCCAATAGCCCCACCCACCAAGTAACCCTAGACAATCCACTCCCGTCTTTCTGACGCGATCCGGTTGGGCGTTCTCCGCCTCGCGCTCGGGCGGTTTCGCGCCGAAGCCGTGACGCGGCCCGGTTTCAGTTCGGTAACCGCTGTTACGGCGTCGTACTTGTGATGTAGGCCACACACTACGCGGTTTTCCCGACCTGGGCGTGGAATCTCCATGAATCGGCTACTTGCCGGATCGATTGCGTATCGGGCGATTCGGCACGCGTCTTGCCATAGGAATCGCAGCGGGGCAAGGCGGCCCAAGAGGAGATTTCATGGATTCGAGCTTTACCGCTGACGAGCACTTTCGCCGCGGGATCGAAGCGCTGAGCAACGACGATCACGCGGTGGCGCTCGAGCACTTCCGGGCGGCGCAGAAAGTCGACCCCTCCAGCGCCCGGTATCGGTCCTATTTCGGCCTTTGTCTGGGGATCGCCGAGCGAAGGTTCGATCAGGCGCTCGAACTGTGCCGGGCGGCCGCGAAGGAAGAATTCTTCAATCCGGACCTCTATCGGAACCTCGCATCGGTCCACCTGGCATTCGGTTTCAAGGCTGAAGCGATTCGCTACCTCCGGCGCGGGCTGATGATCGATCCGGCGAATCAAGAAATCGGCCAGGAGCTACAACGGCTGGGGGTGAGGCGCAGCCCTGTGCTGACCTTCCTGCCGCGCCGGCACCTGCTCAATCGATGGATCGGGGTCGTCCGCGGGCGGTCCAGTACCGACGCCCTCGAAGGATCTGGCGCCTGAGGGCTCCATCTCCTACCCGAAACTCCGGTAGCGCAGCGGCCGTCGACGCCCCCCCCATGGGTTCCGTTTCGACCTGTGGTTGACTTCCGGCGGGTGAACGAGTATCCGTCCTCGCCCAACACGAGGACCCTCCGTGGGCAATGTGATCAAGAAGCGGCGCAAGAAGATGCGCAAGCACAAGAAGCGAAAGCTGCTCAAGCGCGCTCGTCACAAGCGCAAGCGCTAAGCCGCGTTCCACCTTCCCTCATTCTTCGAAATACTCTTTGACTTCGCGCAGTTTGCGCGAGGGTCGCGATCGCTGCGCGCCCCGATCAGTCGGTCCGGCCGCGGTTGCGAGTTCGTCGGTTTTTTTGCCAACGGCTCGCAGCATTGAACTCCATCGTATTGTTTTTTTTACGTTTACCTATTGACGGAGGACAAAACCCGTTGGTAGGGTGAGCCGCAAGAGTGGCTCTAGTGCCGCGGAATGTGGGAAGAACAAAGGCAGATTGCCTTCAAGTCGCGCGGAGCAGCCTCCGATAGGGGGCGTGAGCAACACGGCAGTGCAAGCGCGCGAGAATCTGAGCAGTTGCAGTTTGCTCAAGAGCACAAGGCCGCAGCGCTCGAGTACACGAACAGGGGGGTAGCCTAAGAATGGCAGCTCGAAAGAGAAAGGCGACTCGCAAGAAGGCGACTCGCAAGAAGGCGACGCGCAAGAAGGCGACGCGCAAGAAGGCGACTCGCAAGAAGGCTCGTAAGAAGAAGGCGACTCGCAAGAAGGCAACTCGCAAGAAGGCGACTCGCAAGAAGGCTCGCAGGAAGAAGAAGGCAACACGCAAGAAGAAGGGAACACGCAAGAAGAAGGCAACACGCAAGAAGGCGACTCGCAAGAAGGCCCGACGAAAGACGCGTCGCAAGAAGAAGTAGGCGCAGCTTCGTCGAATCGGCCTTCATCTGGAGGGTCGCAGGACCCCGGCCGGCGGCCTCGTCGGCCGGGGTTTCCTTCATCTGGCCGCTGGTCTACTCTCCCGCGTCCCTGCATCTAGCACTGAGGCCCCATGGCACGGATCACTATCGAAGACTGCATCCAGAAGGTTCCGAACCGCTTCAATCTGGTTCAGATGGCGGCGATTCGCACCAAGCAGCTGAAGAAGGGCGCTCGGGCGCTGGTCGACGCAGAAGAGAACAAGCACGTCGTGGTTGCGCTTCGCGAAATCGCAGCCGGATATATCAAGCCGGACTACCCGGACGAGCTGCCTGAAGAGGATTGACCCCCGGGGGATTCCTCGGGGGCGGTGCTGAGTCAGGCCACCCCGACCGGCACTTCGAAGCTCACGGTCGTCCCGCTGCCTACCTCGCTACTGACCGAGACAGCTCCTTCCATCAGGATCACCAGATCGCGCACCAGGGTCAGTCCGAGGCCCGCGCCGCTGTACGCGCGGGAGGAAGGCTCGTCCACCTGGAAGAACTCGTCGAACATCTGGGCCTGATCATCCGGGGAGATGCCCATTCCGGTATCTCGAATCTCGCATTTCAGCAGGCCATCCTCGAGCTCTGCGGCAATCGTGATCTCCCCGCTCGCCGTGAATTTGACGGCGTTCTCGAGCAGCAGATAGAGAATCTGGTTGACCTTGGTGAGATCCGTTCGAATCTTCGGAAACGGCTCGACGAGGCGTTGTTCGATCAGGATCGGCTTTTCATTGAGCCGGTCCTGGATGCTGAAGATTGCCTCGTCGACTACCTCGCGAAAGTTGACTTCCTGGATTTCGACGGGCAGCTCTCGCTGCTTGATGCGCCACAGATCGAGGATGTTCTGCAGCGTCCTCAGGAACTCGGTCCCGTCGTCCAGGGCGGTACGCAGGGTCGTCTTGGAGTCTTCCGATAGGGCTTCGTTCTCACTGGTCAATACCGAGATGATGGCTTCGATGATGCTGTTGAGGGGGGTTCGGAGCTCTCGGGACATCTTCTCGATGAAGTCGTTCTTGAGCTTTTCGACCTTGCCGAGCTTCTCGTTGTTGCGGAGCAGCTCGATGTCCTGAGCGAACAGCGCCTCCGAGAGCTCGAGAACCTCCTGGCTTTCGCGAGCGCCATCGCCCTCCTCGCGCTCTTCGAGCTTCGCCTGCATCGAGTCGAGAACGTCGCTGATCCGCGCGTGATCGAGGAGCAGACCGAGCTTGGATGACTCCGCCGCCACGACGCTGCGCAATCCGGTGTCGATCGGCCCAGGGCAGCCAATCACGAGTGCGCCGTGACACCGCGATTCGAAGAGCAGAGGGGTGATCAGGGTGCCACCCAGGCCGCGGTCACCCAGGGAGGGCAGGGCATCGAGCACTCGCTCGGTCCGGCGCGAGGTCACTTCCTGGATTTCGGTGGCCAGCGCTGAGGCCGCTCGGCGCGCCGCTTCCGCCTCGGCGAAACCAGCGGCGGCACGAAGCTTGCTCACGCTGGCAGATGAGGCGCTCTGCGAATCGGCGGCAAAGACAAGGACGGCGCCGCCCGCGCGTTCCGCCAATGTGGAGGCGGCGTCACGCATGGCCGCCGCGAGCTGCTGCTGGCGGCTCGGGTTCTCCGGGGCTCCTGTCGCTGCGGTCAAAGCGTCGATCCTAGAAGCGCGTGTCCGTTTCGATCTCGAACGGGCCCTGTGCCTTCTCTTCGGTCTCTACTGCGTCCGGGTCTCCGCCTTCGAGGGCGAGCTTGGTTCGGAAGTCCGTCGGATTCGAGGCCGCGCCCAGGGCCGTCTCGATGGAGACCTTGTTGGCCCGCAGCAGATCGAGCAGATGTTGATCGAACGTCTGCATCTTCTCGACGCCTCCGCGGGCGACGTAGTCCGCGATTTCTGCGGTCTTGGCAGGGTCTCTGATGCACTCCTGGATGCTGCGCGTGTTGCGCATGATCTCGACGGCGGGAGTGCGCGAGTCCTGCTTCTTCGTAGGAAGCAGGCGCAGCGACACGATCGCGGCGAGGTTGTCCGCGAGCCGTGCTCGGACCTGAAGCTGTTCTTCAGGCGGAAAGAACGACACCAGACGATTGATCGTGGAGCGAACGTCGCTGGTGTGGATGGAGGAAAGGACCAGGTGCCCAGTCTCCGCCGCCTTGAGCGACGTGTCTACGGTAACCTGATCGCGCATTTCACCCACCATGATGACGTCGGGATCCTGGCGGAGGGCGGCGCGAAGCGCGTCCGGAAACGACGCGGTGTCGGTTCCGATCTCGCGCTGGGTGATGATGCTCTTGTCGTGCGTGAAGACGAATTCGATCGGATCTTCGATCGTGACGATCTTGGCCTTACGCCGGTGATTGATCTCTTCGATCATGGTGGCCAGCGTGGTGGATTTGCCCATGCCCGTAGAGCCTGTAACCAGGACGTAACCGCGCTGCAGCTCCGCTACGTCGCGCAATCCGGTCGGTAGGTTCAGCTGCTCGAAGGTACGGATTTGAAGCGGGATCACTCGGAGGACGATGTTGCAGAACCGGCGCTGGCGGCAGATGTTGACGCGAAAGCGCCCCTCGCTCGGTAGCTCGAACGCGAGGTCGATCTCGTTGAAGTCTCCGTCCGCGCGGGGATCCTCCTCCAACAGCAACCCAGCGATGGCCTCGGTATCCTTGGCGGTGAGCACCTTGTAGCGGAGTTCGACCAGGTCGCCATTGAATCGATAGAGTGGCAGATACCCGACTTGAAAGTGGATATCCGACGCTCCTTTCTCGATACCGAGACGCAGAAGCCTGTACAGTTTCTCGCGTTCCAACGCTCTGCTCCCTCCACGAGGATGGAGTCCACTGATTCCGAGCGGGAATCCCAGGGTGCGTATCGGCGGTTGGGGCGAGGCCTTGACCGCGTTTGTGCTCCAGCGCCTCGGAGACTCCGCGCCGCTTCCGATCGGATCTGAACCCTTCGCTATGCTGTTTCTGCGGTAGCGCGCCGAGATGCTCGATCGACACCAGGACTGGAATGATTCAATGCTGCTGTAGATCTCCGGGGTTCTTCCCCCGCCGGGCTAGCGCGGCGGGCCTGGTGGTGATCGCCTGGTTGGTGTCGGGTGCCCCGGGGGCGCTCGGCGAGACGGACGGAACGGTTGGCGAGGCGCCTCCCACCATTACTCTCGATGCGCTTCTGACGCTGCCGGATGCGCTGCCCGTGGAGACGAACCGCCGAGGTGGAGCCACCCGACCGGAATGGCGTGCCAGATTCGCCGATGCCGAGGCTCAGCTGGAGGAGAGCCAGGCTGCCCTGGATGAATCGATGGGAAGGCTGGGGGATCTCGCGAGCAAATCGAGCAGCTGGAAGGTGGCGGCGCCCGGCGCCGCACAACAGGTCGACGACAATTCTCCCCTCGACTACGGGTTGCGACAGCAGATTCGCCGCGGGCGAGAGGAAGTCGAAAGGAGCGAGCGGGAGCTCCGCGAGCTCACCGTCGAGGCCAGCCTGGCGGGCGTGCCCAAGGACTGGCGCCGGGCCGAGTAGGAACCGGGCAACCCTCCGGCTGCGGGATTCAACCGCCCTCGAGATCCAAGCGCGCCGCTGCGCGAGGAAGAAACGCGAACGCAGGCAGCGCCAGCCCGGCCGTGAGAGCGAAATACGGCGCGTAGCCGATGGCCTCCGTCAAGACTCCCGAAAAACCCGCGGCCACGGCGCCGGGCAGCGCGTAGCTCGCGGTGAGCAATGCGTATTGAACCGCCGCGTGTTCGCGCTGGCAGATGCGCATCAAATACGAGAGGAAGCTCGCCGAAACCAGACCACTGCACAGGGACTCGATGAGTGCGGCAGCAAACACTCCAGCTCGACCCGTCTCGGGCATCGCGGCGACGGCGGAATAGCCGAGATTCGACAACAGTGCGAGGGCGCCAAAGATCCACAGGCCTCGGCTGATTCCGATACGAAACACCACCCAGCCCCCCACGATGGCCCCGAGCACGAAGGCGGCGATTCCCAGGGCCTTCGAGACGAGGGCGATTTCCTCGTCCGAGAAGCCGCGGTCCACCCAGAACGTGCCCAGCATGGGCCCCATCGCCAGGTCGCCGAGCCGGAAAAGCATCACGAATGCGATCACGGAGATGCCGTGGCCGCTTCCCAACCATCGGCGCAGGGCAGGCCAGAGGTCGCGGCGCTCGAGTCGCCGGGTGACGTCCGGTGGTAGCGCGAACATGCTCGCCGCCATCACGGCGCTCAGCAGGCCGGCGGTGACGAAGGTCGCGGACCAACCGATCCAGCGCGGTAGTAACAGCAGCGCGGTCGCGAGCAGCATTCCGGCTCGGTAGGCGGTGGCTTTCATGGAATTGACCGGACCCTCTTCGCCCCGGTCGGTAATTCCAATCGAGTAGGCGTCGATCGCGATGTCCTGAGTGGCCGATGCGAGGCAGTAGAGCCAGAACGCGGTCCATAGGAGCGGCGAGACGTGACCCGCGTCTTCGAATGCAATCCAGAATATCGACAGCGTCATCACCGCCAGCGAGCCGGCGATCCACTGTCGCAGCTCTCCGAACCGATCGACCAGCGGCGACCAGAACACCTTGAGCGACCAGGCGAAGCGCAGCGCGCCGAGCAGCCCGATCTCGGCGAGGGACGCCTCGTGTCTGCGCAGATAGATCGGCCAGAGGTCGTGAACCCCCATCGGGAACCCTTGGATGAGGTAGATCCACGCGATGATCGGCAGCTTGCGGCCGAGGTTCACGCCAGCCCTCCGCGCAATCTCGAAGTCATCTCATCCACCCGGTGCTACGAGTAGAGCGTGGGCCTGGGGTTGACGGGCGAACTCTAGCTGGCTGGGACCGTTGTCGTCGTTGAAGACCTTCTTGGGTTGCTCGACGTGAGAATCGAAGCCGGCTAGATTCCGCCGTCTTCCGAACGCCGAACCATCAGCCGAGGATCAACATGGACGACGAACCGCGCGGCAAGTCCGACTGGGTGGCCAAGCTCTACATCCTGACCGGCGTGCCCGGAATCGTGCTCTTCTGCGTCGTGGTCTTCGCGTTCACCCGCTCTTGCGGGATCCCCGCCTGAGGTCGTTTTTCGGGACCCTCTCGACTCGGCCTGCGGAATGCCGGTCGCTTGCCGCCCCGAAGAGGCGCAGGTTCCGAGCAACGCTCCGGCCCCGGCGGCTCAATTCGCTCCAAGGCAATTTTTCTAAGTAAGTCAACTAGTTAACCTTAATGACGAGTCGCTGAGCGCCGATATTCCCCAGGTAATGGGGAAAACCACACATCGGCGCTGGAGCCTGGCCGTTGCGGTGTTGGGGCTCGCTCTGTGTCTTGGCTTTGGCTGTGCGGGAAGCTTCGGCGCCGGCTCTGGCTACGACTACTTCGCGGAGCCGGCAGCAGATGACGCCTGGAGCCACAAGATCGAGGCCTGGCAGGCTCGGCAGCGAGCGGACCGGGGCGAGGCCGCTTCTTCGGCGCCGGCCCCGGTGGGAGCGTCGGGCGCAGAACGACTCGTCCCTGAAAACGGCCCCGACGGTCTGCGCGCGAAGTACGACGCGTTTCGCTCGGAGACCCGCCGGGAGATCGCACGCGATCTCGCCCAATGGATCCAGCAGCAGGCGCGCAAGCACTACACCGCCGATGGCCCGGTCGACCATTGGGCGACCTTGGAAGAGACGTTTCGCGGCAATGGCGACGACTGCGACGGTCTGGAGCTATTGGTCTACCAGCTGCTGCTCGATTTGGGATTCGGCAACGACGAAATCTTTCGGGCCATCGTCTTTCGCAAGCGCGATCTGCAGCACCACATGGTGACGCTCTGGTTCGAGGACCCCGATGATCCCTGGGTCATCGACCCGACCGGTGCGATGACATCGGGAATGCCGCGCATGTCGGACATCCCGGGCTGGACCCCGCTCAAGATCTTCACGGAAGACGGCCACTTCACGGTCCACGCCCGCGCGGCCCGCTGAAACGATCCTCGGCTCTGGCCGCTGCTCTGGCCGCCTAGCCGGTTTGCCGACTAGGGGCCCGGCTCGTTCGTCCCGCTGTCGTCTCCTTCCTCGACCTCGAGCTTGAGCTGCTTGCGTTGCTCGGCCGCTCGCTGGCGGGCCTTCTCACGTTCGCGGCCGATCTCGAGCAAGAGCTCCTTGCGCACCTTTTCCCCATGCTCGCGTTCGGCCGCGACCCGAACCTGTTTGAGATCCCGCAGGCAGTCTTCGAGCAGTCGGTTGTGTCGCACGCCAAGGTCGTGGGGAATCGGAATGGATTCAGCCGCGGGTTCGAGCACGACTTCGAGGGTCTCGAGCACCTCGACGCCGTCGCTGGAACGGGCAGAGATCTCGATGATATTCAGACCGGGGACCATTTTCAGGAAACCTCCCCAGCTGCCGTCTGCCGTAACCCGAAACGGTCGCGCGCCGTCGCCCGTGGTGGCGCTTCGCAGCGTGACGTTCTCGAGGTTGGCGAAATTCATGGCCTCCACCACTGAGGCGAGCTCGCCGGGATGTCGCACGGGAATGAACGATCCCCCGGTCAAGTCGGCGAGTTCGACGCTGGCGATCGGGCCGGCCAGGGCTTCGGAGCCGATCGCGAAAGAGTGGACCCGGATCCCGGCCAGTCGTGCGGTCCCTGCCGCGCGGCGCACGGCTCGCGTATTGTCGGAGATTGATCCCTTGTAGGGGAGTGTCGGTTGACCATCGGTGAAGAAGAACACGAGCTTCGCGGAGGAGGGATCGTTCGCCGAGCGGGATCCGCGCGCTCCGAGCAGCTCGGTGGTCGAGTGGTCTACGGCGCCGGACATGTGCGTTCCACCAACGGGATCCGTTCGGAGAATGAAATCGAGGGATCGCTCCACCCGGGCGAACTCTGAGGTGAGCGGCTGACGGGTCAGCGCCGGTGGCCCGCTGTCCCGGCGGCCGTCCCCTCCAGCGAATGTGATGACGGCGACCCGGGTGGTGCGCGGGTCGAGGTCGCGCAGAATCTGCCGCGCAGCGGCAACTTCGGCCGCTAGCACCGAGTCTCCCGGGTCGGTGCTGCTGGCGCCGAACAGCGACCCGATCGGGCCACGCCGCTTTGTCCCGATCACGCCGTTGCCGTTGATGTCGGCTCCGGTGGGATCGGCCGTTGAGCCCGAGGTGTCGAGGACTAGCGCGACGTCGAAGCGCTTCGATTCGTCTCCCAGCGCCATGGCGCGCCCGGCCACGAAGGCGCCACAGGCCGATTCGGGCATCACCGCTCCGTCGGCCGGATATTCGATCTCGAGGTGCACACGGGTGTCTTGGGCGGGTATCAGCTCCGCGGGCGCATCGGCCGGGACGGGCTGCGGCGGTGGCGTGTGCTCCGCGTAGGTGGCGAAGCTTCGACCGGCCCCGCTGGCCGAGGCCTGCCGCAGGGCGCGCTTTACTTCGGAAATCGGACCCACCATGAGGCGTGGAAGCTCGCCGTGGCTGAGACGGCCCTGGACGATGCCGATCACGCGTCCCGTCTGGGTCGAAATTACCGGCACGCCGCCGGAGCCCCCCAGATCGAAAGGCTGCTCGAGATCGATCTCGATCTGCTCTGCGGAGATCTTCGCAATTCGGCCGTGGACGCCAACCTCGTTGGCGCCGTTCGTCGTTGGGATCGCCAGCAGCTGAACTCGTGTGCCCGGTTCGAGCTTCGCGAGTGCCAGATCGGTTTCGAACTCGAGCGGGCGAACTCCCGTCGGCGTCGAGTCCAGGGCGTAAACGAAGAAGTCACCGGCGATGGTTCCACCAGGTGCGCGAAACGGAATCCCAGGAGGAACGAGAAACGCCGAAGACGTCGACAGCGGTTCTGTTGAATCACCGGGGACAAACTCGACCCGGCCCGCTTTGGCGACGTCGCGCAAGCTCAACGTGTGAGCCGTCCCGACTGCGGCGACTCTGTCGGAGTCCTCCAGGGCGACGAAGAACGCGGTGCCCGCCCGCTGGGTCGGAGAACCTTTTGACAGGACTGGACGGGCGATTGCCGAGGAGGCCGATCCCTCGACAGCAGCGCCCGTCAAGGCAATTGCCACGATCGACCAAACGATGAGCCAGTTGGGTTGCGACACCGAGTGGGCACGATACGAAAGCGATCCGCCGCTGTCACGATTCCCACCCGTCACCCTGTGGTATGATCGGCGCGCCCCTTCGCGCTGGCCATTCCTCTGCGGTTCCGAACCCATGGCTCCCTCCACGCCGCTCTCGATGCGGCGTTCGATCGACCAGCTACGCGAACGCGGCCAGTCGGTGAGTCTCGTCGAGCTCGCTCAGGAGCTGCTCGCGATTTCTGCGCCGCCCGATCCTGCGCTCGCTCGAAGCGTGGTCAGCCTCACGCTCGGAAGGCCGGCGGCTTCGCTTCCCGAGCGGTTGGATGCGAGCGACCTGCGGCCCGGGTTCGAGTCCGCGGTCGCAGCACTCCGGCTCGACGCCGCCGATTACGTGATCGTCGATCTCGAAACGACCGGCCTCGCGGTCCAGGGTGCGGCAATTCTCGAAATCGGCGCGGTTCGCATCTCCGGTCTGAAGCTCGTGGAGCGTTTCGAAACGTTGGTACGGCCGCCAGGGAAGGTGCCGCCGGCCATTGTCCGCTTGACCGGAATTCACGACGCGATGGTCGCCGAAGCTCCCACGGCTCGGCAGGCCGTGCGGCGGTTTCGAAGCTGGCTCGATCGCACCCCCAATGCGCCGTTCGTCGCCCACAACGCCGGCTTCGATTACGGCTTCACGGTGCGGGCCTTCGAACAGTGCGGGTTCGATCCGTATCCCGTCACGGTCCTCTGCACCCGGATGCTTTCGCGCCGGCTCCTGCCTGAACTGGGCCGCTACAACCTGGATCACGTGTGCGCTCACTTTGGAATCTCCAACCGTGCCCGTCACCGAGCTCTGGGTGACGCAGTCGCTACGGCGCATGTCTGGATCGAACTGGTCGAGATCGCTGTGGCTCGCTGGGGCTTGCGGACGGTCGGCGACTTGATCGACATGCAACGCCGACCCCCGAAGAGACGCAAACGGCGGCGACGAACGGTTCGCTGACGCCGCCGAGCCCCCGCACTACATCGATGGTTTCGTTGGAAAATCGGCTGCCAGAATGGCGGTCCCCCCGGGCCCCTTGTCGGCCAGACGCCCCATCGAGTCCACTGTTGCGAGCCCGATTCGGTCTCGATCTGAATCAGCCGGAACGACTCTAGTCCGAACGAGCGTTGCGCTTCACCCCTCGCGGCCCACCGGAGCGATCAGGTGGGCTCGTTCGCGATGGGTCCACCGAGCGGGCGTTTTGCGCCGGCCACCGTCGCCAGCACATAGGGTCCCTGGGGGAGAATTGCAACGCGGGCATCCGAGCCGAGCCCCGCGAGCGCGCGTTCCAGACCCTCTTCCGGTGACGCGACGGCATCGACCATGAGCTCTCGAACGGTCTCGGGCGGCAGGCCATCGGTGAAGAGCATGATGCGGGCGCGCCGGTGGGCCTGGCAGAGGTGCTGGACCATCCATTGGTCGACCGCGAAGAATTGATCGTCGGCGAGTCTCCGCTCGAAGTGTTCGGGGCTCTGCGACTCGCGGAGGAGCTTTTCGAACGATGCGCTGCCGATGCCCTCGGATAGCGACGCGCACAGCAAGATGACGCCACCGGGTCGGACGATGGCGGAGGCTGCGGAGATGCCCTTGATTGCCTGATAGAACGTGGCGTCGAGAGGATCTCCGCCGCCCGACGCGATCACGACGTCCGCGTAGTCGTCGAGTGCAACCAGGGATTCGCGTTCCACGAAGGCCATGCCCGCCTCGTGTGCGGCCTCGGGGTGTCCACAAAATACCCCTGCAATCCGGCGCTCGCGGTCGAGCGCGACGTTGACCAGGAAGTCGACGCCCACCCGACGCATGATCTCGACCAGGTCCCGATGAAGTGGATTGCCAGTGACGATCCCAGGGCCGATCTGCCCTTCGAGCATTGCGGGGCCGTGTGCGACCCGGATGGTCTCCACCGCCGCCAATCCCGGACACACGGCTTTGCGTCCACCCGAGTAGCCGGCCATCAGGTGGGGCTCGATCAGGCCGGTGATGATCCGGAGATCGCTCTGCATGAACGAGCGATCGATCCGGATCGGAATCCCGCCGGTGCTGATTCCCAGGTTCGCGTGGGAATCGCTGTCGCGCGCATCGTGTTGGAGGATTCGCACGCTGCGGGCGATCTCGGTGCCGAGCATCTCATCGAGCTCCGCGGGCGTGTTGGGCCGGTGGAGGCCGGTTGCCACTTGGATGGTGACCGCCTCCGAAGGCAGCTCCGCGCTTCGCAGGGCATCGAGGATGGGCGGAAGCAGCACCGCATTGGGGACGGGTCGGGTGCGGTCGGAGACGACGATGACCGCGTCGCGCCGATTGCGGGCGAGCTGTCGGAGCGGTGCGCTGTCGATGGGCTGCTCGAGTCCGCGCTCCAGAACCGAGACCGGGTTCGAGAGAACCGGGACCGGATGCTTCTCCAAGACGTCGGTTCGCCATCGCTCGGGTACGCTGAGCGTCAGTGCGCCACGACCGTAGTCGAGTCGATGCTCCACCCGGCGAACGTATCGTTGCTGCACGCGGAGCGTCAAACTCCGTGGTACCGTGATCGGGGTTGTGGTCATGAAGCTCGACGTCAAGCGGTGGTTTCTCGGGGCGGTCCTGGCGTTGGCGTCCCTCGCGCCCGCACAGGGTCTCAGCGCAGCGGCCGATCGATCCAAGCGCTTCGACACTGTCGTCATCGACGCCGGTCACGGAGGCGACGATCACGGTGCTAGGGGGGCTGGTGGATTGCTCGAGAAGGATCTGGTGCTCGATGTCGCACGTCGACTCGAGGTACGCCTCCTCGAGCACGAGCTCCGAGTCGTGTTGACCCGCAGCGGCGACCAATTCGTTCCGCTGGAGAAGCGCACCTCCATCGCAAACGATACGCGCGCGGATCTCTTCGTTTCGATTCACGCGAACGCCACGCGGGACACCGATGTACGCGGGATCGAGACCTTCTTCCTCTCACTCGCGGCGAGCGACGAGCACGCCCGTGGGGTAGCGGAGCGCGAGAACCGGTCCTTCGACGCCAGCCAAGCGGCCGCGAATCTGGGCGGGGACCCGCTGATCGCCATCATCGGAGATTTGATCACAACCGAGCACATGGCGGAATCCAACGAGTTTGCACGCCTCGCCCAGGCGGAGCTCGCACCGGACGCGGAGCTCGCACGGGGAATCAAACAGGCCCACTTCGTGGTGCTGGAGGGCGTGCAGATGCCGGCCTCCTTGGTGGAGATTGGATTCCTCACCAACCGCCTCGACGAGCGTCAGTTGCAGACCATCGAGGAGCGAGACAGGATTGTCTCCGCGTTGGTTCGAGCCACGCTGGAGTTCGGCCGGCGCTACGATGCGCGCAGAGGCGTGGCGCCTCGCTAACGCCCCAGGCAGCTGGAGTAGTTCCCGGGAGGAAGCCTTGAGAGCCGACGGTCGGTCGGAAATCGATTTGCGCCCTGTGTGCCTGACCCCGGACTTTACGCAGAATCCGCTGGCCTCCGTGCTTTGCGACGTGGGTCGCACCAAGGTGTTGTGCACCGTGAGCGAGGAGTCGACGGTACCGCGATTTCTCCAAGGTACCGGGAGGGGTTGGCTTACGGCGGAGTATTCGCTGCTGCCCGGTTCGACGGACCGTCGCGCCGATCGCGAGGTCTCTCGCGGCCGGCCGTCGGGTCGAACGCTCGAGATCCAGCGCCTGATCGGTCGCAGTCTTCGAGCCGTCGCGGATCTCAGTGCCCTGGGCGAGCGCACCCTGTGGGTGGATTGCGACGTGTTGCAGGCGGATGGGGGAACCCGCTGCGCATCGATCACCGGGGCCTACGTGGCGCTTGCCGTGGCGATCAATCGGCTGATCGCTCGAGGGGAACTCGAGCGCAATCCGTTGCGCGACTCCGTTGCGGCGATCTCCGTCGGAGTGGTCGGTGGCGAAGTGATGCTGGATCTGGCGTACGAGGAAGACTCGCGGGCGGAAGTCGACATGAACGTAGTGGCGACGGGTGCTGGCCGCTTCGTCGAAGTGCAGGGTACGGGAGAAGAGAGCACGTTCTCAGAGGCTCAGCTTCGCGAATTGACGGTCCTCGCGCTTCGAGGGGTCGGAGAACTCGTCACACTCCAGGCCCAGGCGATCGAGCGAGTGGGGCAGGTGGTGTGAGCGCGCCGGATTCCGGGTCGAAGGGCGCTGAAGTCGTGCTCGCCACGTCGAACCCTGGGAAGCTCGCCGAGATTCGCCGCATCCTTAGCGGCCTTCCGCTGGCGATTCGACCCCTTTCCGATTTTCCCGGCCTGATTCTCCCGGAGGAGGGGGCCGATTATGAGCAGAACGCGATCGTCAAGGCGCAAGCTGCTTCGAAGTTCACGGGAGGCGTCGCACTTGCGGACGACTCCGGGCTGGAGGTCTTTGGCCTGGGGGGTGCGCCCGGGCCCCTCTCGGCTCGCTTCGGGGGTCCTGGCCTCGACGACGTGGGGCGCGTCGACGCATTGCTGAAGGCGATCGTGAACCTCAAAGGCGAACAGCGTCGGGCCCGCTTCGTGTGTGTCGCGGCACTAGCGACGTCCGAGGGCGACATCGTGACGGCCCGGGGCGAGGTCGCGGGCCACATCCTGGAATCGCCCCGGGGGCGCAAGGGCTTCGGTTACGATCCGATCTTCCTGGTGGAGGGTCGCGACCGGGCGATGGCGGAACTCCCAGAGCCTGAAAAGGATCGGATCTCCCATCGCGCAGTCGCGTTCACCGCTCTGAGCGACGCCATTCACGTGCAGCTTCGATCTGCTCCCAGCTGAAGCTCTCGAGCGCCTGTCGCGCGTGAAAGGCGAGTGCGGGCGCTAGTCGCTCCAGCTCGAGCTGGCGAGTCTCTCGTGGGGGAGAGGGTGCAGGTCGTACTTGACCAGGGATGCGCGCAGCCGCCGGTGGGCGCGACGGCTGAGCCGGTAGCCGCGATCGGTCAAGAATCGATCGAGGGGACCGTCGCAGAAGGCGACGGCATCGGATTGGCTGAGAGATTCGGGGTCCCAACCGAGGTCGTGCAGGTGCAGCCATAGCGCGTAGCGCGGGATCCAGGCTCCGACGGATACAGAGAGCTCGACGAACAGGTGGTTGAACAGTTTCCGGCTGGTGGAGGGAGAGGCCACTGCGGACGAGTCTCGCTGGTTGGGATTCAAGCCCTAGAGTGACATGATTCGGGTCCCTGTGTCACGCCCAAGCAGCCCCCGCAGGGTTCGCTCACGCGTCGATCAGAAGAGCCCTGAGGCGCCGCCGCGCCCGGAACGCGCGACTCTTGACGGCAGAGACGTGGGTGCCCGTCCGGGCGCCGTATTCCGCATAGCTCCAGCCGGATAGTGCGCAGCGCTCCAGCAGGTCGCGTTCAAGTGCGCTCAGCCGGGTCAGGCCGTCGCGCAACAGGGCGCGGCGCTCGCGTGCCAGCAGCCGATCGCCAGCCCCCAGTCTGGGGTCGGGAATTTCCCCTGCGGTCTCCTGGGGGACCTCGCGCCGCCTCTGCTCGCTGCGGAGCGACATCAGCGCCTCGTTGGCGACGATTCGATGCACCCAGGTCGACAGGAGGGCCTCTCCCCGGAAACTGTCGCGGTGGCGCAGCGCCTTTTCGAGACCCGCTTGCACGGCGTCACGAGCAGACTCCGGGTCTCGGGTGATTCGCAGAGCGACGGCTAGCAGCCGCGGTTGCAGACCCGCCAGCTGGTCTTCGAAGAGCTCCTCCGCCGTTGGTTCGAGCATCGTCGCGCGGGACAACGGCCCGTTGCCGCCGTTCCTTGCAGGAGGGCTGGTGGGCAGCTTCAGCATTGGTTGGCCCCGTCTTGTGC
>CAXMOC010000194.1:0-23941 GCA_964194865.1 uncultured Opitutales bacterium | reverse complement strand
GCCAAGCTGCAGCCGTGAGCCGGGCCCAGCAGCTCCGATCCGCGGTCGACATGTGGGCCGGTTCCTCCTATATTTCCGCGCCTTTCCCCGATTGCCGCCGGTCCGGCGGCTGGAGCAGACCCCGTGAGCATCGAGCTTATGTGCCGGAAGATCGGCATGACCCAGATCTTCGAGGAATCCGGCGAGACCATCCCCGTGACCGTCCTCGACGTTGCTGCCAATACCGTCGTCCAGAAGAAATCGGACGAGCGCGACGGCTATACGGCACTGCAGCTGGGCTTTGGCGAGCGCCGGCCCGCCCGCACCAGCGCAGCGCTGCGCGGCCACTTCGAGAAGGCCGGTGTAGCTCCCAGACAGCATCTTTCCGAGTCTCGCGTCAGCCCCGAAGAAGCCGCCGCCTACGAGGTGGGCCAGGAGATCAAGGCCGACATCTTCGAGAAGGGCCAACGCGTCGATGTGACCGGGATCTCCAAGGGCCGCGGGACCACCGGCGTGGTCAAGCGCCACGGGTTCAAGATCATGCGCCGGACCCATGGCACCCACGAGAACTTCCGGCACGGAGGCGCGATCGGTGCCGGCAGCTACCCCGGCCGGGTCTTCAAAGGGATGAAGATGGCTGGGCGCCACGGCAACGAGTCCCGCACCCATCTGAACCTGGAGATCGTTCGGGTCGACGGCGAGCGCGGCCTGCTCTTCGTGCGTGGCGCCGTCGCCGGCCACCCGAATGCCATCGTTCGGGTTCGGCGAGGCGTCAAGAGCAACGCTTGAGCGGCTCCCGCCCCCGGTAGTTCCCCCCGGGGCAGGCGAATGAGTCAGCATCGTGCCGGTCTACGACCGCAAAGATCACCTTCACCAGCTCGCCAAGCGAGAGGGATACCGTTCCCGCGCGGCCTACAAGCTGCTCGAGATCCAGACCGCCAAACGCCTGCTGGGTCGCGGCCAACGCGTCGTCGACCTCGGTTGCTGGCCGGGCGGCTGGCTGCAGGTCGCCTCGAGGGCGGTCGGGGCGCGCGGACGCGTGGTGGGCGTGGATCTGGCGGAGATCGAGCCCCCGCTCAACAATGCGAATGTGATCGCATTGTGTGCAGACTTCACGCAGCCGCCGGTCGGCCCACAGATCATCGCAGCGTTGGGCGGCCCCGCGGAGGTTCTGCTCTGCGATGCTGCCCCCAAGCTGACGGGCATCCGGGCCACGGACCACGCCCGCGAAGGCACCCTGCTGGAGGGGGTCGAAGCCCTGTTGCCCCTGCTGCTGCGGCCGGGCGGCAGCCTTCTGCTCAAGATCCTCGACGGCCCGGATGCGCTGGTGGTGGACCGTCGCCTGCGCTCCCAGTTCCAGACCGCCAAGACCCTGAAGCCCAAGGCCTCTCGCCGGGGAAGCGCCGAGCGCTACCTGTTCGGAAAGAGTTATAAACCCAGTTCGCCAACAACCCCTTGATCGAACGGGGAGCTCCGGGGAGGACTCCAGAATGGATCGACCTTTTCGCGTCCTCGGCATCCAGCAGATTGCCGTGGGCGCGCTCGACAAGACTACGCTGAGAAAGATCTGGATCGACATGCTCGGCTTGCAGATCTCCGGCGAGTTCGTGAGCGAGTCGGAAAACGTCAACGAAGACATCGCGGTAGCCGGTTCGGGCCCACTCAAGGTGGAAGTCGACCTGATGCAACCGATCGATCCCGAGAAGAAGCCGAAGGTCCACGAGCCGGCGCTCAATCACGTCGGACTCTGGATCGACGACCTCGACGCCGCGGTCGCGTGGCTCGAGAAGGGTGGCGTCCGCTTCACACCGGGCGGCGTCCGCAAGGGAGCCTCGGGCTTCAACGTCTGCTTCATCCATCCCAAGGGCAACGAGGCTTCCCCGATCGGGGGCGGCGGTGTGCTGATCGAGCTCGTCCAGGCGCCGCCCGAGGTGCGCGAAGCCTTCGCCCGCTTGGCGGCCGGCTGAGAATTCCAGTGGCCGACACATCGCGATCGCTGCTCGACCGGCTCCAGCCCCTCTTCGAAGGGCGTCCCCGCTGGATCAACACCCTGATGGTCTTTTGCTTCTTCATGACTTTCATCTACATGCCCTGGGATCTGTTCATCAAGCCGGCGGAGATCGATCAGGAGGTCTGGCTCGGGATCATGTTCACCGGCTGGGCCGCCAAGGTGGCGGGTGTTCCCCACTGGGCGGTCTACGCCGCGGGCGCCTACGGGTTCTGGCGGATGCGCCCGTGGATGTGGCCCTGGGCCGCGGTCTACAGCGCCCAGGTTGCCGTGGGTATGTTGGTCTGGAGCCTGCTGGAGCTCGACGGCAGCCGGGCGTGGCTGTTCGGTGTCGGTTCCTTCACGCCGTTCGCGGTGTTGACCTGGGCTCTGTGGCGCGCTCGTCCGCGTTTTCAGACCAGTTCATGACGGCGCGCGCGCACTGGCTCGTAAAGTCCGAGCCCTTCAAATACTCCTGGGACGACTTCGTGCAGGATGGCTCCACTTACTGGGACGGCGTGCGCAACACCCAGGCGCGAAACAACCTGCGCGAGATGAAGGTTGGCGATCGGGTGCTCTACTACCACTCCAACGAGGGCAAGGAAGTGGTCGGCGTCGCCAAGGTGACCCGGCCCGCCTACCAAGACCCCACCACCGACGACGAGCGCTGGGTGGTGGTCGACCTCGAGCCCGTCAAGCCGCTAAAGCAGCCCGTCACCTTGGCACAGGTCAAAGCCGACCCGCGGCTCGCCAAGACCCCGCTGGTCACTCACTCGCGGTTGTCCGTGATGCCGCTGACGCGGGACGCGTTCGAGCGCATTCTCGGGCTGGGAAAGACGCCAACAACGAACCGTTGACTTCGCGGCGGGGGTCGAGACGGGAAGCGCACGAGATGTCCGACATCGATGTCGACCGGATCGGAGAGCAGCTTCCGCTGCTCGAGGGCATCCGCACCACGCGGGCAATTCGTCGGCTCAAACCCGACCCGGTTCCCGCGGCCCTGATTCGAAAGGTCTGCGAGGCGGGCACCTTCGCTCCCAGCGGAGGGAACCGTCAGCCCTGGCTCTTCATCGCGGTAACCGAGCCCGAGCGGCGCGCGTGGGTGGCCGAGCGCTACCGCAAGGCGTTCCACCGCTACATCGCCCCGGCACTCGAGGCCGCCAAGGCACCCGACTTCGCCGAAGTCCGCCGTCGCAACATTCACGCCGCGCTCTACCTCGCCGACCACCTCCACGAGGCGCCGGTTCACCTCTTTGTCGCCGGCCGCACGCGCCGAGGGGATGCGCAGCTTCAGGGCCTGTTCCCGGCCGTTCAGAACGTGTTGCTCGCGTGCCGAGCCGTGGGCCTCGGCGCCTCGCTCACCACCATGCACCGGAGCTTCGGAGCGGAGCTCGACCGTTGGCTCGGCTTGCCCGAGCACAGTCCGACCTGTGCCCTGCTTCCCATCGGGTGGCCCCTGGGACGCTACGGGACGCCGCCTCGGCGCAGCGTGGATGAATGCTTGTTCTTCGAGCGGTTCGAAGATCAGTCGAGCAAGTAGGCCGACGCCAGTGCGTCCGCGTATTCGTTCCAACGCGAACCGTCGTGGGCCCTGATCCACTCGAGCGTGACGCTCGCGTGATCGGTCGCGAGTGAGTAGAGCTTCTTGACCAGCTCGAGGTTGGCGATCGGGCCGGACTTGCGTCGCCAACCGCGCCGCTCCCACCCCGCCGCCCATTCGTTGACCGGCTTGACGCAGAGTTGACTGTCCGAGTAGACGGTGGCGTTGCTATCGCTGGGAAGCATCTCGTAGGCCGCGATCAAGGCGGCGAGCTCCATGCGGTTGTTCGTCGTGGCGGGGTCGAATCCGTTCTTCTCCTCGATGATTCGATCGTTCTCCACCCACACGACACCCCAGCCTCCAGGGCCGGGATTCCCCTCGCAGGAGCCGTCGGTGAAGACTCCCGTGAGTGGCCCTCCGGTGTAGCGCCGAAGAACCTCCTCGGGCGTCAGCTGTTCGGTGTTCCACTGGGCCAACTTGTTTTCCTCCACCTGCAGCGCCCCCGGGCATTTCGATCGAGTTACTGGCGTCGAGCTTCGGGGGGAGCAGCAGCTCGTGCGTTCCTAGGTTTTTGGCGTGTCTCCGTAGGCTGCAAGAAACTCGCGTCGGAACGCTTCGAAGCTATTGGCGACGATGGCCTCGCGCGCTTCGCGCATCAGTCGCTGATAGAAGTGCACGTTGTGGATCGAGGTGAGCACTGCGGAAAGTACCTCGTTGGCGGCGAACAGATGATGAAGATACGCGCGCGAGAAGCCGGGACCGCATGCCGCACAGTCGCAGGAGGTATCGATCGGGTAGGCGTCGCGACGGTAGCGCCGGTGGGTGAGTCGGATCCGGCCGCGAGCCGTGAAGGCCACACCGCTGCGCGCGTAGCGGGTCGGGATCACGCAGTCGAATAGATCGATGCCGAAACCGATCGCGGCCATCAGGTCTTCCGGCAGTCCCACCCCCATCAAATAACGGGGCTTCGTCTCCGGCAACAGTGGAGCCGTGTGCTCGGTGACCCGACACATCCACTCGTGGCCTTCGCCGACCGATACGCCTCCGATCGCGTAACCGGGTAAGTCGAGGGAAGCGAGGGCGTCGGCGCACGACTTGCGCAGATCGAGATCGACCCCGCCCTGGACGATTCCGAACAACGCCTGACGCTCCTCCGAACCTTCGTGAGACCGAACGCAGCGGTCTAGCCACGAGAGCGTGCGGCGGACTCCCCTGCGCAGGGTTCGAGCGTCGGCCGGGAATGGAGAGCACTCGTCGAAGGCCATGATGATGTCTGCGCCGAGCGCGTGTTGGATCTCGATCGAACGCTCTGGAGTGAGCTCCATCGTCGAGCCGTCGACCGCGTTGTTGAAGCGTGCGCCGCGGTCGCTGATTTCGACCTTGGGTAGTGAGAAGACCTGGAAGCCGCCGCTGTCGGTCAGCATCGGGCCGTCCCAACCCATGAAGCGGTGCAGCCCACCCAGCTTCTGGACCAGGCCTTCCCCGGGACGCAACGCCAGGTGATAGGTATTGGCGAGCACCACCTGGGCGCCGGCCGCTCGCACCTGCTCGCTGGTCAGTGCCTTGACGGCGGCGTGGGTTCCCACGGGCATGAAGGCCGGTGTGAGAAACGAGCCGTGGGGCGTGCTGAACGAGCCGGCGCGCGCGGCGCCGCTGCGGGCTTTCAGCCCGTACGCGAAGGTGTCGGTGGGCACCGCAGGGCCCGCTCAGCGATAGGTCTTGCGCTCGCCCGAGCTCTTGCGCAGCCGCACCCGCTGGTGCTTCCTCTTCAGCTTCGCCCGATGACGCGCGGACTTACCGCGATTTCGATGCGGTAGCGGTTTCGACTTCTTCACGCGGGCTCCGGGGACGCTGGTGAACGGGAGGCCGGATCCTAGCAACGCTCGATGCGGCCGCCATCCAAGGCTTCGGTGGCGTCAACCAGGCTTCGGTGGGCGTCGATCCGGCGTTCTGGCGGCTATGCTGGGCGGGAATGGGGATCGGAGAGCAGCGATGAGCGGCCCGGGAGCCGTCACCGAGCGCATGGCGGACTTCGACCTCAGCGAAGACCAGCGCCTGGTCCGGCGCTCGGTGCGGGAATTCGCCGAGAAAGAGATCGCCCCGCACGTCGAGCGCTACGAGCGCGAGGCCCGCTATCCGGTCGACCTGATCCAGAAGCTGGTCCCCCTGGGCTACATCGCGCCGATGATCCCCGAGCAGTACGGCGGCTCGTTTACCGATGTGGCGACCTACGGGGTCATCTGCGAAGAGCTCGCCCGGGTCGACTGGGTGGTCGCCTCGGTCGTCTCGGTCACCAACTCCCTGGTCGGTGGCTCGATTCTGCGCCATGGCACCGATGCCCAGAAGGAGCGCTGGCTGCCTTCGATGGCGCGCGGCGAGTGTCTGACCTCCGCCTGTCTGACGGAGCCCGGTGGCGGAACCGACCTCGCCAGCATGCGCACTGCCGCGAAAAAGGTGGAGGGCGGCTACCGGATCACGGGCACCAAGGTATTCATTTCCCACGCCGCCCACGCGGGACTCTTCTTCGTGGTGGCCACCCTCAACCGCCAGCTGAAGCACAAAGGCGTCACCGCCTTCCTGGTCGACCCCAAGACCGAGGGCGTCCAGATCAGCGACTTCCCGATGCGTACCCTCAAGCGGGACAACCTCGCCGAGGTTCACTTCGAAGACGTATTCGTCCCCGACGACGGCCTGCTCGGCAGCGACGGCGGCGGGTTTCCGGTATTGGGCTCGGCGCTCGACATGGGGCGTTACTCGGTGGCCGCGCGCTGCGTCGGTCAATCCCAGGCGTGCATCGATCTCGCGCTCGCCTACGCGATGGACCGGGAAG
Source organism: uncultured Opitutales bacterium (assembly GCA_964194865.1). Taxonomy (GTDB): domain Bacteria; phylum Myxococcota_A; class UBA9160; order UBA9160; family SMWR01; genus CAXMOC01. Next base: position 17,605 of record CAXMOC010000194.1, on the reverse strand, counting down.
CCTTCGGCCAGAAGATCGGCGAGTTCCAGATGATCCAGGCAAAGGTGGCAGACATGCTGTGTCGCACCGAGGCTGCCCGGGCGTTGGTGTATCGCCTGGGCCGCATGAAGGACGCCGGTGTCGCCCGGGCGAGCATGGAATCGTCGATGGCCAAGTTGATGGCCAGCGAGGCCGCCACCCAGAATGCGCTCGACGCGATCCAGATTCACGGCGGCTACGGACTGTCCGAGGAATATCCGGTTGGAAGGCTGCTGATGGAGGCGAAATCGTTGGAGTTTGGCGAGGGAACCTCGGAGCTCCACCGCAAGCTCATCGCCGAGTTCGCGCTCGGAATTCGCAAGCAGTGATCGGAGGCGACGTGGGTGATGCGGAGCTGCGCCAGGAGCTGCTCGAGCTGGTGCTGCAGGTTTCGTTCCGACGCCAGAAAGTGACACTGGCCAGCGGCGCCGAAAGCGATTTCTATCTCGACCTGCGCCAGACGCTGATGCGTCCGCGCGGCTTGGCGCTGGCGGGCGCGCTGATGTTCGAAAAGCTTCGCTCGGGTCCGCCCGTGCAGTCAGTGGGGGGAATGGCGGTCGGCGCGGTGCCACTGATCGCGGCGATCCTCGCCGCCGCCGAGGCCCGTGACCCCGGGACCGCGCTGGTCGGGTTCTTCGTTCGCAAGGAGACGAAGCGGCACGGCTTGGCGAAACGCATCGAGGGCGCTTTCGAGCCCGGCCAGACCGTGGCCCTGGTCGAAGACACGGTGACGACGGGCGGCTCGACGCTGGAGGCCATGACGCTGGCGGAAGAAGCGGGAGCCAAGGTGGCCCGGGTGTTGTGCATCGTCGATCGCGGCGAGGGGGCGGCCGCAGCCTTTGCGGCCCGAGGGATCGCGCTGGAAGCCCTGTTCGAGCGCTCCGACCTGCCCGTCTGAACAACAGGCTGAACACCCAGGGCCCCGCAGCGGGAAGCCGTCGCGTTTCGTGTACAGTGGTCTCGTTCGACTCTACGGAGGCGGCGCGCATGCAGCTCAACCTCGGAACCATCCTCGCCGCCAGCGCGGAGGCGCGTCCGGATCACCCCGCGATTCTGTTCGGAGAGCGCCAGGTTCGCTTCTCCGAGCTCGATCGCCAGGCGCGCGGCGTCGCCGGAGCGCTGCGAGAGCGGGGCATCGGACCGGGCGAGAAGGTCGCCATCCTGGTTCCGAACCTGCCCGAGTTCTCGGTGGGCTACTTCGGCATTCTCTACGCGGGCTGCACCGTCGTGCCATTGAACGTGCTGCTGTCCGCCCCCGAGGTCACCTATCACCTCGAAGACTCCGACGCCCGGCTGCTGATCGCCCACGGAATGTTCGCCGACGCGGCCAGCAGCGGCGCAGCTGAGGCGGGTGTGGACGTGGTCTGGGCCGACGCTGAAGGGGAGGATGGAATCGCGGCGTTGGCCGCTGCGCCACCCGTGCGGGACATCCATCCGACCGCACCCACGGATACCGCCGTGATCCTCTACACCTCGGGGACCACGGGCAAGCCGAAGGGCGCCGAGCTCACCCATTCGAATCTGCTGCTCAACTGCTCCGTGATCGTTCCGCGGCTCGTGCCCGTTCACCACGACAGCGTGATGCTCGCGGCGCTGCCCCTCTTCCATTCGTTTGGGCAGACCTGCATCCAGAACGCGGCGATCGCGGCCGGAGCGACCTTCAGCTTGCTGCCGCGTTTTACTCCGCAGGACGCGTTCGAAATCATGGAACGCGATCGCGTGACGATGTTCGCCGGCGTGCCCACCATGTACTTTGCACTCCTGCATCACGAGCCGGAGCGCGCGTACGATCTCAGTGCGCTGAAGAGTTGCATGTCTGGTGGTGCGCCGATGCCCGTCGAGGTCATGAAGGCCTTCGAGGAGAAATTCCCGGTTCAGATCCTCGAGGGCTACGGGCTTTCCGAAACTTCGCCCGTGGCGAGCTTCAACATGGTCGATCGTCCGCGAAAGCCCGGCTCGATCGGCTATCCGGTGTGGGGCGTCGAGCTGCAGATCATGGACGACGAGGATCGCCCGGTTGCCGATGGAGAACGCGGCGAGATCTGCATTCGCGGCCACAACATCATGAAGGGCTACTTGAAGCGTCCCGACGCCACCAAGGAGGCGCTGCGCGGCGGCTGGTTCCACTCGGGAGACATCGGCGTTCGGGATTCGGACGGCTCGTTTACGATCGTCGACCGCAAGAAGGACATGATTCTCCGCGGCGGCTTCAACGTCTATCCAAGAGAAGTCGAGGAGATTCTCTACGCGCACGAGGCCATCCTGGAGGCCGCCGTGCTCGGAGTTCCCCACGAGAGCCACGGCGAAGAGGTCAAAGCCGTGGTGGTCGCCCGCCCCGAAGCGGGCCTCACCGCGCAAGACGTGATCGCCTATTGCAAGCAGCACCTAGCCGCCTACAAGTACCCGCGGATCGTCGAATTCTCCGAAAGCCTACCCAAGGGCCCGACCGGCAAGATCTTGAAACGCGAGCTCCGTTAGCGGCGAATGGCTCGGACGTCAGCGCTGCGTCCCTCCCGTACCGCAAGAACTTGCAGCGTTCGATTTGATCGTCATGGTAGGATCAGGTTCGAGCTCGCGAGAACGTGGTCAAGGTCGTTCATGCCCTCCCCCTCCGTCTGGGACTCCGACCGCTCACTTCGCGCCTACGGTCGTGGCGCCGGCCCGATTCGCTCGAATATCTTCGGGCCACCGGGCCGAGCTCAGCGTTTCGGCGGGTCCGGTGGCCGCGTTCGACGGCCTTCGTCGACCGGGCTCATCAGACCGACGGCGTTGCCGGAGGGGTCTTCGACGATCGCGTAGCGGGCACCCCAGAACGCGTCGTACGGTTCTTGCTGTGCGGCGTGCCCGGCGTCGGTCAGCTCCCGGTAGAGCGCGTCGACATCATCTCGCGAGCCCACGCGAAACCCGAGAACGACACCCGACTTCCCGGCAGGCCAGCCCGCGTTCCACTGCGCGCCGAAGGACGCGCTGTCGAGCTCGATGTCGAGCTCGCTTCCCGCGTCGACCGAGCGATGATGCGGCTCCCACTCGGGCAGCGTCCCCGGGACATCGACACCCAGCATCTCGTAGAACGCGACAGCAGCCGCCATGTCTGCAACGACGATGTTGATCTGATCGAGCACGGCTCGCTTCTGTGTCATGCTGTCGAGCGTAGGTGAGGCCGTCGCGAGGTTCCATTGTGGGGGAGGGCACTTGTGACGCGAGTCGCGCTTGGGCTTCGGGTCCAGCTCAGATGGCTGGCCCCGGACCGATAGGGCTGCGACTTCGGCATCGCCCACAGACAGTCTGGGCGCTAGGCTGGTCTCGTCATGCGCTCCTAGATCTCTCTAGACGACAGCTGTACGCGGCCTGGCTCCGCGTTCCGTTCATTCGCCCCGCGCTACGGCACCGGCCGTCCGCGATTGAGAGGTCACCACCTGACATGAGTGCAGATATTCAGATCCGTCCGTTCGTTGGGAACGACCGCCCCGCATGCTCGGCGATCTTCGAGCAGCTCAAAGACTGGTTCGGAATCCCCGAATCCAATCAACGCTATCTCGCCGGTCTGAGCGAGCTCACTTCGTTCGTCGCGGAGCAGAAGGGTCGCGTCGTAGCGTTCACCAGTCTCCGCCTACACAATCCGCAGTCCGCCGAGATCGAGGTCATCGCGGTCGATTCGTCGCTCCACCGCCAGGGAATCGGCCAACGCCTGGTTGTTCGGCTGGAGGGCGAGCTGCGGGCTCAGGGGTTCCGCCTCTTTCACGTGAAGACTCTCGGACCTTCCGACCCCTATGAGCCCTACCAGCGCACACGGGAGTTCTATATCGCGCTGGGTTTCGTCCCGTTGTTCGAAACCGTCGAGCTCTGGGGCCCGGACAACCCCGCCCTCATTCTCGTCAAGTCCATCGGTGAAGGCGTCCACGCAACCGAGCCTTCATCGGAGCCAGCAGGTTGAGCGAGAATGGATCACGCCCCTTTGGTTCGACTGATCCCGGCCATCCATGCGACCGCGCTAGACGAAGTCCTTGAGTGTCGTCCAGATCTCCGGTAGCGGTCGATCCAGCTCCCGGCACAGGAAGATCGTGCGATTTTTCAGCTGCGGCTCGCAATAGGGGCAGTCCACCAGTGCTGCAGGTTCGCAGCTAGCGAAGTTCTCCAGCAGCCGCGATCCAGGATCCGCCACGACAATCATCACACTGCCGTCGAGGCCGCGCGTGCCCCAGAGCCAGAAGTTGTTGTGGGTACCGATCACCGGCGGCAGACCCTGTTCGGGCCCGAAGTGAGCCAGGGCTCCGGCCTCACCGAAAGTCGTCGCCAACACCCCGGCGCTGGCGCGTTCCGAATCGGAGAGTGTCTTCGTCACTCGAGCGACCGCTCCGACCAGCTCGGGTCCGCCGAGCATCCACTGATAGCTAGGGGGTAAGGAGGCGTCCTCCACCTCCGCGCCCAGAAGGCTGCGCGCGCCGCGCGCAACACTCAGGTAGCCCTCGACATCCACCAGGGGGATCAGTACGGGGAGAAACAAGAACCCCTGAAGCAGCATGGCGCTGCGGAGTACTGCGGGCAGGCGCTGGCACCGATTTCGTGTGAACTGCTCGATGGCGACTCCCCCCGCGGCGAAGACGATGGGAAAGGCGCCCACGAGGTAGTAGATGCCGCCTCGGCCACTCAGCGCCAAGAGTACGAACACCACCGCGAACGCCCAACCGAGCACCCGGTGGTCTCTCGACTCGGGAGCGTGCAGGAGGTACGCGAGCCCCCAGAGCCACAGGGGCGCCGCAACGGGTCCCATCACGAAGAGCTGTGAGATCGCGAAGATCCACGGTGACTCGATCACGGCTACGGCGTCGAGACCCTCGCGCCCCACGGCATTGTTGCGAACGAACTCGAGCAGCGGCCAGCCGTTCGCCACCTGCCAAACGATGTGAGGTGCTAGGACTGCGATCGCGAGCCCCGCCGCGAGCCAGGGCCAGCGCGTGGCGAGCCAGACGCGCGCAGGAGTTGCCACCATTCCCGCGGCGAGTCCGACGCCGAGCCACAGAGTGCTCGTCTTGTTCTCCAGCGCGAGTCCCAGCAGCAAGCCGAGTACGATCCACCACCTCGGCCCCGATCCATTCTGGATCCGCGCTAGAACCAATGCAGCCAGCGGCCAGAGCAAGTGCTCGAGCGGGTTCATCGAGAACGGAAGACCGATCGCCAGCGCCATTGGCGCCGTAGCCCAAGCCAGTGCTGCGAGGATCTGTGCCCGCCGACCCCCTCCGAACTCTCGGGCAAGTGCCGCTGTCACCAGCACCGCAAGCGATTCGCAAAGACCTGGGAGTGCGCGCAGTGCCAACAACGAATCGCCGAACAAGTGGCGGATCGCCGCGAGTACTCCGATCGAAAGCGGAGGATGGTCTACGTATCCCCACGCAAGGTGATCCGCGCAGGCGAGGTAATAGAACTCATCGGCCGTGTAGCCAATGGGCGCGAACAGCGTGGAGCCCAGGGGCACGGCGAACCGAACGGCTGCGATCCACAGGAGCGGACCCCATGCGAGAGCAGGCTGCATGGCCAGCTGCAGACCCCTTGTCAGGTCGCCAGGTAGCCGCCGTCCACCGGAAGGGCAGAGCCAGTGATGAACCCGGCGTCGTCGGAGAGCAGGAACGCAATCGTCGCGCCGTATTCGTCCTTGATCTTGCCCGCGCGGCGAATCGGCAGCCAAGCCTTCGGCCGCGGCAAACGGGCGAGGGGCGTTTGCGCTCTCTGTTGGTCTTCGGCCGCATGTTTTGGCAGGTTGGTCTCGTCCACCGCGGCGGGTTGGATGGCATTGGCGCGGATTCCCTGGGCGCCGTAGTCCACCGCAATCTGCTTGGCCAGGCCGATCAGTCCGTGTTTGGACACCGCGTAGGAGGCCGCGGACCCCCCGGCTCCGATCACGGAACCTGCGATCGAGGACGTCATGACGATCGCTCCGTTCGAATGTCCGCCACCGCGACCAGACCTCCTTCTTCTGCGATTCGCAGACATTCCCCTCTGCCGATGCCGCTGCCACCTCCGGTAACGATGACTGTCTTGCCTTCGAGTCGTTTCATCAGCAACTCTCTCGTCTACTTCCGGTCCTCAGCGATCTGGATGCTGAACCGCGGGTAAAGAGGATCCCCGGTCGCCTTCATGTTCGCAGCCAAGAGATCTCGATACTTCTTTACCTCGGCCATCATCTCGGGACTTTCGATGAGGTTTCGAAGGGCGTCTGGATCCTTCTCGTAGTCGTAGAACTCCTCGGGGGACCGATGCCGCAGGAAGTCGAGGCGGCGCGCGAGGGCCTCGTCGCTCTTCGCGGCCTCGACCATGGCCCTCATCGCGACGCCCTTCTCCGTCCGATTGGTGAAGGTCGAGATTCCGTCCGACCAGGCGTTGAAGATGTAACCGTAGTGGGCACTCTGCACCGACCGCATCGGGTAGGCGCGATTCGCAACGGTTTCGAAGAAGAAGCTGAACACATATTCCCTGCCCTCCTGGGAGTTGCCCGTGAGCAAGGGCAGGAAGGAGCGGCCGTCCGCTCTCTCGAGGGGTGGCAACCCGACCGCATCGAGGATGGTCGGCGCGAAATCGACCGCACTGATGAAGTGGTTCGCATCTTCCGAACCGGCCGCGACGACGCCGGGCCATCGCACGATCCACGGTGTTCGAGTGGAGCTCATGTAGACATTGGTCTTGGCGAAGGGGAAGTGCATTCCGTTGTCCGAGACGAGCGTGGTCAGGGTCTCATCCACGAGATTCTCAGCGGCGATCGCCTCGAGGATCTTTCCGACGGATTCGTCTGCACGATGCACCGACGTGAAGTAGGCGGCGAGCTCCCCGCGCACGACGGGAAGGTCCGGCAGGAATCCAGGGACCCGGATCTCCTGCGGCGTGTATTGCCGACTGACGGGGGGCACGGGTCTGGAGAAGCCACTCGCGCGCATCTTCGCAAGGGATCGCTCCGCCATCGTGTTGGCAAAAGGCATGTGCGGGTCGCCCACATTGGCAACCAGAAAAAATGGCTGACCGGATTCGCGCGCCTCCGAGACGAATCTGCGAGCGTGTTCGTAGAAGGACTCGGAATCCCGGCCAGCGTTGAGCGCCTCGTCGGAGACGACGAAATCCCAGGCTGCCCGACGCGAGGGCGCCGAGTGTTCGACCTTGCCCAGTATGCCGACCCGATACCCGGCCGTTTTGAGCCTCTCGAATAGCGTTGGGACGTTCGCCTGGATCCTTTCAAATCCTCTGGCGCCATTGCGGTGGGGGTAGAGCCCCGTAAGCAACACCGCCCGCGATGGCTGGCAGACGGCGACGTTCACGTGCGCGTGCTCGAAGCGAATGCCCTCTGCCGCCAGTCCGTCGATGTTCGGCGTCACGCCGGGCACGGTGCTTCCATAGGCGCCCACGGAGTCCCAGCCCATGTCGTCTACGGTGATGAACAAGATGTTGGGGCGTTTAGAGCGCCCAGCGTCGGCGCTTGACTCGCCGTCACTACAAGACGGCAGTAGGAGAGACGCGATCGAGAGGACGGCAGCAGCGCGGAAAGCATGCGGACGCATGAGGCCCGTGAGGGTATTCATCGCCTCGAGCCCCTTTTAGCGGTGTACGGCCTCGTCGAGATTGGCACGATGATCCAGGATTGTATCGACGTAATCGAAAAGGGTAGCGTCCCATCCCGCGCACGCTGCGCGCGCGCCAGTCACGATCGCGCTCGAAAGATCCACGAGGCCAGCACGCTTCGATCACTCGCTCCCGTCCTGGAGGGCTTCGATCCATGCGGTATCGTATGCCGCCTATGCGGAGTCCACGACCGGCAGCCTCCATTGCCTTCTGCGCTCTTCTCTTCCTCTTTCCCGTATCGGCTCGGTCCGCCCCCAAGATCATTCTCGTCATTCTGGACGATGCCTCGACGGGGGAGTTCGGTGCGTATCAATCGGAATGGTTCACCTACCCCTCTGCCACCCCCAACTTCGATTCCATCGCGTCTGAAGGCATTCGCTTCACCAATGTGATGGGAGCCGCCTCGTGTTCGCCCTTCCGCGCATCCGTGCTCACGGGCAGATACCCTCGGCATCACGGCGTCGGAATGGCGATTTCCAACCGCGAGGGCCGGTCCGCCCGCCATCGCGGGTTGGATGCGAGCATGCCCAACATTGCGCGCATTCTGAGCGACCGCGGCTGGCGGACCCGATTGATCGGAAAGCTCCACGTCGGCGGTCGGGAAGATGAACCTCGCGAGCTCTTCGCCCGGAGAATGGGGTGGACCGGATGGGACGGATCGATCGGAAATCTCACGGTATCGGCGCAGGGGCTTCCGATCGGGAAGCACTACACCAGTTGGGAGCGCTGCGACATCGAAGGTAGATGCCAAGTCGAAACCGGATACTCGACGACGGTAATCACGGATGCCGCCATTGCGGCATTGCAGGCTGAGGATTCACGACCGCTCCTGATGGTTGTGTCGTACCACGCTCCACACCGCCCCCTCCACAAACCGCCCGAGGGCTTGGCGCCCGTCTGGGGGCCGCGGTGCGCGGATCCGAAAGAAAACCAGGTCGAATGCCAGCATGCAATGATCGAGGCGTGGGATACGGAGTTTGCACGGCTGGCCGCCTCAGTCGACTTTGCGGATACGACATTAATCATCATCTCGGACAACGGATCCTCCCCCCAAGCTACCTCCGGGCGATACGACCCGAAGAAGATGAAGAATACGCTCTATACGGGGGGCGTTGATGTACCCATGCTGATCAAAGGCCGAGGCGTCGAGGTGGCGGGCGGTGCGATCTGCAGTGCGCCGATCAACGCAACCGACCTCTTCTCTACGATGCTCGAGCTTGCGGGAGTCGACGACCACGCGGTTTCGGACTCGATACCCTTCACGCCCTGCCTGCGGAATCCATCAGCGTGTTCGCAGAGGAGCGTCAACTACGGCGAGCTCTTCGCCCCCAACGGCGAGGCTCCCAAAGCAGACGGATCGCATCAGCGGTACGAGCGCGTGGTGCGAACTTCACAAGGCGCCAGCGAGTACACACTGCTGAGAAAGTACGCGGTGGGTCGCACCGGATACACCGAAGAACTCTACGACGTCGGTTCCGACTATTTCCAACAGACTCCATTGGCGATCCCCGGCACGGGTGACCAGGCGGAAGCCTATCGAAGAATGAGTGAATTCATGGCCGAGCTCGACGGAGCCTAGCGGGTCGAGCCATCGTCGCGCGTTGTGTTCGCCGCTCGCTAGTGGATGATCTCGAGGCCTGAGAAGATCCTCCCCAGCTCTTCGTCGTCGACGAACGTCGCGAAGATGAGGTAGGCGTCCTCGACTCGAACGGCCTTGACTACGAGTTCTTGGCCGCCAAGACGAGCCCCCTTCAAACGGCTCTTTGGCTCGAGAGATCTGTGCACGAGGCGGTTCAAGACATCGAACATGACCACGCGGCGTTCGCGCAAGTACTCGTAGCTGGGCTCTCGCTCATGGGCGATTTCACCGCGTGTCTCGAGCTTCGCGTGTGCGATCCGCAGGTCGTTCAGCCCCCTGCGGTCGATCGTGGTCCAATCGGTATGGTAGGGCAGCGCTCCCGCCCCTCCGACACCGATGACGACATCCTCCGGCAGAATGTTCTCGTCACTCAGTCGGCGAAGAAATTTCCCCTGCTCCACGCGATCCCGAGCGTAATCACGGATCATCTCGAGCGAGTTGATGCCGCTTCGCTGCTTCGAAGCCGCGGGATCGCGGGATCCCGAGTAGATTTCGAGTACGACGACGGCTGACAGGACTGCCGCCGCTCCCCAGACGAACCCGGGGCGGGTCAATCGATCGGCTCCCTTCTCAGCGACGGCCTCCAGACCGGCCGCAGCGAGCCAGAACAGGTAGGGAAGAATCACCACCAGGAAGCGGAACTCGAATCGATCTCCCCCCACCGAAGCCACGTAGACGAGATAGGCAATCGTCGATACGCCGAACAGCCGGGTTGTGAAGTCGGTTCGCATCAGCAGAGCGGCGGCCACGAGCGGCAGGAACCAGAGGGCGTTGTAGTCACCCGCGAAGAGCATGAGATACTTCGCGCCCTGCTCCCACCAGGTGCCCGGGACCTTGGCGTAGAAGGTGTTCGGCAACCAGAACCCGTAGTAGGAGTGGCGCCAGAGCAGGTGCGAACCGACGGGAACCCAATAGATCGAAACCCAGAGCAACGCGGCGCCCAGCGATCTTCTTCGCAAGAGAACCGCCACCGCAAGGAAACAGCCCGAAACGGAGGCGAAGAGCATGCCCTCGGGCCGCGTGAGGGTCGCCAGAGCGAGCAGTGCGGCCGATGCCCAGGGCCATGCCGAGTTTCGATCGTGTTCGTCTGAGAAGCGAACGAGGCCAGCGAAACACAACAGACTGAAGAACATGGTCTCGAGGCCGCCCGTCGACCAGGCGGTAAAGCTACGACTCGATGCGAGCGCAACGGGCGCGAGCCAGAAGAAGGGCTTCCCCCAGCCCCGGCGGTGAGCCCGAAGGCCCAGTATCAGCAGCACACCGAGCCCACTCGCAATGCCGAGCGCGTTCGCGGTTCCTTCGGGCGGCAGGCCGAGCCGCAAAGCACCAGCAATGATGAGAACCCAGAGGAAGTTCGTATAGCCCTCTATTCTCTCGCCTGGATTCCAGACGAGGCCCATTCCATCGCTCAAGTGCCTGGCGTAACGAAAGGAGATGAAGGCGTCGTCACCGGTGAAATAATCCTGGTAGACACCCACGGCGTAGAGTGCGAAGACGCATGTCAACGCAGCCAGACAACGTGCGGCGGACCGAGTGCGACCATTCGGGCTCAGCCGGGGCGATTCATTGTCCCCCAAGCCCAATCTCTTCAAGACCACGACTGACTTCCAGGGCGCAACTGAAGACTCGGCGGGCTCGCTTCGATCGATGATTCTCGGGGCAAAGCCTTTGTTTCCTGTGGGAACACGCCACTTCTCGAACTGCTATTCCGCCGATCTCTTCCTCCGCAACAGAGTATCGGAAGAACCTCAGCCAAAGCGATCCGCCCGGAGCAAGCGAACTGTGAAGCGCGGTCGACTCGAGCCAAGTTGCGCATCGTGTGCGGGAGGTGGACGCCCAGTATACTAGGGCGACCTCGAGGTAGCCTCCGGTTTCGAGCGCTCACCTGAAGTAGCCAGAGACACGACGCTGATACACGGACCGAGTCTGCTCATTCTATTCGCGGCGGCCGCGCTGCTCGCGGGAGTTCAGTCGGCCTGCGCGGATTCGTCTGGCGCGCGGAAGAGCCTCATCCTGATCACGCTCGACACGACGCGAGCTGACTTCATCGGTGCGTACTCCAATTCGGCGCCGAAGCGAACCGACGGGGTGGGGTCGCGGTCGCCCGGGTTGAACGCCATCGCGAGCAACGGGACGCGTTTCGACCTCGCGATCAGCTCATCTGCCCTGACGCCCGTCTCCCACGCAAGCATCCTGACCGGGTTGGACAATCACGAGCACCGGTTGCGCGTCCTCTCGGCTGCGGCCGGCTATCGGTTGCCAGACGACGTCCCAACCCTGGCGACCGTGCTCAGGGGCGAGGGATATCGCACCCTGGCGATCCAGAGCGCCTTCCCGGTCGCGTCGGTCTTCGGGTTTCGCCGGGGCTTCGACGTCTTCGAGAGCTTGGAAACGGACCTGCCAGCTGGAGAGGGAGCGGGCTGGGACATGAAGAAGTTCCAGCGGCGCTCGGACCAGACCACTGAGCTGGCGCTGGATCGCCTTGGATCCGATCCGCAGCCCTACTTCTTGTGGGCCCACTACTGGGATCCCCACGACCCGATCCTGCTCCCGCCCGAAGACTATGTCGCGAGCGTGCGCTCCGCGCTGACGCCGGAAAACGGCGGCAAGCCGCTCACCCCGGAACAAAGCGAGCGCCTGCGCTATGCGACCGAGGTGGCCTACATGGACGCGCAGATCGAGCGCCTGATGCACGAGCTCGAAGCGCGCGGTCTGCTGGAGAACACAGTCATCGTAGTCACAGCGGATCACGGGCAAGGGCTCGGGGACCACGACTGGCTCCACCACCGGATCCTGTATCAGGAGCAGATTCGCGTCCCCCTGCTGGTCTCGATTCCGGGCGAAGAGCAGGTGCCAGTGGTCGAGGAGCTCGTGCGGACCAAGGACATCTTCGCGACGGTGCTCGACTACATGAACATTGCCGCCCCGGAGCGGACGTCGGGGCGATCGCTCCGGCCTCTGATCGAGGGAAAGCCCGACCGCGGTAGGGTCGCCCTCGCCGACCAGATCAACGGATTCGACCTCAACGCCCGCATGCTGAAGTGGCGGCCACTCGACGACTTCGTCTACGTGGCGATGGATCGGGATTGGAAGCTCATCTACCGGCCCAACCATCCATCGTCGAGCGAGCTCTACCACTTGTCGGGGGATCCGCTCGAGGCCGCGAATCTCTACGTACAGACGCACCCAGAGGCAATCCGGCTGAAGCAGGATCTGGCCCGGAGTGCTCCCTGGGTCACGGAGCCCTTTCGGGAGGAGGCTGCCGGCGCCGACACGAGCGAGATGCGGCAGGCGCTCGCGGCACTTGGCTATGTCTCGGGCGACGAAAGCGAGAGCGATTTCGCGGTTCCGCAGTGGCGCTGGACGTGCCCCGAGGATCCGAGCATCCTGGGCGATGAGCCGAGCGATCGGCGCGGATGCTCGACGCCCCTGATCCCGACGGTTGCACCCACGCCCTGATCGCCCACGCCTGGATCAGTCGACGCCGCCACCCGGTTGCGAGTTCGTTGCGGCCGGGGCCGCGCGCCTCCCGTGAAGGTTGAGCCGGCTGTTGCGCCGGGCGGACTGGATCTGGTCGATGCGGTTCGACATCTTCGGGAAGCCCCGCTCGTACGGGAATTGCGCGAACCGAATGTTGACGAGCAGCGCGCAGCCGAGCGTGACGCCTGCGGCGAGCGCGAGCGAACGCCACCTGCCTTCCTTGAGGAGCTGTACCGCGTCGCTCAGAAAGTGGCTCGCGAAGAGGATGAGGCAGCACACGGCCACCAGCCGGTAGCGGGCGAGCACGAAGACCAGGGTGTAGGAGACGATCTGAACCAGCAGCATGGCGTATACGTGCGCTCTCGACTGCCAGCGCCGAAGGCCCCACACCGCGCCGGCCAGGCCGAGAACGCCGATCAATCCGAACCCGGGTAGCGGCAGTCTCAGCACGCTCGAGTAACGCTTCGTGAAGTAGAAGTTGTCTTGAATGAAGAGCTCGCGCTGGTTCAGAGCGAGTAGGGCCTTCTTTGCGAACAGCTTGGCGGAGGCGATCGGTTGGCCCGCCGTGTACTCCAGGGTCTTCGCGACCATCTGGCTCGATTCCCGAGCGGCCTGCCCCGGAACTACATCGCCGTCCAGGTAGACCTTGATGTTGGTGTCCAAGATCGAGGGTGAGAGTTTGACGTGGGTTCCATTGGCTGTGGGTCCGTTGCCCTTCAGCAGATTCCGCCCAGCGGTGGTGGTGATCAATACGAACTCGCCACTCGCGATGTGATTGTGAATCGTGACTGGCACGATGGTGACAAACAGACCAAGCGCGAATGGGGCGATCGTGGAGGTCATCCGCCGGGAGCCGAACTGTCGCTGCTGCCACAGAAACAAGGCAACCGTTGCGAAGACGAGAAGCAGCGCGTTTTCCTTGGCAAGCGCCGCGAGACCGAGTACGACGCCAGCGCCGCTCGCACGCAAAGGTGTGAGCCGGGAGGGTTCGGTCGAGACCAGGGCGAGAAACGCCAGGTTGAGGAAGACCACGAGAGTGGTTGGAAGGATCAGCTCCGTGTAGTAGATGTGCAGGCCGTACAGTGCCAGACAGACCCCGGCGAGAACGCCGGTGATCTCCGAGAATACCCGCCGGCCGATCCAGTAGAGGAGCACACAGCTGAGCGAGCCCAGGACGCATTGGACCAGGCGGACCGGGCCGAGGTCGACTCCGAAGACCGCGTAGACGAGCCCCATCAATAGGCTGTACATGGGAGACAGAAAGTGCGCGGTGGGGGCGATCAGGTCACCCCGCGAGATCGAAGCAGCAATCGATTGATAGTAGGCGGAGTCGTAGATGAACCATTCGTGCCAATCGAGTTCAGCGTAGTCACGCATCGGCGTGTCCCGCATCTGCAACAGGAACGCGAAACGCAGCGCGAATGCCAAGCAGAAGATTGCGGCCGGTGCGAACACGCGACGCAACATCGAGTCGGTTGAACCCTGTTCGGTTCGCGCAGCCACAGCGCCGCCCATCCTATCGCGGAGCTGCATTCCATGCAGCTTGGATCGCCAATGGGCATCACTCCAGCAAGTGCGGGCGAGACGCGGCACCTCGGGAACCTCTGGCGTCGGTCTGGTGCCCTGGCTACGTTCGCTCGATGCAGGTGCGCCGCGGCGACAGCCTTCGATTCGTCGCGCCCCTTGTCCTCGTGCTGACTCTCTTCGTTCTGTGGGCCTGCAAGGCGCCCGCCGTCGAGGCGATCTCGCCACGTCCCAATGTCATCTGGATCGTATGGGACACGGTGCGCGCCGACCGCATGAGCCTCTACGGTCATTCCACGGCCACGACCCCGAACCTGGATAATTGGGCGAAGGGCGCCCGTGTATTCGACAACGTGGTGTCGACGGCGAGCACTACGACACCCGCCCACGCGGCCATGTTCACAGGACTTCTCCCCTCACAGCACGGCGCCAACAGCTCCCATCGATGGCTCGAAGACAGTCACGTCACCCTGGCCGAGCTGCTTCGAGCGGAGGGCTACGCGACCTATCTCTGGGCAGCCAATCCGCACATCTCCAGTGTGGAGAACTTTCAGCAGGGCTTCGGCCACGAGGGGCACCCCTGGGACGAGACCTATCGCGAGCGGGCGATCGAGATCGTAACCGAGAAGGCGCGCGGAGATTTCAGCAGTGAGCTCGGCCGCAAGATCGAGACCGGAGATCTCAAGCGCTGGGCGATCAAAGCAGCCGGCGAGCTCGCTGAAGAGGATTTTCTCGCTTGGCTTCAAGACCTGGATGGTGAGGCACCCTTCTTCGCATTCTTGAACTACATGGAGGCGCACCGCCCCTTCATTCCGTCACGAGTTGCACGGCAACGCGTGATGACGCCGCAGCAGGTCGAAGCCTCGTTTCGTGTAGATCGCTCGTGGGTGCCCATGTGGAGCTACAGCTTCGGGCTGAAGAACTACACCCTTTACGAACTAGACCTGATCGCGCGGACGTACGACGCAACGCTCACCGAGCTCGACGAGCTGTTCGCCCACCTGCTCGAGTCTCTGGAGAAGCGCGATCTTCTGGAGAACACGGTCGTGGTTCTCACAGCGGACCACGGTGAGCATCTCGGTGAGCACCACATGATGGATCATCAGTACTCCCTCTACGGGCCGGCGATCAATGTGCCACTGCTCCTCCACTACCCTGCGCGCGTGAAACCCGGGCGCGATGCGCGTCCCGTGATGAACTACGATCTGTTCCCGACGATTCTCGAGCTAGTGGGCCTGGAGTCACCGCCAGGGCTCGCTTCGCGAGCGCGGAGCCTGCTCGCTCCCGCGTCGAGCCGAGTGCGTGTAGCCGAGTACCCCGCGGTTTTCGAGGATCCCCTACGTGCGGTCCATCGCGAGTACCCGAGCTGGGACCCATCCCCCTTCTCGAGGCGACTGCGCGCCTACCACGATCATCCGTACAAGCTCATCTGGGGAGAGGACGGACGGCACGAGTTGTACCAGGTCGAGCGAGACCCCTTGGAGATGATCAACCTCGCGGACCAGGAACCCGGGACGACCAAGAGGATGGTCGATGCACTGGAACAGATCATGGGAGGGCTCGAGCGTCCCGGCAACTCCCTGAGCACGCCAACCGAGCCCTCCGCGGAGCACAGGAAGATGCTCGAAGGGCTCGGCTACGTGATCGGTGACGACGACGTGGGTGTGAACTCGGCCGAGTCGCGCGAAGCCCGCCCATAGCAAGGGCGAGACCGTCGCCAAGACATTACTTCTGGTGTCGACGAAGGATCGCCTCGACGAACGCAGGCGCATAGCGGTCCATGCGGACGATCGTGGACCGATGCCCCGCCTCGTCTCGCTCCGGGTTCTTCCAGACCCAGACCGTCTCTCCCCTTTGGGTGACTTCGAAGGCAATTCCGTTGTTCGAGTTCGCGATCAACGTATTCCCATTGGGCAAGCGCTGGCAGGAGCCCCGTCCCACCGTATAGAAATCCTCTTTCTTCGGTGCCTGATAGCTCCAAACGATCTCTCTGGTGAGGGGGTCCAGCTCGATCACTCTCGACCAGCCCCTTCTTCGCCCGTTGTCGAAGATCAAGAGGTTGCCGTTCTCCAGCACAGAAGCGTCGTGCGGGCCCTCGAGCTCTTGCTGACCCCATGCCCACACGAGTTCACCGGTTTCCCAGTCAGCGATGAAGATCGCATCCTGGTTGCGGCTGCTGATCAGAACGTTCGAAGCTGCGAAGATTCGGTCTCGCTCGACGAGGCCTGCTCGAGTCATGGGCTCGATCGAGTTCGCGTGGATCGGGCTCAGCCCGGGAACTGCCTTTTCCTGCCTCGGCATTTTCAGGTTCATCAAGTCGGGCGAGCGAAGAATCGCGTCCGTCAGCGAGATTGATTTCAAAGGCTCGCCCACGGCCGAGATCAGGGTGAGAGAGTTGTCGATGGTCGGAATCTTCGGGTCGAGCTGAGGCATCCGGCGAAGTTCGAGGGACAATGTGAAGTACCCCCCGTTCTCGAGCGGAACCACGTCGTGATGGGCGTGAACCGGCGAACGCCAGCGCCGTGACCCTGACCAATCAAGGCGTTCTACGGAGCGGGAATCGACGACGTTCTGCAGTGATGGGCCGGCCGGCTCCTGCGCTCCCACCACCAACAGATCTCCGTCGGGCATCAATCGCGCGTGAGACCAGTGGTGGCAGTCCGGATCCTTCCACTCGTGCAACACGATCCCCTCCAGGTCCATGATCCGTGCGTTGCATAAACCGTGATTCACGTGAAGGGAGTAACCCGGGCTCACCTTTTCCCGCTGGATGATCGTGACACCGTCTTGTTCGTCGCCCTTCTCCTCTGCATATTGGGCGTAGCCGAGCATGTAGAGCTCTTCGGCCCTCTTGGCATCGAACTGCGGAATCGGATTGGCTTCGGCTTCGGCCTCGGATTCGACTTCCACCGCCCAGACCCAGAACAGTGCCGCACCGAGCAGGCAGGCCGATACCCAGACGAGTCGACGCGGCGTCAGGAGATGGGACATGAAGCCTGAACGCGCTGCCGCGATCTAGGGCGCGAAGGCCTGGCGGCCGTCGAGCGCCACGCTCGGGCTGAGAGACCTGTGGCCCCGATCGTTCCGCCGCCGCAACCGCCCCAGGCCCGCGAGCGCCAACAGTCCGAACCCTTGGAGGACCAGCGGGTGGGGCTCCGGCACCGGGGTGGCTCCGAGCGGCTCGAGGGGCGAGCCGTCGGCGCCCAGCGCAGACTGGGTGATGAGCTGGTAGCCGCCGCCTAGCGGCGAGTCGAGCACCCCGTAGCCGACCCCCACCAGCCCCAAGCGTTCGTCGACCCCCCAGGCCCAGCAGATGTCCGACACGCCCAAGGCATCGAAGCT
>CAXMOC010000193.1:0-21901 GCA_964194865.1 uncultured Opitutales bacterium | reverse complement strand
ACCAGGGCGTGGGTCATTCCGCAGCCAGGGCATTCCAGTCCAGTCCACTTGCGCAACGGGCAGGCCAACAGCCAATGCTCGTATTCCAATACGTCTACTCCCAGCAACGCCCAAGCGAAGCCCGCAGCAGCGACCCCGAGAAACAGCGCCACAACCGCCGCTCGCATCACGCGATCCGGCTCCGGTAGACGCCGGGCGCCTTCAGTCGTCGATCTGGTTGAGTTCATGTTGATGAATGCAGTCGGCCACGATCCCCACACCCAGAATTGCGGCCACGACGCTGAGGACAGGCAGCCCCTCGGTCACCGGGAGACCTCGGCCAGCCTGAATCTCGTTGATGGCTGCGCCCATCTTGTACTGGTAGAAGAGGTGGTAGATACCGCAAGTGAGGATCGTCAACAGCAGCCAGGTCAGCCAGCTAAACTCGTCGCGCTCCAGCAAGTCGTTGCAGGACGCCATCTGACGATAGTTCCAGTACAGATTGAAGACGAACAACGTCACCAAAGTGAGGAAGAGGTAGAGCGGGATACTCGCGTAGTAACGGCTCCTCTCGGACGGGGGACCATAAGGCTCGGTCATGGGCCTCTCTTTCCAGCACGGTTCAGGCTCTCGTGTGCCGAACCGCTGGACGATAACAAGCTGGATCCACCCCACGGCATGACTTCGGAGGCCCATGGCAGCTCGGGTCGAAGGCGCCGACCGCCTCGGGTCCAGGGGCGAGCCGGCCGTCCCACGGCGGCCCGCGATTGGGATTTCCATCGCCTTGGAATACCCTACGCCGATCGGGGTGCGACGATGGGGACGGCTTCGCAAATGACCCGAGATCTTCTCCAGATCGGGAGTGAAATCGGCACCGGCCGATTGGCACAGCGCCGGCCGCCGTGGATTCGCGTGCGCGCTGCCGGAAGCTCGCCTGGCTTTCTCGAGACGCAGAGCACTGTCCGGGCTCTGCGGCTCAATACGGTCTGCGAGGAAGCGGCCTGCCCCAATATCGGAGAGTGCTGGTCCGCGAAGCACGCGACCGTCATGATTCTCGGCCGCGTCTGCACCCGCAAATGCGGGTTCTGCAACGTCGCAACCGGTCGGCCCGATCCACTCGATCGGGGTGAACCCGCTCGGCTCGCCGAGGCCGTCGGCCGGCTCGGCCTGCGTCACGTGGTGATCACTTCGGTGGACCGGGACGACCTCGCCGATGGCGGCGCCGAACAGTTCGCCGAATGCATCCGGTTGATTCGCGAAAGCTCTCCAGCCACCTCCATCGAGGTGCTCACCCCGGATTTTCTGCGCAAGCAGGGTGCGGTCGAGATCGTGGTTGCCGCGGGTCCCGACGTCTACAACCACAACCTGGAAACGGCTCCGCGGCTGTACCCCGAGGCCCGCCTGGGCGCGAACTATCGCCATTCGCTGAGCCTTCTCGCGCGCGTCAAGCAGCTGGAGCCCGGCAGCTTCACCAAATCCGGAATCATGGTCGGGCTGGGGGAGCGTACCGACGAAGTGCTGGAAGTGATGGACGACATGCGGAGGGCCGGAGTCGATTTCATCACGATTGGCCAGTATCTGAGGCCGACCCAGCAACACCTTCCGATGGATCGGTACGTCACGCCTGCCGAATTCGACCAGTACGCGGCGGCCGCTCGGGAGAAGGGCTTCTTGATGGTCTCTTCCTCGCCCCTCACCCGGTCTTCCTACCACGCGGACGAAGACTTCCAACGACTCGCCGCGGCCCGAAGCGGAGCGGCTTGACAGCGCTCCTGCGCGAGGTAGGCATTGTCGATGAGCAAATCGATCATCACGGAACCGGACGTCGATCCGCAGGAGACTGAGGATTGGCTGGATGCGCTCGAATCTGTCGTTGACAAGGAAGGGGTCGAGCGCGCGCAGTACCTGATCGAGCGCCTGATCGACAACATGCGACGTGCCGGGGCGAACCTACCGTTCAAGGCGACCACCGCTTACCTGAATACGATCCACAAGACCGACGAACCGGAGATGCCCGGAGAACCGGGACTCGAGCATCGCATTCGGTCCTTCATTCGCTGGAATGCGCTAGCGATCGTGGTGCAGGCCAACAAGGTCAGCAGCGAGTTCGGCGGCCACATTGCCAGCTTCGCCTCTGCTGCAACACTCTACGATGTCGGATTCAACCACTTCTGGCGGGCCCCCGGCCACGAGTGCGGTGGCGACCTCATCTATATCCAGGGGCATTCCTCGCCAGGGATCTACGCCCGCGCCTTTCTAGAGGGCCGGCTGAGTGAAGATCAACTCCGCAATTTTCGACGCGAAGTCGAAACCGACGGGCTGTCTTCCTACCCCCACCCATGGCTGATGTCGAGCTTCTGGCAGTTTCCCACGGTGTCGATGGGCCTGACCTCGCTGCTGGCCATCTACCAGGCGCGCTTTCTCAAATACCTCGAGAGCCGAGGAATCGTCGAAGCCAAGGGTCGCAAGGTCTGGGCTTTCATGGGCGATGGCGAAATGGACGAGCCCGAGTCTCTTGGCGCGATCTCGCTGGCCGCCCGCGAACAGCTCGACAACCTGATCTTCGTGGTCAACTGCAACCTGCAGCGGCTCGACGGGCCCGTTCGGGGAAACGGCAAGATCATCCAAGAACTCGAGGGCGATTTTCGCGGCGCCGGCTGGAACGTGATCAAGGTGATCTGGGGCGATCGTTGGGACGCGCTTCTGGCCAAGGACAAGGACGGAAATCTCCTGCGCCGGATGGAGGAGGCGCTCGACGGCGACTACCAGAACTACAAGAACAAGGGCGGGGCCTACACGCGAGAGAAATTCTTCGGTGCCAACCCGAAGCTCCTCGAAATGGTTGCCAACTTCAGCGACGACGATATTTGGCTGCTCAACCGGGGTGGCCACGATCCCCGCAAGGTCTACGCCGCCTACCACCGAGCGGTGAACACGGAGGGACAACCTACCGTCATTCTCGCCAAGACCGTCAAAGGCTATGGGCTGGGTGAGATCGGCGAAGGCGCGATGACGACCCATTCCGCGAAGAAGATGCAGGGCGACGCGATTCGGAAGTTTCGAGACCGCTACCGAGTTCCGATCCCCGACGACGAGGTCGAGGACGCTCCGTTCTATCGCCCGGCCGAGGACAGCGCGGAAATCAAGTATTTGCGAGAGCGTCGCGCCGCCCTGGGCGGGTACCTGCCCACCCGCCGCGAAATCGCCAAGCCCCTCGACATTCCGGAGCTCGAGCTATTCGAGCCGCTGCTTTCAGGATCGGGCGATCGTGAAATCTCCACCACGATGGCCTTCGTCCGCATCCTCACGCTGCTCCTCCGTGACAAGAAGATCGGCAAACACATCGTACCCATCGTGCCGGACGAGGCGCGAACCTTCGGCATGGAGGGCCTGTTCCGAACGATTGGTATCTATTCGTCGCTTGGACAGCTCTACGACCCGGTCGACGCCGATCAGGTCATGTTCTACCGCGAGGACAAGAAGGGCCAGATTCTGCAGGAGGGGATCAGCGAGGCGGGCGCGTTCGCTTCGTGGACGGCAGCAGCCACCTCGTACAGCAATCACGGCGTGCAGATGATTCCCTTCTACATCTACTACTCGATGTTCGGCTTCCAGCGGATCGGCGACCTCGCCTGGGCGGCCGGTGACATGCAGGCGCGAGGCTTCCTGCTCGGCGGCACCGCGGGTCGCACGACCCTGGCGGGCGAGGGATTGCAACACCAGGACGGCCATAGCCACCTGGCGGCCTCCACGATCCCGAACTGTGTCGCCTACGACCCGGCCTACGCGTACGAGCTTGCCGTGATCGTTCACGATGGTCTGCGGCGGATGTACGTCGAGCAGGAGAACGTCTACTACTACCTGACCGTCATGAACGAGAACTACCAGCAACCGGCGATCGCCGACGAATCGGCCGCACGCCATGGAATCATTCGAGGCATGCACTGCATTCAGCAGGCCCCCAGCGATGCAAAGCGGTCGGTCCAGCTGCTCGGCAGCGGCGCCATTCTTCGCGAAGTCTTGGGGGCCGCAGAACTCCTGGAAGCGGATTTCGGTGTTGCCTCCGACGTCTGGAGCGTCACGAGCTTCAATGAGCTTCGCCGCGATGGCATCGACGTCGAGCGCTGGAACCTCCTGCATCCCGACCAAGAGCAGAGGACCAGCTTCGTGGAAGAATGCCTGAGCGATGGAGCCGGGCCGGTGGTTGCCGCTACCGACTACATGAAGATCCACGCCGATCAGATCCGGCCGTTCGCCCCCGCCGACTACACCGTGTTGGGAACCGACGGCTTCGGGCGAAGCGATTCCCGCAAGCGCTTGCGGCACTTTTTCGAGGTCAACGATCGCTTCATTGCGGTAGCCGCCTTGAATGCCCTGGCGCTGCGCGGCGAGCTTCCGCGATCGCGGGTGGTCGACGCGCTGGAGAAGTACGGTATCGATCCAGAAAAGCCCAATCCGGCGACCGTATAGGGCATCGGCCCACTGCCGGTCGCTCCAGCACGCCGACGCTTCGGAGGAAATCGGTGAGCGTCGAGAAGGAAATCCGGATACCGGACATCGGTGATTTCGAGGACGTCGAAGTCATCGAAGTATTGGTCTCCCCCGGCGACTCCGTCCAGGGAGAAGACTCACTGATCACGATCGAGAGCGACAAGGCCTCGATGGAGATTCCTAGCCCCTTCGCCGGAATCGTTGGGGAGATCGCAGTATCGCTTGGAGATCGAGTCAATGAGGGCAGCCTGATTCTTCGTTTGATCACTTCCGACGCTGTGGAAACCGCAGCGGAGCCCTCGCCAGCCTCGGTCACGCAGGCGGCCGAGTCCAAACCCGCCCCAGCGGCCACCAACGCAGAGGCTGCCGCCGCGCCACCTACCGCGACGCCTGTGCCGGCTGCTGCCCCTCCAGAGTCCGCGCCCGTTACGCCGGCGGCCAGCGCTCATGCGAGCCCTTCCGTTCGAAGACTGGCGCGTCAGCTCGGTGCGAATCTGGCGAAAGTCAGCGGCACGGGGCGCAAGGGGAGAATCCTGAAGGATGACCTCCACGGCTACATCAAGCGGGCCCTCGAGGGCGGCGGAGCGTCGACGGGCGCCGGAAACAGCCTGCAGGTGGAGCCCGCCCGCTCCGTCGACTTCGCCAAGTTCGGCGAGATCGAGCTCGAGAAGCTCAGCAACATTCGCAAGCTCGCCGCTCGATCCCTCCACCGCTCGTGGGTGACGATCCCCCACGTCACCCAGTTCGATGAGGCGGACATCACCGAGCTCGAGGACTATCGCAAGTCCCAGAAGTTGGAGAGCGAAAAGCGAGGGGTGAAGCTCACCGCCCTGGCTTTCCTGATGAAGGCCGTGGTGAGCACCCTCAAGGAATTTCCCAGGTTCTGCGCTTCGTTGGACGAAACCGGCGAGAATCTGATCCTCAAACGCTATTACCACGTCGGGGTCGCGGTCGACACACCGAACGGACTGATCGTTCCGGTCGTGCGCGATGTCGACCGCAAGGGCCTGTTCGAGCTGGCGAGCGAGCTGCAAGAAGTCAGTGAGCGAGCTCGCAACCGAAAGCTCACGCCCACAGATCTTTCCGGTGGCTGCTTCAGCATCTCGAGCCTGGGCGGAATCGGCGGCACCGCCTTTACTCCGATCGTGAACGGGCCCGAAGTCGCGATCCTGGGTGTTTCGCGCCACTTCCTGAAGCCCGTCTACGTCGATGGCGAGCTCGTGCCTCGACTCATGCTTCCCTTGTCTCTCTCCTACGATCATCGGGTGATCGATGGAGCAGACGCCGCCCGCTTCACCACCAAACTCAAGGAAGTCCTGTCGGACGTCCGCAACCTGGTTCTCTAGGAGAAGGATGAGCTCCGTCTTCGAGGTGAAGATCCCCGACATCGGCGACTTCGAAGACGTCGAAGTGATCGAAGTCCTGGTGTCGGCGGGCGACCGGGTCGAGGCCGAGGACTCGTTGATCACCATCGAAAGCGACAAAGCCTCGATGGAGATCCCCTCCCCACGGGCTGGCGTCGTCCGCGAGCTGGCGGTGCAGCTCGGAAGCCAGGTATCCGAGGGAACCCTCGTGCTCGTACTCGACGTCCACGAGGAAGCGCCCGCTTCGACGGCTGCCGTCGAGACGCTTTCCGAGAGACCCGAAGCGACGCCAGTCGCTGCCACGACGCCTTCTGCGACCCCGGACGGCGCGAGCGAGCGCAGCTTCACGTCATCGGACCTGCACGCGGAAGTGGTCGTTCTCGGAGGTGGGCCCGGCGGTTACACCGCGGCGTTTCGAGCGGCAGACCTGGGCAAGCAAGTCACGCTGGTCGAGCGCTACGAGAAGTTGGGGGGCGTGTGTCTGAACGTCGGGTGCATTCCGTCCAAAGCGTTACTACACGTCGCCGAAGTGGTGAATGAGGCGCGAGAGCTAAGCGACCACGGCATCGACTTCGGGGAGCCCAGCTTCGATCTCGCCAAGCTGCGCGCCTTCAAGCAGAAGGTCGTCGATGGCCTGAGCAAGGGGTTGAGCGGCCTGGCCAGTCGTCGCAAGGTCACGGTGCTCCAGGGACGCGGTCGCTTCACAGCCGCGGACCAGCTCACGGTCGAGACTGGCGACGGAGCCAAGACCCTCTCCTTCGAAGATTGCGTGATCGCCGCGGGCTCCCAGTCGATCGAGTTGCCGGGGATGCCCGCAGGGGATCCCCGCGTCATGGACTCGACGAGCGCGCTCCTGCTCGAGGAAGTGCCGGAAAGGATGCTGGTGATCGGCGGCGGCATCATCGGTCTCGAATTGGCCACGGTATACGACGCGCTCGGTACCAAGATCAGCGTCGTCGAGCTGACCGACGAACTGATTCCCGGCTGTGATCGCGACCTGGTCAAGCCGCTGCAAAAACGGATTGCCGCGCGCTACGAAAACATCTGGCTAGGCACCAAGGTCGTGCGTGTCGAGCCCGACCCCGGCGGCCTTCGCGTCTTCTTCGAAGGCGGTGAAGCCCCGGAGTCGGACCGCTTCGACCGGATCCTGGTGGCCGTGGGCCGACAGGCCAACGGCCATGCGATCGATGCATCCAGGGGGGGCGTCACAGTGGACGAACGGGGATTCATCCCCGTCGACCCCCAGCAGCGAACGGATGCACCGCACATCTACGCGATCGGCGACATCGTCGGGCCGCCGATGCTGGCCCACAAGGCAAGCCACGAGGGCAAGACAGCGGCCGAGGCGATCGCCGGCCTGCCCGCCGCTTTCGACCCGACGACGATCCCGTCGGTCGCCTACACGGATCCAGAGATCGCCTGGATGGGCCTCTCCGAGGCCGAGGCAAGAGCCACCGGCGTCGAATACGAGAAGGCAGCGTTTCCTTGGGCCGCCAGCGGACGAGCGCAGGGAATCGGACGAACCGAGGGGCTGACGAAGCTCCTCTTCGACGCCCAGAACCATCGCCTCCTCGGAGCCGGAATCGTGGGCCGAAACGCCGGCGAGCTGATCGCCGAGGCCGTACTCGCTCTCGAAATGGGAGCCGACGCGGAGGATCTGGCACTCACGATTCACGCACACCCGACCCTGTCGGAAACCCTCCACTTCGCCTCCGAGATGGCGGAGGGCACGATCACCGACCTCTACCTGCCCAAGCGCAAGACCGCGAAGTAGCGGAGACCAGGCGGCGATCCCGACGAGTGCGCGCTCCCTGTTGATCTTGCCGCGAGCGCTGTCATTCTTGGCGTCCGGGAGGGGGGAGATGAGTCGCGGCGAGCCTGAAACGCGGGGAGCCGCGAGCGAGACCCCGCCCGCGCGCGGCCTCGCCGCCGAGCGTGAGGCGGCTACGCGGGCGCAGCCGCATGCGCACATCACATTGGTGCGGCATGGAGAGCCCGATTGGTCGCCACGGGGCGGTAGCGCGGTGGACGATCCAGGATTGACTCCGTTCGGCCAGGGGCAGGCATCCTGCACGGCTGCGCTGCTCGGCGATCAACGCTTCGACGCCCTCTACGTCAGCCCCTATCGCCGCGCTCTAGAGACGGCGGCCATCGTCGGAGAGGCGATCGGCATCCAGCCCGTGACCGTCGATTCCTTGGCGGAGGTGGGTGTTGCAGTCGCCGGCTTCACCCAGGAGGAGGTGGATCGCTACTTCGTCGAGGGCTCCAGCCGTCCACTCAGCGAGCATTGGGACGGGTGGCCCGGCGCCGAGAGCTTCCACGACTTTCACAAGCGCGTCACCGAGGGCATCAGCGACGTTCTGGGGCGACACGCGTGCCGGCCGCGTCGCGAACACGATTTTACCGTGTGGGACCTGCCCGAGATCAAGCCGTCGATCGCCGTCGTCGCGCACGGGGGCACCAACGCAGTGGTGTTGACCCACCTGCTCGACATCCGGCCCGTACCCTGGGAATGGATTCGATTCGAAACCGGGCTCGCAGCGATCTCAACCCTGCAGGCTCGCCCCGTTGGTACGGGGGGGCACGTCTGGTCCCTGCAGAATTTCAATCGCGAGGATCACCTCTTCGAGGCCGGCTTGCGCTGAGAGATTGCTATCGTGCTGCCCGGAGGCTCTGATGTCCCGACCGTTGCTCTACCACAACCCCGGCTGAAGCAAGTCGCGCGGCGCGCTGGAGATTCTGCGCGAGCGCGACGTCGAGTTCGACGTCGTCGAATACTTGAAGGAGCCACTCGACCGGTCCGTGCTCGGCCAGATCGCAAATTGGCTTCCCGACCCTCCGGCAGCGCTCGTGCGCCGGGACAAGAACTTCTCCGATCTCACCCTCGACCCGGAGGCGTACGAGACGGTGGAGGCCGTGGTCGAGCTGCTGCTCGAGCACCCCAAGCTGATGCAGCGGCCGATCTTCGTCTCGGGTGGACGCGCGGTGATCTGTCGCCCCCCCGACAAGGTGCTCGAACTCGTCTAGCCGAGTGTTTCCAGCAGCTCTGGATTTCGCGCCAATACCATCCGCCGCAGCCCGTCTCTCCACGGCACCCGCGTCTCACCAACTCGCTGATTCAAGCGGTTTACGTCCACCGGCAGCCCCGACAGCGTTTGATCCGTGTAGTGAAACTTCGGCTCCAACCCCGTCAACTCGCCGAGGTAGGTGCACCACTCTTCGATCCCGACGCTCTCGCGGCCGCCCCAATTGACGACGGTGGCGGGAACACTGGCGATCTCGAGCAGGCCGGGAATCTGGGCGATGTAGTCGTCCTCGTGGATGGGGTTGTAGAGGCAGGGCCGATCCGAGTGAACCGGAATCGGTTGGCCCGCCTTCATCATCATCAGGTGATACCAGGGCCAGCCACCGTTGTTTCCATACGGGACGCTCAGGCGCGCGATCGTGGTTGGGAGATTCCACTGCCTGGCGGCGAAGCGCACCACCGCTTCGGCGGCGATCTTCGAGAGGCTATAGGTGGGCATCATCACCCGATGGTTGTCGCCCAGAGGGTCTGACTCGAGCGCCGGGCGATTGCCCGGCGGAGCGTAGACAGCAGCGGAGGAGCAATGGAAAAAGGCCTTTGCGCTGCGGCAGTGCGCGATCAGCCGTCCAGCGCCTTCGGCGTTGGCAGCGAGGTCGTAGTCGAAGTCCGCGTTCGGACTCTTGGCGACCGCGAAGTGGAGCACGTAGTCAAGGTCCGAAGGCACCCCGTCCAGCCCGTCTTCGCTCAGATCGGCCTGCACGCAGGTCACGCCGATGGCTTCGAGCTTTTCGCGGTCGGCAGGCTTGCCGAAGCGAGCCACTCCGTAGACACGATTCTTCGCGGCGAGCACCCGCGCCAGCGGAAAGCCCACCTGACCTCCACAGCCGCTGATCAGGATCTTGCAGTCTTCGAGCATGGGCCCCTCCGAACCAGTCTGTCAGACTACACGATCGCCATCGACAACCGGTTGAGGCCGTTTGGCGTTTGTCCGGGTTAGAATCTCGCGAACCCGCCGATCGGAGGCTGCCGCGCTAGTGGTAGGAATCCCGCGAAAGCTCGTTCGCTCTCGGCGCACCGTCTCCGCGCTGATCACGTCTGCCGTCTTCGCCGTCGTGGGGGGGGCTCGATCCGCTGGCGATCTCGAGGCGCTGGAGCTCGGGGCCTACGATTGGTTTCTCCGCAGCCTCCCGATGAGGGCGATCACCGAGAATCCCATCGTTCGCATCAAGCTGCGCGAGCAAGAGATCCAGAAGTACGGCCACCCGCTTTGCGACGCGCGGCTCGCCCTCGCGCTCTCCGAGCTTCGACGCCTCGGCGCTCGAGCCATCGGCGTCGATATCTGGCGCGACGTCCCGATTCGATCCTGCGGCGGAACCATGAGCGATCGAGACCTTCCAGAGCCGGGCGTCGACCTGGCCGAGGTCGTGCTTCGCGACGAACGGATCGTGATGATCGAGAATCCCCTCGAGGACCCGCCGATCGCTCCACCGAGCTTCGTGGCAGGATCCGGACAGACCGCTGTTCCCGACATTCCGGTCCATCCGAGCGGCGTCGTCCGACGCGCGCTCATCTACTACACCGAAGCCGACACGACCTACTTCTCGCTCGGCTTCCAGCTGGCCCTACAATACCTGGCTGACGAGGGAATCTCCCCGATCAACGATCCAGATCAGCCCGATTACATCCGCCTGGGTGAAACGACGATTCCCTCATTGCGTTCCGACCACGGCGGCTATTGGGCGGTGGATTCCGGCGGCTATCAATACCTGGCCGACTTCGCCCTCGGCCACGACGGCTTTCCGGTCTACACCCTGGAGGAACTCTTCTCGGGCTCGATTCCAGCGAGCGCATTGCGCGACAAGATCGTCGTGCTCGGAACGGAATCCGCGACCGTCAAGGACGAGTTCTACACCCCCTTCAGCCCCGCCCGACCGAACGATCCCTTCATGCTGGGCATGGAGATCCACGCCCATGCGACTCATCAGTTGATTCGATTCGCCCACGGAGACACCAGCCCGATGGCCAGTTGGGCTGAGGGATCGGAATACGCCTGGACGCTACTGTGGTGCGCGCTCGGTGGTCTGCTGGGCTTCTCGAATCGGGCCGGCTGGTTCACCGCGCTCGCCAGCATTGCCGGACTCCTGATCCTGGGCGGAGCGAGTCGAGTGGCCTTCCAAGCGAACCTCTGGATCCCATTGGTCCCTCCCCTGCTGGGCTTCGTCAGTGCCGCGGCGCTCGTTCTTGCCTACCGCGCAATCGCCGAGCGTGCCGAACGCAGCGAGGTGACTGGACTCTTCTCGCGCTTCTTGCGTCCCGAAGTCGCCGAGTTGATCTGGGAACAGCGCGACCAGTTCATCGGACCCGACCAGCGACCGCGTGCGCAGCGCATCACGCTGACCTCTCTGATGTCCGACCTTCAGGGCTATACGACCGCGTCGGAATCGATGGAGCCCGAGGCGCTGATGACTTGGA
This sequence comes from uncultured Opitutales bacterium, assembly GCA_964194865.1. Taxonomy (GTDB): domain Bacteria; phylum Myxococcota_A; class UBA9160; order UBA9160; family SMWR01; genus CAXMOC01. The sequence continues at coordinate 10,570 of CAXMOC010000193.1, read as the reverse complement.
TCAACGAGTACATGAACACCATGGCCGATCTCGTCGCTGAATACGATGGAGTGGTCGACGACTATGCGGGAGATGGGATCAAAGCCAACTTCGGCTTTCCCGTCCCGAGCCTCACCGACGAAGCGAAGGGCGAGGACGCACACAACGCCGTGCGCTGCGCACTGGCGATGGGTCGCGCGATGGATCATCTCAACCGCAACTGGCGCGCGCGAGGCATGCCCACCGGGCGCGTGAGAGTGGGCATCTTTACGGGTCCGGCGGTCGTTGGGATTCTCGGTGGGGGCAAGAGCCTGAAATACACCACCGTGGGAGATACGGTGAACACCGCAGCTCGTCTCGAGAGCTTCGCCAAGGACGAGTTCAGCTCGGAGCAGGAGGGTACGGACTGGCGCGTCCTAGTTGGGGACGCCACCATGGAGCGCTTGGACGAGGCGTTTCTCACCCAAGACCTCGGTCTACACGCCCTAAAGGGAAAGCACGAGGAGATACGAATTTTTCGGGTCCTCGGAGCGTCGGAAGCCGATGGCGACTCGCTGATTCCCGCCGAGTCGACCCCATAGGAGGCAACACCATGAAGCTGAACATGACGGTGACCGCGTTGTGCCTGGCGTTGCTCGCCGCCCCGCTTGGATCGTCTGCTGAAGAGCCGAACACCTCAGCCAGCCCGACGAAGGCTGCCAAGCGCACGGGCACACCCAAGTTCACACCCACCAATCTCGGTACACCGAGTACACGCCTGGGCGGCGCTACCCGAGGCGGCTCGGACTCCATTCCGCGGACAGAAGCGCTCGTGCCGGAACAATCCGGGCAGACGCTGGAAGCCCAACCGGTTCTCTACTGGTTCCTCTCCGGCCCGACGAAAGACCGGATCGACTTCGCAATCGTGGGCGTCGACCCGATCAACCCGGTCCTCGAGACCACATTGAAGGGTCCGTTCGAGCCCGGAATCCAGCGCATCCGGATCGCCGATTACGATGTCGAGCTCGACCGTGGGGTCAGCTACCAGTGGTTTGTCCGAGTGGTGCCGAATCCCGAGCAGCGACTCTACGATCGCGTAGTGGGAGGTGGCATCGAGCGGATCGAGGCCAACGACACGCTCGAAGCTCAGCTCGCGGCCGCTCACGTGGGCGATGCCCACTACGTGCTGGCCGACGCCGGCATCTGGTACGACGCGCTCGATTCTCTCTCGGTGCAGATCGAAGCAGCTCCGAGCGACGCAGACCTCATCGCTCAGCGCGCGGCGCTGTTCGAGCAGGTGGGACTTCGAAATCTGAATTGAGTCCTTACCCAAGAACGGCTGGGAGACCTACATGAGTCTCCGATACAGCCAGGGCAGGCTTTCGTCCATTCGATAATCGATCGACGAGTGGTTGTCGTCGAATTCCTGGTAGTGATGGGAAATGCGGCTCTCCCGCAGGCGCCGGTGCAGGATGCGTGCGCCGTAATGCAGGTGGAACTGGTCGCGCCGCCCGCAGTCGATGTAGATCCCTCGAAGGCTCTGAAGCTGTCGCTGAGCGCCGGCCTTCTTCACCAGGTGGATCGGATCGTGGGCCAGCCAACGAGCCCAGCGCTTGGGGTCGAGTTCGCCACTCTGAAGATCCATCGGTAGATGGAAGCCGAGTGGCTGGGCGGGATCCGGGTCGTAGAAGGCCGCCATTGCCAGGAACATGAGGGTGAAGCTGTCAGCGCCGGGCTTGCGCCGCCCGTAGAAATCCTTCAGGAATCTTTTTCGATCGCCGCCGTGGCCGGCCAGAGCGTCGAGCACCCGCGGAATGTCTCCCCGATAGCAGAAGTCGAAGTACATATCGCCCGAATGGCAAGCCACGGCACCCCAATGTCGGGCGTACTTCATGCCATGCACGATCGCCCCGTAGCCTCCGGAAGATTTGCCGAACAGCGCCCGCTTCCGCGCCTGGCCGAACGTTCGGTAGCGCCGCTCGACGTGGGGAACGACCTCCCGCACCAGGTAGTCCGCGTAGTTTCCCACGGCCGACGAGTTGATGTACTGATTCCCCCCCAGCCGGGTCCAGCAGTCCGGGAATACAGCGATGACGGGCCCCATCTTCTTCCGCCGAACCAGCCGTTCCAAGCGCTCGGGCACGCTCTCGTCGAAGGCCTTCCAGCCGACGTGGGCCGGGCCCGAACCGAGAAAACCCACCAGGTCCACGAATACCGGGAAACGGCGATCGGCCTGCCGCTCGTACTCGGGCGGTAGATAGACGCAGACCGATCGACGATGGGGATCGCCGAGCGCGTTGTCTCGGAGCACCTCCGAATCCAAGCGGAACATCTCCACCCGGCCGCGCAGCGGTGTGCGAACTTCGAGCATGCGACCCAGGGCTACCGAGCCCACAGCGTCGGGTCACCCGTGCGCCGCAGACAGGCGCGAGAAACCTCGATGCGGGCTCGACCCAGATGGGTGTATTCCATCGGCCGATGATACCCGCAGCGTCAGCCAGCTGCTAAACCACCGAGGCGATGGTGGCTCTGCACGCGTCGACCTCGGAGCGCTGGCTTGAGGCGGTGCTCGACGATTTCGACACATTCCTGCTGGATCACGCCGCTTGTGAACGAAAGGCGTCCGCCAACGCGATCTCGTTGGTCACCCACTATCCCGATCGCAAACAGCTGGTAGGCGCGATGATCGAGCTCGCGCGCGAAGAGCTCGAGCACTTTCAACAGGTGTACCAGATCATCGCGAAGCGTGGTCTGATACTCACTGCCGACCGGCGCGATCCCTACGTCAGAAAGCTGCGAGCGCAGGTCCGGACCGGACGAGCGGAATACTTTCTCGATCGACTCCTCATCGCCGGAATCGCCGAAGCGCGAGGTTGCGAGCGATTCGGCCTGATTGCCGGCGCACAGGAGAACGCAGGTTTGGAGATCGCCAGCTTCTACCGAGCGCTCAGTCGATCCGAGGCCAGACATTGCGACGTCTTCGTCGATCTCGCGAGAGCGTACTACGATGCCCCTAGCGTGAGCACTCGGCTCGAAGAGCTGCTCGAGCACGAATCGCGCATCTTGTGCGAGCTCCCGATCGCTCCCGCGCTGCACTGAGCACGCGATGCGAGCAGAGAGGCAGTACCTAGAGCGTCACGCCGAACCGGAAGCGTCGCTCGCGAACCTCATCGAACGCCGGTTCGGCCACGTGGTGACGATTCCCGCCTACGGCGAGGGAGCCGAGCTCGCAAAGGCGGTCGCATCCGTGCCCGAAGGGCTGCTGGGAGACGTGCTCGTCATCGTCGTCGTCAACGGGCGCACGGACGCTCCTGCGCCGATGCAAGCTGCCAATCGGGTAACGCTCGAACATCTCTGCGAAGGCGCGGATCGAATCGCCTCCGGCGCGTCGCTGAGCGAGTCTCCGGGTCGCGTGCTGTTGGCGATCGACCGCGCCAGCTCGGGACGGGAGCTTCCGCCGCGCCACGGTGTCGGGCTGGCACGGAAGATCGCGGCCGACCTGGCGCTCGCGTTGTGGGCCCGGGGGTCGATCGCATCGCCTTGGATCCATTGCACCGATGCCGACGTGGTGCTTCCGAGCGACTACTTCGCGCAGGCCGCGAGGATCGATCAAGCTGCCGCAATCGTCTACCCGTTTCGCCATCAGGAAACCGGAGATCCGGCTCGCGATCGCGACGCCCTCGAGTACGAGATCTCGCTGCGCTACTACGTCGGCGGTCTGCGCCACGCGGGCTCGCCGCACGCCCACCACACCATCGGCAGCACCCTGGCGGTGCGCGCCAGCGCCTATGCCCAGGTGCGCGGGTTTCCGAAGCGGTTGGCCGCCGAAGATTTCTATCTGCTGAACAAAGTCGCGAAAGTTGGCGACGTGCGATCGCTCGACGGCGCGCCGATTGCGCTATCCGCTCGCAGCTCCGCGCGGACGCCCTTCGGAACGGGGCGCGCGTTGGAGCGGGCCCGACGGCAAGGACAGGAGTCGCTGCGTTGCTACCACCCCGAGATCTTCTCCTACCTCGGCGCCTGGGAGCAGCTACTTCGCCAGCTCGTCGGGCAGGAGGGAGTCCTCGAGCTGGGCGAGCTGTTCAGCGCTCAGCTGGCACACTGGTCGGGCGTCGACGGCGGCCTGCTGCGCGAGAGCTTGAGCGCCACGGGCGCCTGGCGAAGCGCGGCCGCAGCGTCTAGCCGGCCACCGGGCCGCGTGCGCGCCAACTACCTGCGGCAAGGCTTCGATGCGTCGCGCACCCTGAAGCTCGTCCACAGCCTTCGCGACAATGCCCTTGCCTCTCCGCCGCTGCCAGAAGCCCTCGCAGCCGCTCGCTTCCTCGTCTGGGATCGATCCGAGAGTCTGGAGGCCGCACGCGCACGCCTCGATGCACAGGAACGACTCTCCGCGCGCGGATCACCACTATCTGACGATTAGTCAGATTATATAACAATTTCTCATAGATGACCGATAAGGCGTAGGAATAGACTCATCTGCTGCCTCTCTTCTCAGAGATCGGAGGAGATTGATCCGTTGAATGAAGGATTTTAGTCTCGTCCCCGAGGGTAATTGGCAGATAATCTATTTTAAGTGGCATTTTTGCTAGTGATTTCTGAATTTATCGGTAGGATGAAAGGTCAACTTTCCACTCGGGGCGGCAAATGGCGAAGGATACAGACAGGATGAATCAGAAAACGCCCACCGGAGGCGAGAAAATCATCCAATGCCTCGAGCGAGAAGGCGTCGAGTTCGTGTTTGGCCTGTCTGGCGGTGCCGCGATGCCGCTATTCGACGCCCTTGTGGACTCCAAGATCAAGCTGGTTCTCACCCGGCACGAGCAAGGCGCCACCCACATGGCGGACGGCTATGCCCGCTCGACCGGTCGACCTGGTGTGGTTCTCGTGACCTCCGGTCCGGGGGCGACCAATACGGTGACGGGCCTGTTCACGGCGCTGATGGACTCGGCGCCATTGATCGTGATCACGGGTCAGACGATCTCTCCGATGCTCGGGAAGGACGCGTTCCAAGAGGCCGACGTCACGGGTATCACCTACCCGGTCGTGAAGCACTCCTATCTGATCAAGGATGCCGCCGACATCCCGCGGATCATCCGCGAGGCATTTTACGTAGCCACCACGGGCCGCCCGGGGCCGGTATTGATCGATGTGCCCAAGGATATCGGCCAAGGGCCGTGCGATGCGCCGTTCTCCGACGAGGTCGACCTGCCCGGTTACGCGATCGCTTCTCGCGGCGGTGCGGACCAGATCGCGGAGGCCGCCCGCCTGCTGAGCGCTTCGAAGCGCCCCCTGCTGTACGTGGGCAACGGTGCCGTGATCTCGGACGCCGGCAAGGCCATCACGACACTGGCCGAAAAAGTCCGCTCGCCGGTGGTCACCACGCTGCTGGGTAAAGGAGCCGTGGACGAAACCCACCCGCTGCATCTAGGCATGATGGGAATGCACGGCACGGCCTATGCGAACAAGGCCGTCGCGAATTGCGATCTCATCATGTCGATCGGCGGCCGCTGGGACGATCGCATCACCGGACGCCTGGAAGATTTCTGCACCGACGCGGTGAAGATCCACATCGACATCGATCCCGCCGAATTCAACAAGATCGTGCGGCCCGACGTCTCCATTCTCGGTGACGCCCGGCTAGTGATCGAAGACCTGATCCCCCAGATCGAGATGGCCGACACCGCCGACTGGCTCGAGCAATGCGACAAGTGGCGCCGCCTCTACCCACTCAAGTATCCCAAGCAGGGGGGCCTACGCGCCCAACACGTACTCGACCGCCTCGACGCGTTGACCCAGGGCGACGCGATCGTGACCACGGACGTGGGCCAGCACCAGATGTGGGCGGCTCAGTTCTGCCGATCTCGCTCCAATCGCCACTGGGTGAGTAGTGGAGGCGCGGGAACGATGGGGTTCGGGTTTCCCGCCGCTATTGGCGCCCAATTTGGCAACCCCGGCAAGAAGGTCTGGGCGGTTGTTGGCGACGGCGGGTTCCAGATGACTCTCTGCGAGCTCGCGACCGCCTCCATCCACGAGCTACCGCTGAATTGCCTCGTCATCAACAACAATTTCCTCGGAATGATCCGCCAGTGGCAGGAGATGTTCTATGACAATCGGGTGTCCGGCGCCGACCTCGAAGGCAATCCCGACTTCGTCAAGCTCGCTCAGGCCTACGGCGTAAAGGCGCTCCGGATTCGCCGCCCGGCGGACGTCGACCGCATCCTGCGCGAAGCCCACGAATACGACGGACCCTGCGTGGTGGTCGCCGAAGTCGTGAAAGAAGACAACGTCTTTCCGATGATTCCCGCCGGGGCTTCCGTGAGCGAGATGCTGATCGAAAAACCCAGGCAGGCCCTCGAAAAGCCGACGGGGAGCACTTGAGATGAGCGCAGCACCGACGCTGGCCCAGGAAGCACCGCCGATTCACACGATCTCAGTGTTCGTCAACAACACACCCGGGGTCTTGGTGCGCGTGGCGCTGGTGTTCTCACGCCGCGCCTTCAACATCGAGAGTCTGGTGGTGAGCCCGGGGGCCGAAGGGCGATTCTCTCGGATGACGATCACCTGCTCGGGCCAGCTCGACGTGCTGGAGCAGATCATCAAACAACTCTCGAAGCTCGTGGACGTGGTTCACGCCTTCGATCACACCGCCGATGACTCTTACGAAACCGAGATCGCTTTGATCAAGATCGAGAGCCCGATCGCGGATCGCACCCAGATCCTGCAAATCGCCGAGCACTTCAAGACGCGCGTGGTCGACTACGGAGCCGATTCGCTCGTCCTACAGGCCCACGGGTCCAGCGAAAAGCTGGACGCCCTGATCAGCCTGCTGCGGCCGTTCTCGATCGCAGAGCTCGTCCGGTCCGGCAAGCTGCTGATGGCGCGGGGCAAACGCAAGACCTAGCTGTGGATTGGTAGCGGGTCCGTGCGAGGGGAGCCGCGGGGACGAGCGCTGGATCAGGCGGCGACTCCCGACTCGCGAAGCTTGGCGATTTCCGAGTCGGTCAGTCCGAGGTCTGCCAGCACCTCATCCGTATGTTGACCGAGCGTGGGTGCGGGGCGCCGGATTTCGGCGGGAGTGCGCTCGAAGCGCGCCGCCGGGCGGGTCTGCCGCACGCGGCCGACCACCGGGTGATCGCTCTCGACGATCAGCTCGTTGGCGGCGATCTGGGGATCGTCGAGCAGATCGCGACGCGACAGGATCGGGCCGCAGGGAACCTGTTCGGCATCGAGCCGCTCGATCCATTCTGCACTGCTGGCGGTTCGCAGCGCATCCTGCATCAGCTCGAGGCGTTCGTCCCAGTTGACGACCCGCGCCGTGCCGTTCTTGAAACGGGGGTCTTCGATCAGCTCGGGGCGCCCGACCGCCCTGGCAAAGCCCGCCCACTCGCGATCGGAGACCGTGCCAGCAGTGATGAAGCCATCGGTGGTCTCGAACACCAGGTCGCGGGTCTGCGGTACCGCCGGGCGCCGATCGTCCTCGTCTTCGCGAACGAAGGTGTAACGCATCATGGCTTCGGGCCAGAGGAAGGAAATCATCGCATCCAGCATCGCCAGGCGGACGTGTTGACCTTCGCCGGTCCGCTCGCGAGCGAGCAGCGCCGCCGTGATCGCCTGGGCGGCAGTCACCGCGGTCAGCTTGTCCGGCAGCACGGTGCGCACCATTCTGGGGCGTCCCGTGGCGCGATCCCCCTGGATCGAGGCGAGGCCCGACAATGCCTGGATCACAGGATCGTAGACGCGCTTCTGCGAGTACGGGCCCGTCTCGCCAAAGCCGCTGATCGAAACGTAGACCAGGTCTGGCCTGACCTCGCGCATCACCGCCTCTCCGATCCCCATGCGATCGACGGCGCCCGGCCGGAAGTTCTGAACGAACACGTCGGCGGTAGCTACCAGGCGCTTTAGCAACGCGACGCCATCGCTGTGCTTCAGATCGATCGCGATCGAGCGCTTGCTGCGATTGCTGGTAGAGAACAGCGGACTGATGCCCGTTGGATTGCCACCGATTCCGCGGACCAGGTCTCCAAGCTTCGGCGGCTCCACCTTGATGACGTCGGCACCCTGGTCGGCCAGCATCATCGTGGCAATCGGGCCCGAGATCATCGCGCTCAGGTCGATCACCCGGTAGCCCTCGAGCGGTCCCGCCATCACCCGACGCTATCACGCCCCGGCGAACCGGGCGATGCTAGGCTCGCGTCCGTGCCGTCTACCCAGTTGCTCGACGACGGGCGCATCTGCGTTCAACGCACGGGCGAGGGTCGCCCCGTCGTCTGTAGCCATGGGCTAGGGGATTCGACGGCGACGTGGAGCGAGCTTCAGGGAACGCTCGCGGCGGGGTTCGAAACACTGGCCTGGGATCTGCGTGGCCACGGCGAGTCCGCCCGCCCCGAGGCGCCTGAAGAATACAGCCGGGAGCTGGCCCTGGCGGATCTCGATCGGGTCGTCGATGCCGCCGCTGAGGATGTCATTCTGATCGGCCACTCCCTGGGCGGCTATCTGTCTCAGTGCCACGTCATCCGCAACCCGACAGGCATCCGAGCATTGGTGCTGATCGCGACCGGCCCGGGCTTCGCCGATGCGGAGCGGCGAGAACGCTGGAACGGTTACGTCGGTAAAGCGGGGTCGCGTTTCGACATTCCTCCCGCCGCGGTTCGGCTAGCGGAACAACACGACGACCTCGTGATGGCGAATCTCGACCAGATCCGGCTTCCCGTCCTGCAGATTGTTGGCGCGAAGGACTCCGCGTATCACGGCGCCTTCGAGTACCTCAAGCGACGAATCGATGGCGTCGAATCCCTGATGATTCCCGGCGCGGGCCACCACGTGCACCGCACCCACGCTGTCGAAGTGGGCAAGGCGATCAGCGCGTTTCTGGAACGGCTGCCATGACGCACACCGACCACTTCCGCGTGGGGGGCCGGGTGGCCATTGCCGGAGTCGGAGAGACCGACTACGTGCGCGGTTCTCCCGATCCGCCCGTAGCCTTGATGATCCGTGCCGCCGCCGAAGCGATCGCCGATGCGGGCCTGAACGCGAGCGACATCGACGCGATCATCCCGCCGCCCGGCTACACCTCAGCGGAAGAGCTGGCCGCCAATCTCGGCATACCCGAGCTTCGCTATTGCGTCACCGTTCACCTGGGAGGCGCGAGTCCGACGGCCTCCCTGCAGAGCGCCGCCATGGCGGTCGACGCCGGCCTGGCGACCCACGTCCTGGTCGTGGTGGGTTGGAACGGGTTCTCGGCCTTCCGACCGCGGCCCGGCACCAAGCCGCCGCGACGCGGGCTCGATATCGGATCCGTCGGCAATACGCCGCTCGACTACTACATGCCCTACGGAGTACGCACCGCCGCGCAGTTCTACGCGTGGATTGCCATGCGTTACAAGCTGCTCTTTGGCATTTCGGACGAGGACGCCGCCGCCGTCGCCCTCGCCTGCCGCGCCCACGCGCAACTCAACGGCCGCGCGTTGATGCGCGGAAAGCCGCTCACGCTCGACGAGTATCTGGCATCGCCCTGGATCGCCGAGCCGTTTCGCAAGCTCGACTGCTGCCTGGAAACGGATTGTGCGGCGGCCGTGGTGGTGACATCGCGCGAGCGGGCGCAAGACCTGCCCCACCCCGCCGTCCTCTACCTCGCCGGTGCCGAGGGTCACCCGAACCCCGCAGACGACATTGCGAACCGGCCCGACCTCTTCGAGGTGGGGCTGTCCGCGGCGGCTCCGCGCGCCTTCGCGATGGCGGGAGTTGCGCCCAGCGACATGGACTTCCTCCAGATTTATGACTGTTTCACGTACGTCGTTCTGCTCCAGATCGAGGCGCTCGGGCTCTGCGAACGCGGCGGAGCGGGTCACTTCGTCCGAGACGGCACGATCGAGCTCGGGGGACGACAGCCCCTCAACACCCACGGCGGACTGCTCTCCCAAGGACACATGTGGGGGATGAATCACCTCGTCGAGGCGACCCGACAACTTCGTGGCGAAGCCGGCTCGGCCCAGATTCCGAACGCCCGGCTGGGCCTGGTCACCGGCTGGGGCGACTTCGGCGACGGCAGTATCGCGATACTGGGACGCGCGTGAGCGGCGCCGCACAGCCGCCGAAGTTCGTTCCCGATCCAGACGGGCTGAACGCCGACTTCTATCGTCGACTTGCCGAGGGGCGAATCCACTTTCAGCAATGCACCCGCTGCGGGAAGATTCACCACCCGCCGCGCTACCGCTGCTCGGCTTGCGGGGGCGAAGCCCACGCGTGGACGCCCGCAAGTGGTGGGGGCGTCGTATTTTCCTGGACCGTCACGCATCGCCCTTTCGATCCGGGCTGGGCGCACGAGATCCCCTACGCCACGCTGATCGTCGAGATGGATGAAGGGGTGCGCGTCGTCGGCGCGCTGCGCGGTTCGCCCCCATCAGAGCTGAAGCTCGGCCTGCGGGTCGAGGCCGAAGTCGAGCCCCTCTCCGACGCGTTCGCAATCGTCTACTTCCGCGTGGACGAAAGCGCCTGAGGACCCTCGGCCCGCAGCGGATCACTCGTCATTGAGGAAGTCGAGTCGTTCCGCCAAGCTCGTAGCGTGAGCCCCACTCGCTACGGACCGATCGGATCCGTCACCGAGCCGCGCGCG
>CAXMOC010000192.1:0-10754 GCA_964194865.1 uncultured Opitutales bacterium | reverse complement strand
CCCCGCCGTGTGGGCGTGTGCCCGGCAACCGCCCGACCGCGTCCCGACCTGTGCGTTCTCAATATTCGTCCGCGTTGATTTTGCTGAGCTTTACCGCCTGGCCCTTCACATCCATCCGCGGATGATAACCCCGACGAGTTCATAGATTCAGACTGAATGTTGCCGTTAGCTCGCCGCTCGAATCACCCGACAACGAGGGCCTCGACAAGTAGATGGTGCGCTCAACCGTGTGATTCAGAGCCCTGGCGGATTGGTCCCGCCCCCTCCTGGCGCAGTGGGCTCTAGTCGGTCCGTGGTACCGTTTTGGCTCCTAACTCAGTGGACTCGGCGACCGTTGCCGGCCTTTGCGACGGAGCTGAGCGCCGGGTGTGATAAGCGGCGGGAATGAGCCATGAACTGGGAAGCTATCGGAGCCATCGGTGAAATCCTGGGCGCAATAGCCGTTCTCGTGACGCTGGTCTATCTCGCAGCACAGATCCGCCAGAACTCCCGATTCGTCAGGGCGGCGACGTATCACTCGACAAGCCGTGCTCGGAACGAGTTCAACTTCGCCGTCGCCACGACTCCCGAGTTATCAGCCCTCCTGGTACGTGCCAGGGACGACAGCACCTCCTTCGACGCCGAAGAGCGACAGCGATTCAACTCCCTGATGTGGGGCTTCTGGAACCTCTTCGAGGACTCGTTCTTCCAGCGCGCCAATGGCCTCTTGACTCGCGAGAGCTGGCAGTCGGCCCGGTGGGCCATGGCGGAAATGCTCAGTTCGCCTGCTATTCGGGATTGGGTGCAGCGCAACGGGTCGGGCTTCACACCGGCTTTTCGGGAGGAAATCGCCAGCCTCGTCTCGGGCGCGGAGGATTGAGCCCGCCGCCGGAATCACCCGACAAAGAGGGCCTCTACAAGTAGATGGAGCGCTTACCGTGTGATGCAGAGCCCTGGCGGATCGGCCCCGTCGGCGGGCTACGCTGCGGGCCTACATAGGAGACCCTAGATGAGCAAGTCTCTCCGCATCCTCGTTCTCGGAACCTCCGCCGGGGGCGGGGACTGGCCGCCGCTGGTTGCTGCGGCGCTCTCGCTCGCGGAGGCAGGGCACGAGATCGCGTACCTCGGCGATGAGGGGCTGGCGAGGGCGACGGAGGGGACTGGTCTCACGATCGAAACGGTGTCGCCGGGCCGCGATCTTCCCGCCCGCATGCGGGACTGGGCGGTTGCGCGCCTTGAGAATCCGGCGACTCCGATTCCCATCCTCGACTGGGTAGACGGCGTGGCCCCGTACGCCGTGGAGCGGGCGAAGTCTCTAGCGCCCGATCTACTCCTCTGCTCCGACTTTACCGCCCTGCTGGGGGTTCGCGTGCGCGAGGAGGTCCGAACACCCATGTGTCTGATCAACGCGACCTACTACCTGGGGCCGGGGTCGCGCCGCCGCCTGGAAGAGGACTTCGCGCCAGGTGCTACGGCGGAGGCCCAGGGGTTCGCGCAACTCCTCCAGTCGGGCGACCTCGTGCTCCACGCGACGGACGCGCAGTTCGATCCCCCGCCGGAACCCTGCCCGGCAAACCACCACTGGATCGGGACACTGATATGGGAGCCGGTCGGCGAGCCGCCCGCCTGGCTCGCTGATCATGGCGATCCGTGGGCGCTCGTGACGCTGAGTTCAAGTCGGCAGGAAAACGAAATGGAGCTTGCTCGGGCCGCGATCAGCGCGCTCGCAGGCTTTCCACTGCGCGCACTCGTCACACTGGCAGATCCGAGGCCGCGCGAGGAACTCGGAAACCAGGGCGCGAAAGTGCGCGTCGAAACCTTTGTCCCCCACTCGCCCGTGCTGGAGCGCGCTGCGCTCTGTGTGGCTCACGCCGGACACGGGATCGTCGCGAAAGCGCTTCAATTCGGTGTTCCAATGGTGCTCGTCCCCTGGGACCGCGATCAACCGGGGGTGGCCGCGCGCGCTGCGGCGCTCGGCGTGGCACGGGTCGTTGCCCGAGATGCGCTGACGCCAGAGACGCTGGCCGCAGCGATCCGCGAGGTGCTCGAAAGCCCCGACTACGCGAAGCGGGCGCGCTACCACCGCGAACGCCTCCGCGCCGAGAGCCCGTCGTCCGCCAGGGTGTGCGAACTCGTGACGGCGTTCATGTCGAAGTCGGGCGCAATTGAGACCGGCTGACGAAGGCTCCCAGGTCACCCGACAACGAGGGCCTCTTCAAGTAGGCGCTCGTTGTCGGGTGATCTAGGATTTTGGCCCCACGACCCCGGCCACCCCCGACTTCCCAATGGGGTTCCGTGCGGCCGCGCCGCTCCCCCCTGCTGGTACCATGCTGCGAAGGCTGCTGCTTTCGCGGTCGAGTCTCGCAGCCTATGGGCGGCGGAAGTGACGATTCAAGATCTAGGCAGCCTCGAAGAACTCATCTTGACGCCCTGAACCGCAAAGCTACCAGACTCGATTGGGGCAGGCTGTAGCGGGTCAGCTGCAGCGCCTCTCCTGGGTGGTTGGTGAACACCATAGAAGACTGGCCCGAAGCGGAGTCGTGTCGCGCCGACTGAGGACCGGGATCGGAAGCGGGGGGTGGTGCCGCTACTCCGCGATCTTGAGATCCTGGATCTGCCAACGCCCGTCCGGAAACGCCTTTATCGTCGCGACGTATCGGGTACGAAGCATCGCCCCGAAGCCGTTCTGGGCATCCACGTATGCCACGACGGAATAGCTGCAGTCTGATCCGGGTCGGACCACGACTTCGGGGTCGGTGATGTAGGGGAACTTTGCGGTGCGCGGCGCCTTGAGGCGTCGGGCGACCACATCCTGCGTCATTACGAACGCCGCCGTGGTCTGCTCTTCGCAGAGGTCTCGCCTCTTCTCCGCTTCCGCGGCTGCCGCTTGCTGCTTCTCGCGTTCTGCCTTGAGTTGTGCGTGGCGCTCGGTCTCCTCGGCTTGCTGCGCGGGCGTGAGGCTCGCAAAGCGTTGGCGCTCCTGATGCCCCGCCAGCGCCACGCAGCCGCCGACGAAGAGCACCAATCCGCCGACCGCGAGCCAGCCAAGGCCTATGCGCCCTCGAGCTTGAGCGGCATGGGCCATCCAAGCGAAGCCCCAGAGTCCGAAGGTGAGAATAGTCAGAATCAGGTGAAACGTCTTCCATCCGGTGCCCAACGTCCCCTCTTCGATTCCACTGCGCTCGACATAGGACCTCTCCTCCTTCTTGGCCATCAGGAATCCTCCACCCTCGCTTCATCAGCACGAACCGATGGGCTGTTGAGGTTGTGGCTTCTGGGTCATCCCGTCAGTGGAGCTGCCCACGCCGCTCGTCGGGTGTGCCTGCCGGTCCGGGTAGGTGGGCCAGGGCGGCGACGGCCTCCGAAGAGCGAGCGCAAGGCGATCCGCAACCCGCGGCTCGTCACCGAGATGTCCGAGTGCCCGAGCAGTGCGGCGGCGTTCGACCTGTCAGACTCACACCAGACTCACGAAAAAACGGCAGAAGATCGAGCTAAGTAATTGATTTCATTGGTGGAGCCGGCGGGAATCGAACCCGCGTGCGGGATGAAAAGGACGAGGAGTAGCGGGACGTTGGAGCGCCTCCGATGTGCTCGGCTACAAGCTGGCTACAGATCCCCCGCGTCACCATCGAAGCCTGGTTGATCCGCCGCGCCCTCGAAGCCAATTACAGCCGACGGGCGACGACCGCGCGCCGCTTGCAAGGGCTTTTCAAGTTCGCGTGATCGCGTGAAAAACGAACGGCCACCACACGGTATTTAGATTCATCAGAGCGGCTGGCCGATTCCCACCTGACGAAGCGCTTCCTCGGTCGGGCCGGCCCCAGTACAGCAGCTAGCAAGTTCTCCATCTACGACGACCGCTGGGACCGTCTTGATTCCGAGTTCACGCGCACGGCTCGCAATCGAAGCGTCACTCATATCGAGCACCTGAACGTCGCACGAAGAGCACGCCATTCGTTGAACGAGCGACACCACTTCTTCGCAAACGTCGCATCCGGCACTGAAGATCTCTACGACGCGTCTCTTTGGCATGATTTTCTCCTCTCTACTGAAGTGTTGTCACATCTGCGGTCGCCACCGACCCACTCAAGTGCGGACCCGCCGCAATTCGCGAGTTCCAGATCGCCCCGACCAGAACGCAAGCAAGCCCGCCATAGCCCAGCCACTCCTGCGCTGGCCAGAATTTGCTTCCCGCAAGAAGTCCGGCACCGACCAAGCCAAGCAGCAACGGCCCGTACAGTCTCCGCCGTCGAGCGCCGAATCCAAGTGCGACCAGTGTCCCGCCCAGAAGAACGACGGTAAGCGGCGTAAGGACTGCCTCCGTGGCCACAAATCCAAGTCCCAAGGCGCTCATCGTGCCAGCGAAAGCAGAGAGACAGACCGGGCAACCCCACGCCGGGATGAGCCACCCGGCAGCTCCTGAGAACGCCGCCAACGCGCTACGCCCAGTTTCCTTTTGCATCTCCATCCTCACGAGCTACGTGCACGAAGCACCCGCCTGAATGGGCGGACACGGCATATCGGCGTAGGAGCAATAGACGCAGCAGTCGCCCCGCTTGGGCTTGAGCCTTGCGTCACAGCCCTCACAATCGTAGAAGAACTGGCAGGCATCGACCGGCATCTGCTCCGTCTTGCGGTGACCGCACTCCGGGCAGGTGAGCGTGGCCGACCGCCCGATCTGAACGGACTCAGCCACCAGCAGGTTCCACGGGGGCTGCCGAGTAGCTTCCCGCAGACTCGATCGCAGCCAGGAGGGAGTCGATCGCGACCTCCGGCGAAGTCACGACCGTTACCCGTTCGGCGTCCTGATCCACTTGGACTTCGCGAACGCCCTCGACTTCGCGCAGGGACTTCGAGATGGCCTTGCCACACAGAGCGCAGGTCATCCCTTCCACAGCGAAGACTTGCGTCTGCGTCGCATCTTGCTCCGGGAAGGCCGGGGCCGCCCAGAGGACAGCGAGCGCCAAGGCTACGGATGCGAGGCGTCGTGTCATTGGAGTCTCCTACAGAAACGTGTTGAGAACGTAAGGATAGGCAGCCGCGACCGCGAAGAGCCCCACGGCCATGATGAAGAACCTGCGCGTGAACCGGCGGCTTCGCGAGTCCGGGCACATGCGCCATCTGCGTCGGTGGCCAGCTCGGCGGGCCGGAAAATCCGGTGCCCAGCAAAACCCAACGCCAGCACACCCGCGCCAATGAAATAGGGCTGATACGGTTCCAACACGGAGAACACGCCCAACGCACCCACGGACACGCCAAGCATAAGAAACAGCGTCGGCCCAATGCAACACGAAGCAATCAGGAATGAGAGCCCGAGGACTCCACCAGTCGCGAGCGTTTCCTTCTTCATGGGCACGGCCTCCTATAGCTCATCCGCAGTGCGCGCCATCGGACTCCCGATCGCCACCTGCGTAGCGGCCCCAGATCCGTTCCGGCAGGATCGTGAGGGCGCACGCCCCAACCAGAGTGGTCCAGCCGATCCAACCCCATCCGCCGCCGCCGAGCGAGATCACGCCGAAGCCATGCACCAGTGAGACCAGGGCCATCGCCAGGAAGAAGGGGCCAGTGAAAAAGCAGTGAAGGCGGCCGCAGCGGCGCGCGTTTGCGAGGCATCCGAAACCGAAGACGGTTAGGGATGAGGCCCAGATCGACCCGTGCAGCTCGGGACTGAAGTCAAGCGGGCCAGTCGCGATCATCAACAGTGCGGGCAACCCCCAGAGCAAGGAGGACGCTTTGCGATCACGAACGAAATCCCGAGTCACCGTGATATCGGATTCGCTCACGCGCGCTCGTCCCCCCGCCAAGAAGTATCGCCCTTCGCGGTCGAGATACGCCCAGTGATTTTATCCTCAATCCAGTCCAGCGGCGAGAACACGATACAAACCAGATGCGTCCTCTTGCCCATCAACATTCCCGGCAACGTCATGACCTCACAGCCGCCGTCCGCGCGGATCGCCGTCACCACCAGAGAAACTCCAATGAACAACACCAAGGAGAACCGCAGGGAGGGATCGAGGAGTGCGAAGATCAAGATGGCGGGCGCTAGAGCGATCACCGCGCCAATCCATGCGTTGATAGACGGAACAAATCTGGAAATCGCCAAATGAACCACCGAATAAAGCAGAAGCAGTCCCAACACGATCCCCGCCGCTTGCAGGTTCAGTGTCGTATCTCCCGAGATCATGTGTTGTGCCGCATGGATCGTCAGCGCAGTGCCCATCAGCAACCTGAGCACGCGGCCTACCGGCTTCGCAGTTCTTCCCTCATTCATGACACGCTCTCCTCCTGTTCCAGAAGGTAGAGCCTGAACCCAGGTTCAAGGTCAAGGGCAATGGAAAAGTGCCCTGGCTACGGGTGCTTGGCGCGTGCGGAGGCGCTCAGGGTGTCGATGACGCCGCAGCGTCCGGTCGGCTCGTGCTCCTGGCAGGTCGTGAGCGCCACCTTGAGAACTCGCTGAACGTGGCGCAGATCCTTCATCCGCGCCGACACTTCTTCCAGTCGCTCCTCGATGCGCCGCTGGACTCTGCGACAGGTCGATCGCTTGAGAAGCTCGGCCACGTCGTCGAGGGTGAACCCCGTGGCTTGGGCAGCCCGGATGAACCGCACCCGGTACACGTCCTCCTCACCGTAAAGGCGGTAGTTCGACGCGCTGCGAGGCGGTCGCCGAACGAGCCCGGTCCGCTCGTAGTAGCGGATCGTTGAGGCGGGTACGCCCGCCGTCCTTGCGAGTTCCCCGATGGTGAGCCGGTCGCTCATGGTTCCGGGAGGGTAGCGCAGACCTTGAAGCTGGGTTCAGCCTCTTGCCGGAGACTCGCCGACGGGCACAGGCAGCGCCACGGCAAAGAGCGAACTTCGGATATCGGGTGCGCCTCCCAAGCACCCCCCACGCGACCCCAGCGTGAACCCCGCTTAGCCAAATCCGGCAGCATCGCCACAGGACGGCTCGCTAGCTTTCCTCTCGTTCCAGGATCGCTTCGAGCTCAGCGAGTACCTCCAGGTCCTTCGGCCGTCCAGCGGCGCGTTTCACTTCGATCAGTTTTCGCAGGCCGAGGCAGCGACATCTCACGCCGAACAACTCGATTTCGATCGTGTGCGTCGCGAGGTCGTCGTAACCGCCTCCGCCGATGATCTCCCCGAGCAGGTCGATATCTCCCAGCTTCGAGGTCAGCGTGAAGTTGAGACCGCGCTCCAGCGTCTCGGCGTCGAAGCGAAACGGCAGGTCGGGCGGTGCGCCGCGGAGGTAGGGCTCGTGGGGAGTCAATGCCCGGACCAGCCGCTCCAGGTTGTCGCGGTCTCGCGCATACACCACGTCGAGGTCCTGGGTGAGGCGAGTCGAGCCATGTGCGGTCGCCGCCGCCCCGCCTACGATGATGAATCGGATCCCGGCATCCGAAAGGGCTCGCAACAGACCGGGAAAGTCGATCACGTGCCGCGCGCCCGCTCTCCGGCGCGACGAAGCTCCGCTGCGAACCGCTGCAGCTCCATCAGCTGAAGGAATCGCTCTTCGACACTCAGCTCCAGATTCTTCTCGATCAGACTGCGATCGACGCCCTCCCGGTAGGCATCGACCGGATCCGGCGGATCTTTGGACCGATTCGATCGGTTCATCGCGAAGTCCCGAAGCGATTGGTGGAGGCGGCGGGAATCGAACCCGCGTCCGCATGGCTTCCAACGAGCGCGTCTACGTGTGTAGGCCCCGAATCATCTCGGACCGGGCCGCCTCGGAACCAGGGCAACCCGAACCCAGCTCCAGTTGTTCTCACCTCCGGCTCGTAGGAGCAGCGTTCCGGAAGCCAGCCCTCTTATGACACCCGCGACCCGCTAGAAGGCGTCACGGACGGGTGTCGCTACGCTAGTTTCAGCTAGGCAGCGATGGCGTAGTTATTGTCGGCAATTGTAATCACCAACTTGCCACCTGTTTAACGACAGCTGTGACGATGTCGACACGCAGCGCTCGACTTCGACCACCCGTCGAAACCGATCGCCCCCACTTCGGTAGAGGGTAGTCACGACCAGCGGGGTGGCAACCCACCGTCGGAAGCGCGCGAGAGTTGCCGCTCGAGCGTCCTCTCCTAGAACCTCGAGGGGCGCGTCGCCACTAGCCCGCTGAAATCGCCCCAGGTTGCGCGCCACAGAGCTCCCAGTGGAATGGAGGGTCGTGCCATTCCGATGCGGCGGACGGGGCCCAGCAGCCGCCCCGTCCGATCGAAGACTCCCCGAATGCCCCACAGGCCGCGCTCGGGGATTCCCGGCACGCCGTAGCGCAGGTCGTCGAGCTCGACGGTGACGCTTCCCCCCTCGTGCTGCACTCGGGCAGCGACCTCTCCCATGGCGAACCAGGCGAAGATCGCACCCTCTCGGGTCGCCAGCAGCTTGTCGAGCCAAGGTTCGGCGGGCTCCGGCCGAAACCGCTCCCAGACGGGGCCCTCGGCGCGAAACGGCGAGTAGAGCCCCACCCAGATTTCGCCGTCCGCTCGCACCACCACGCGCCGCAGGTAGGGCTGTAGCAGCGTCGGGTACACGTTCACGCGTTGAGGGGTGACGCCCTGCGCCTGCAGACGCGCGGTCACGTCAGCGCGCGCTTGCTCGTTGAGCAGCCAGCCATAGCCGAGATATCCCCAGGAGAGCGCGAGGGCGACGGTTGCTACCAAGCGCGCCCGTCGCGTGTTTCGGCGCAGCCCCCAGCCCGCCAGCAACGCCGCGATCAAGATCCCTGAGTAGGTGGGGTCGATGATTCCAACGCTGTTGATCGCGAAGCGTTCGAGCGAGAACGGAGCCAGCAGCTGGGTGCCATAGGCGGTGAAGACGTCGATCAAGGGGTGCGTGAACAACGCCAGGGTGAACAGACCGATCCAGGCAGACAGCTGTGTGGGGTCACCCGGATCGAGTCGGCCCGGGGGCGGCACCCGGTGAGCCTTGCCGCGGCGGCGCGCATAGGCTCGCCACACCAGCCAGCCAAGAGCGGGGCCCACGACCGGACCAAACCACAGCGCGTGGGTAAAGCCGCGGTGGTAGAGAAACTCGCCGAACGGTCCGTGGGTGGCGACGGCGAGCACGTCGAGATCGGGCAGCAGCCCGCCGACGGCCCCCCAGGCCACGGCGCGTCGTCCGAGGCGGTGGCTGTAGGCCGCCTGGCCAACCACGGCGCCGAGCAGGGCCTGGGTCGCGGTGTCCACGCCGCCGAGTCTAGGGAAATTCCTGAGCGGGGAAGTTCCGCTGTCATGAGGTTCCGACGCCCGGTAGCTGGACAGGGAGGTAGAATGGCGACATGGCCGACGACCGACTCGAGACCGTTCCCCTCGCAGGCGGCGCCAAGATGCGCAGCCTGCTCGCCGTACCCGAAGGAGCCCCACCCGAAGGCGGCTGGCCGGCGGTCATTGCGATCCACGACATCTTCGGGTTCTCACGAGACATCCGCCGAATTGCGCGACGCTTCGCCGCGTCGGGCTACGCGGCGCTGGCACCGGCTCTCTTCGATGGCGCGGGAGCGCCCGTTCTGTGCGTGGTGCGCACGCTGCGCGACCTCCTGCGCCGGGAGGGGGCGGCCTTCGAGCGGCTCGAATCGTCGCGTCGGTTCTTGTCCGAACTCCCCGAGATCAACGGCGAACGAATCGGCGTCACCGGCTTCTGTATGGGTGGAGGCTTCGCAATCTTCTTCGCGGCGCGCGGCGGGGTCCAGGTTGCAGCGCCCTACTACGGCGACACCCCATCCGATGCCGAGGCGCTGCGCCAGGTGTGCCCCGTCGTGGCCGGCTTCGGAGAGCTCGACAAGTCGTTCGCCGCCCAGGGGCGCCGGATGGAAGAACACCTGCAATCGCTAGGCGTCCCGCACGACGTGAAGGTCTATCCCGACGTGGGCCACTCCTACATGAACGACCACGGTGGAGGTCCGCTGAAGGGCCTGATGCGTGCCGGCCCGCTCCACGCCGCCTACGACGAAGACGCCGCCGAGGATTCCTGGCAGCGCATGCTGAGCTTCTTCTCCAAACACCTGTAGCCAGCAACCACCCAATCTTCGCGCGGTAGGGGGTGGGGAGGTGACGCTCAGAAAGTTGCGATCGGGCGCCCGCTCAGCTGAACGGATCGAGATAGATCGGCACCGCCTCGCTGCGGTCCTCGATAGTGGAGAGCAGCCAGTCGGCCCAGCCGTAGCGTGCCGCGATCAGCGAGTTGACGCGCGAGCGCCGGTGGGTCACCGGGGAAGCACTGTATTCGGCGAGAACATCACCTCGCTGCAGCTTGACCATGGGCTGATCGATCAAGCGGTCGAGCCAGGGGTTGGTCGGCCGCAACGAACGGATCCAGACCTTGTGGCCCTCGTCGACGACCCACAACTGGGTCTCGAAGGTACGCCCGCTGGAGTCCATCGTGTACAGGGTTGCAACTTCTCCTGAGAAATTGCGCATGCCGTAGAACAGCGCGCTCGCAACGATCGGTAACACGATCACCAACATGATCAACTGTCGCATGGAACACGCTCACTTCGGCTCGGGCCAGATTTCGAGAGAGGTCAAGGCCGCTTCGAACCAGCCCTCGTAGGCGTCGAGCACCTCGGCGGGGCAGTCGGCAATCACGGCTACGACGCGACCATCTCCCACTTCGATCAAGGTGATCTGATCGGCAGAACGGCCGTCGAAGTTCAACACCACCGCCCGAAAAGCCCGCCGACCGGAAACTTGCGAGAAACGCCGCCGCAAGATCGCCCCCCGGGAGAGGTGGTAGGCCCCGAAACGCTCCAGATAGGCCTCGATGGTGGGGTAGCGGTGCACGATCAC
>CAXMOC010000191.1:0-2104 GCA_964194865.1 uncultured Opitutales bacterium | reverse complement strand
CTTCAGCCAGCTCGTCCCGCTAGGTCACGAGCTCTTCGGCGACGCCTGGCACGAACGCGGCTGCATCTCTTCTCACTACCAGAACGCCTGCGTGGAGGGAGAAGAGGTCCAGGCCTGGGCAGAGGTAGCGCGTGACGGATCATCGCTGGTCCAGGCTGGCATGCAGAAGCGAGATGGCACGCCGGTGCTCTCCGCCAGCCTTTCAATCGGCCCCGATCATCCGGAGACCGAACTCGACGGGCTGTTGGGGCGGCTGAGACCTGCCGACTCACTGGTGATCCTGCGCGACATGAGCGTTGGCATGAAGGGTGCGGAGACCGAGCGCGTAACCATGACCTTCGACCA
The DNA here is from genome assembly GCA_964194865.1 of uncultured Opitutales bacterium. Taxonomy (GTDB): domain Bacteria; phylum Myxococcota_A; class UBA9160; order UBA9160; family SMWR01; genus CAXMOC01. The sequence goes on along the minus strand of CAXMOC010000191.1, from coordinate 1,759 downwards.
GCACATGGGGAGCCTCTATCCTTTCACGCTCGAACAGAAGCTGGCGGTGATCACCGAACCGTGTAAGTACTACACCGCGGAGGGTGGCGCCGCGTCACCCTGGGGACGACCGATCATTCCGTTCGAGATGATCAGCGTGCTCACGCAGTACACGTCCGGCGTGGCTCGGTTTCCGGTGCGCCGACCGGCCGTCGGACTTTTCGTGAACCAGGAGATCCGCCTGCTTGACGGCCCTCTCTTCGTCGGAGAGGAGTACCTGCTCGAACGCCAGATCGTCGCGCTGAGCGAGAGCCGGCGGGCAGAGACGTCGTGGGTTCGAACTTCGGTGCGTGAAGCAGCAAGCGACCGAGTCGTGGCCACGACTCTCTTGAACAGCGCGGTGCTGAAGGCATCCTACCCGAGCTACGAAGAGGAACGAGCCGCGCTTACCTAGCGATCGGCGACCTTCGTCGAGGCCGAGAGAAAGTGATCCTCGTTCTCTGAGCCAGCGACATTGCCGGGGCGTGCTCCGCTCGTCGGCTGCCTATAATGACCGCCATGACGTCGCGTCCGAGGCGCCTCTCTCTTCCACATGCCCGCCGCATCGCCCTCGCGGCGCAGGGGTTTGCCGATCGCCCACCCAAGGGCGCCGTGAACGCGTCACACTTGCGGCGCGTACTGCAGCGTATTGGGCTCCTCCAGCTCGACTCAGTGAATGTGCTTGTTCGCTCACACTACCTGCCGATCTTCTCGCGCCTTGGGCCGTACGATCGCCAGCGGCTCGACGACTACGCCTACAGTGACCGAAAGCTCTTCGAGTACTGGGGGCACGCAGCTTCGCTGATTCCAGTCGAGCACTACCCGCTGTTCCGCCATCGGATGGCTGGCTCTGAACGGGTCCATCGCATGGCTGACGTCGCCGCTGAGCATCCCAAGTACGTAAACGGAGTACTGGACGAGGTCCAGCGAAACGGGCCCCTCGCGGTCTCCGATCTAGATGACCCCCAGCGCCGTCGCGGTAACTGGTGGAGCTGGGGCATGGGGAAATTCGCGCTCGAATGGCACTTCGCGCGCGGCGCCATTACGACAGCCGGACGGCGCGGATTTACGCGCCTCTATGATCTCCCCGAGCGGGTGATCTCCCACGAGTACCTCGAGGCGGACGCCCCGGACGAGAACGAAGCTTTACGCCTCCTGCTCCTCCTCTCTGCCCGGTCGCACGGTGTCGCTACGGCTCAGGACCTCGCCGACTACTACCGCCTCCCGATCACGAAGTCGCGCGCCGCACTCAAGGAGTTGGCCGCATCAGGCGCCTTGAATCAGGTCGAGGTCGCTGGCTGGAACGACGAGGCTTACATCGACCCGGAAGCGCGCCACCCGCGCACGATCGATGCTCGCGCGTTGCTGTCGCCGTTCGACTCGTTGATCTGGGAACGTAACCGCACGGAGCGCCTGTTCGGCTTCCGCTACACCATCGAGATTTATGTCCCAGAGAAGGACCGCGTTTACGGCTACTATGTGCTCCCGTTTCTCCTTGGCGACGAGCTGGTGGCCCGCCTCGATCTCAAGTCGGATCGCAAGTCGGGGCGCTTGCTCGTTCGAGCCGCACATTGCGAGCCCGACCAAGACATCGATCACATCGCGTCCGAAGTCGCACCGCAGCTGACGTCGATGGCGCGTTGGCTGGGGCTTGACGACATCTCCGTCGAAAGCCGCGGCGACTTGGCCCCTGCCCTCCGCAAACGTCTCGCTTGACGAACTCTTGTCAGCCGCGCGACAG
>CAXMOC010000190.1:0-42900 GCA_964194865.1 uncultured Opitutales bacterium | reverse complement strand
GCGCTGCTCGCTCAGCCGATGCTCGATGATCTGCTTGCCGACCCGCTCGTTCTCGACGGCATTCAGCATCTGGCCGGCTTCGGGCACGCCGGACAAACCGATCAACCGAACGGGCGTCGAGGGGCCCGCGGACTTCAAGCGTTCACCACTCTCGCTCTCCAGGGCTCGAACTCGCCCGCTGCAGGTGCCAACCACGAAGCTATCACCGCGCTGGAGCGTGCCCTGCTGAATCAGGACGGTGGCGACGGGGCCACGCCCCTTGTCGAGGAGCGACTCGATCACGACGCCCGCGGCCCGACGTTTCGGGTCGGCGGTGAGTTCGAGCAGCTCCGACTGCAGCACGACCATCTCCAAGAGCTTGTCGAGCCCAGTCTTCTGAGTCGCCGAGACGTCGACACAGATCGTTTCTCCGCCGAAATCCTCTGGCACCAGGCCGTGTTCCATGAGCCGCTGCCGCGCCTGCTGGGAGTTGGCTCCCGGCAGGTCGCATTTGTTGACGGCGACCACGATGGGAACGCCAGCAGCTTTGGAGTGCTCGATCGCTTCGATCGTCTGGGGCATGATGCCCTCGGTGGCAGCGATCACGAGAATCACGATGTCGGTGACCTTGGCTCCCCGCGCGCGCATCTCCGTGAACGCGGCGTGACCGGGGGTGTCGATGAACGTCAGCGTCTTGCCATCGATCTCGACTTGATAGGCACCGATGTGTTGAGTGATCCCTCCCGCCTCTCCTTCGACGACATTGGTTTGGCGTAGTGCATCGAGCAGCGTGGTCTTGCCGTGGTCGACATGGCCCATCACGGTGATCACCGGCGGGCGCGGCTCCTTCGTCTCGGCGCCAGCTGCGGCGGCTGAATCATCGAGAAATTCCGCTTCGCGAAAGCCGACGTCTTCGACCCCGTAGCCAAACTCTGCTGAGACCTTCGTAGCCGTTTCCAGATCGATGGAGTTGTTGATGGACACCATCGTGCCCAGCGCCATCAGCTTTCGCTGCACCTCGGGTGCCTTGGCGCCCAGCAGGCGGGCCAGCTCACCCACCGTGACGGAACCTTCGATACGTACGACCCGCGGAGCCTCTTTGGCGGCCGCGGCGGCCGGCCTCTTGGCAGCCGGCGCGTCGCGGCGGCGCCGGCGCGGTGAAGTGACGGATCGCGGATCGATCGGAACGGTCCGCCGCAGCGGGCTGCGCCCGATCGCTTGACGCGCAAGACGCTCCTGCTCCTGGAGATTGACCACCTCTCGCACCAGCTTGCGCTGCCGCCCAGTCTTTGGATCCGCTGCAGATCGATCCTTCTCGCGCGCGGTGGCGGCGGCCGGAGCGGCAGCGGCTCGCGCCGTGGACTCGGCGGTCGGGGCGATCGGTGCGGGTTGCTCCGGAACCGGCTCCGGAACGGGGTCCAGACCCGGCTCGGGCGCGGGCTCTTCCACCGGGAGCTCGGGGTCCGGGGTCGGTTGGACTGCGACGGGCTCAGCGACAACCACCTCGGAAGCGGGAGCTTCCTTCGGCGGCGGCTCGGCCCGCTTGCGCCGCCGAATGACCGCGCCCCCCTTGGACGCGAGTCGCGACTCGGTGACGAGCTTCTTGGAAGCTCTGCCGAGTTTCTTGCGCAGAAGATCCACGTCTTCTTCGCCAACGGTGGCCATCGCGCTCTTGAGCACGACGCCGACCGCTGCCGCCTTCTCGACGAACTCGGAGCGATCGATCCCGAACTCTTCCGCCAGCTTGTATGCCCTGATTCCTGCCATGCGCCCCTTGAATTCTGCTTTCCGCAGCTGCGCGCTGCCCCGCTGCTTCGCTGTCGTACCTAGCTCGTGGCTGTTGCTGGAGCTTCCTCATCGGCTCCCGACGCGGTGCCATCGGGGGTGGACTCTTCCGCCGCCGGGGCCGCCTCCGCCGCTGCCGCCTCTGCCGCTGCCGCTTCTTCGGCCGCCTCGGCTGCGGCTCGCTCGGCCTCCAGACGCTCCTCTTCGAGGCGCTGGGCTTCTTCTTCAGCCTTGACGACTGCCAGCTCCACGGCGCGCTGCCGGATGGCGGCCGCGCCCGCTTCGTCGATCCCGGGCAGCGACGAGAGCAGCTCGGCATCGCACTCACCCAGATCTTCCAGTGACGTGATCCCTTGCTGGAGCAACAGCTCGGCCTCGGGATCGCCGCAGCCCTCGACAATGGAGACCGCCTCCGAGAGCCAATGGGCCAGCTCGCGCATCTTCGACTCACTCTTGATGTCGATCCGCCAGCCGGTGAGCTGAACGGCGAGACGTACGTTCTGGCCCTTCCGGCCAATGGCGAGGGACAGCTGATCGTCGGGGACGATCACATCCATCGAGCCCTCGGTATCGTCGATGATCACCTTCGACACCTGGGCCGGAGACAACGAGCTGCAGACGTATCGCGCGGGGTCCGGGCTCCAGGGAACGATGTCGATTCGCTCTCCGCGCAGCTCTTGCACCACGGATTGAACCCGGCTGCCCTTCATACCCACACAGGCACCAACGGGATCGACATCGCTATCTCTCGACACGACGGCGATCTTCGAGCGCCCGCCGGGCTCGCGAGCCGCAGACTCGATCCGCACGATTCCCTCGTACATTTCTGGCACTTCCTGCTCGAAGAGCTTCGTCAGCATCTCGATGCAGGTGCGAGACAAGACGACCTGAGATCCCTTGGCGGCCTTGTTCACGTCGATCACATAGGCGCGAAGGCGATCGTTGGGCCGATAGTTCTCCCGGGGCACCTGCTCCTTCATGGGCAGCACGGCCTCGGTTCTCCCCAGATCGACGATGATCGCGCCCTTTTCGAAGCGGCGAACGATTCCGTTGACGATCTCTCCCTTCCGGTCCTGGTACTCTTCGTAGACGTTCTCTCGCTCCGCTTCGCGGATGCGCTGGATGATCACCTGCTTGGCGGTCTGGGCGAGGATCCTGCCGAAGCCGGACGTATCCATCTTGACGCCGATTTCGTCTCCGACCTCGGCTTCGGGATCGAACTCCCGCGCCGATTGGAGATCGACTTCGGTGAGCTTGTTGGTCACCGTCTCGACCACGTCCCGGAACTCGAACAGCTCGACCTCTCCGAGTTCGTCGTTGTACTTGGCGTCGATCTCGATGTCCTGGCCCTGCTCGCGCCGCGCGGCTTGCTTCATCGCCTCTTCGAGGGCGCCGATGATCTCGTTCGGATCGATGCCCTTGTCTCGGGCAATTTGATCAATCTCTCGCTTCAGACCGAGTCCTTGCACCATGTCTTCGATCCTTTCGCTTTCGGACTCAGCCGGCTCGACCGATGAAATCGGCTCGACTGAACTGGTAGACCGTGTTGGCCTTGGCGACGTGGAGGAAGGGGAGCTCCACCTCGCGGCCGTTCATCTCGACCACGGCCACCTGATTTTCGAATCCGACTAGCCGGCCTCGAAACCGCTTCTGTCCATCTACCGGTTGACGCGTCTCGATCTGCACCTCGCAGCCGCGGGCCGCCTCGAAATCCTTCTCCCTCGCGAGCGGCCGGTTGAGACCCGGTGAAGACACCTCGAGGCGGTAGTTGGAATCGATCGCATCCGCGACGTCGAGCTGGGAGCCGATCTCTCTCGAAATCGCCGCACAGCCGTCGATCGGCACCCGACCGTCCCCCTGTGGCGTGTCGATCGTCACGCGCAACATCCAAGGCTTGCCGCCTCGGGCGAGCGACACGTCCACGAGCTCGAAGCCCGCGTCGTCTACGACCGGTTCGATCAATGCTCGCAGCTCCTCCGGGATGTCCCGATACACTCTTCGCTTCCGGTTCCACAAACAAAAAAAGCGGACTTACAGCCCACTTTCGACGACACCCAACCGGGCCGTGCCCCCATGCCCGCCAGCCAACTGGCCAAGCGACCTGCGGAGCCCTCGCCCAGACGACGTCTCAGGGTCCAAGCGGGGGCAACACGACCCACTGCAACACGTGTAAGCCCGCGGAACATAACCAAATAGTCGAGCCGCGGCAATCCGGGGTCAGCGCTGCGGAAGCTCCAGCGCTCCCACCAAATCCGACACTCGGGCGAGGCCCTGACGCTCGGCGAAAGACGCAATTCCGTCCGCCACGTCGCCCGCCACGGCCGGCTGGAGATAGTTGCTGGTACCCACCTGGACAGCGGTCGCTCCGCAGAGCAGGAACTTGACAGCGTCCTCGGCGCTCTCGATGCCCCCGATCCCGCAGATCGGGATCGTCACGGCCTGAGATGCCTGCCACACCATGCGCAGGGCGATGGGTCGGATCGCCGGGCCGGACAGCCCTCCCAGGCCATTCGCGAGAACCGGACGACGAGTCTCGGGATTCACTTCTAGGGCCTGGACGGCGTTGATCAGCGAAACCCCGTTTGCCCCCTCGCCCTCGCAGACCCGAGCCATCTCGCCAATGTGAGTGACGTTGGGCGAGAGCTTCACGAGCAGCGGCAGCGTCGTGGCGCGGCGCGCGGCGCGCACGAGTGCGCCAAGAATCTGCGGATCCTGTCCGAACTCGATCCCGCCGCTCTTGACGTGAGGGCAGGAAGCGTTGAGTTCCAACCCCGCGATCCGCGGAACCCCGGTGAGTCGATTGCACACCTCGGCGTAGCGATCGACATCGGTCTCGAAGACGCTGGCAATGATCGTGACGCCCTCCGGAATGGCCGGGAGCTTCTCGCGGATGAAGGCCTCGACGCCCACGTTCTCGAGGCTGATCGCGTTGAGCATTCCGGAGGGAGCCTCCGCGATGCGAGGCGGCGGGTTTCCCACTCGGGGCTCGAGGGTAAGGCTCTTGGCGACGAAGCCGCCGAGGCGACGCAGGTCCAGGAAAGGCGCGAACTCGGTCCCGTAGCCGAAGGTTCCCGATGCCGTCAGCACGGGGTTTCGCAGCTCGATCCCTCCTAGATTGACCGCGCTGTCGACGGCCTCGGACCGGGTCATGGCATTCGCTCCCAGTCGATCGCCCCCGCGTCGAATGCAGGACCCTCTCGACACACCAGCGCGTATCCTCCCCGCTTCAACGGCGCCGCACAGCCAAGGCAGACTCCGAAGCCACACGCCATGGCGTTCTCCAGGGCGACGACGCAGGGGACCCCGGCCTCCGTGGCGATTTGGGCGCAGCGTCGCATCATTGCCGTCGGACCGCAGCTAAACACTCGAAGCCGCATCGGCGCTGCGTCAGGCCCCGGTGCGCTGTGATCTTCCGTGCCGAATCGTTCGAGCGCGGCCTCCAGGAGATCCGTCACTAGCCCCACCTGTCCGTTGCTGCCATCGTCGGTCGCGATCGAGATGGGCAGATCCAACGCCTCGAAGTCGCGAACTGCCATCAAGTCGGCGGCGTTGCGGGCCCCGAGCAGCACTTCGACGTGCTGGGAACGCGCGAGCCTTGCACACAGCTCGAAGACCGAGGCGATCCCGGTGCCACCCGCGACAACGATGACGCGCTCCTGCGGGCCGGGCGCGGGGAACGCGCGACCCAGGGGCCCAACGATCCCGACGCGCTGGCCGGGCATCGCCTCGGAGAGCAGCGCGGTTCCCCTCCCGACGACCTTGTACAGAATCTCCACCACGGATCTGCCGTTCTCTACACGCGTGCGGAAGACGGCCATGGGCCGCGGCAGCAGCGGGTCACTACGAGCGGCAGCGGCCCGAGGCCCCGGCGAGAGCATCGCGAACTGACCCGGTTCGAAGCCCGGCCAGCCCGGAACCTCCAAGGCGAGGCGGATGCAGGCGCCACCCTCCGCCGCGTTTCGAATCACCTCGGCGTCGACTCGGATGGGGTCGGAGCCCTTCGACCCCGGCCAACTCGCCTCGCTCACCGGTTCTCCCCACATCGGGGCCCCCGGCCCAGCCGGCGGATCACCGAGAAAATTCCTTGCGCCGCAGCAGGGCAGCGGCGTTCGCAGAACGGAGTCACGGGCCTCCTCGTCCCGGTCGCAGGTCCGGCCCTTCGATCGACCGCGGAGGCGCGGCTGCACTTTCCCGAACTGGCGACCCGACTCTCTAAGCTATCGAAAAATCTTATAAAAATTCGAATCTGGCGCAACTGATTCCCGTCAAGATCGCGCCCCTGACGGCCGAAAGAGCCGGTGGGCCATTCAACGATCCAGGCGGGAGATTCCGTGACGACGACGCTCGATCGCGAGCGACAGCAATTTCTGGCCGACCCGAACAATCGCCGCGCCTTCCAGGAGCTAGAAGAGGATCTGTTTCTCGCAGGCGAGTGGGATGCCCTGATCGAGGTCTACGAGGGGCGACTGGCCGCCAACGACATCGCAGATCAACCTGGCGAGCTCGCCGCGATTCACTACCGCGTCGGTGAAGTGCACCAGGATCGCCGCCGCAATCCCGAGCTCGCGGCCGCCTCGTATCGAGAGGCGGTGCGCGCCGATCCCCAGTTTCGACCCGCGCTCGAGCGCCTGCGCCGCTTGCACAGCGCTCAGGGCCAGTGGGAGGTCGCGCTGCAGATCGCGGAGGCCGAGTCGGCGCTGCCGCTGCGCCCCGTCGATCGGGCGCGTCTGCTGACCGAGATGGGTTCGATCTGGCTCGACCAGCTGGACGAGCCACAGGAGGCCTTGGCCAACTTCGAGCGCGCGCTCGCCGAGGATCCCGACCAGGTCGAGGCACTCCAGGGATCTGCGCGCATCCACCAGGCCGCCGGAGCAGCCGGTTCGGCCATCGCCGCCTGGGATCGCGCCATCGAACTGTTGCGCGGGCCGGCTCGGGCCGGGGCGCTGATCGCGCGCGCCCAGCTCGCGGAAACTGCGACAGGCCAGTCGGGGCAGGCCGTGGAGTACTACCGGCGCGCACTGACAGACGACCCCAACAACGCGGACGCCCTCGAGGCCGTCGCAGCCCAGGCGCGGGCCGATTCCAAGTGGGCATTGTTCGCTGACCTCCAGGAGCGCCGCTTCGAGCTGGCCTCCGAGCCGTCTCAGCGCGCCGAAATTGCGCTGGAAACCGGACAGGTTCAATCGCGCCAGCTCTCCAATCCACAAGCTGCCCAGCTCTGGTTCGAGCGCGCCGCCGAGCTGGATCCGCACAGCCGAGCCGCCGCCGAGGCGCTCGCGGACACGGCCCGCGAAAAAGGGGATGACGACACCCTCGTCGCCCAGCTGGAGCAGCTAGCCGAGCTCACCGAAGACCCCGTGCCCACCTCGCTGTTGCTCGAGCTGGCCACGCTTCACTGCGACCGTGGCGATCCCGAGCGAGCGCGCGAGGAGTTGACCGCGGCCTTCGAGCTCTCTCCCGGCGACACCCTCGTGACCGAAGCCCTGGCCGACGTGTTGACCCGCCTCGGCCGAGACGAAGAGCTGGTAGAGATGCTCGAGCAACGAGCAGCTGTCACCACGCTCGACGCGCCGTCACGGGCGATCATCCTGTTCGAGCTGGCATCGATCCTCGAGGAGCGCCTGGACGATGTCGCCGCGGCCGGCGACGCCTACCGACGCGCCTTCGAGATGGATCCCTCCACGCCGGGCGTCGCCTCTGCGCTGGACCGCTCGTATCGCAAGGCCGAGGACTGGGACGCTCTTCGCTCCTTCTTGGAATCGACGACTGCGAGCGCGCCTCCCAGTGAGCGCCCGGGACACCTTTGCTCGCTTGCGACCCTGCTCAACGACCACTTCGAGGATGCAACCCAGGCGGTTGCCCTATTGGAGGAGGCTCTCGAGATCGAGCCCGATTCGGCGACGGCCCTGCGCGGACTGCAGCACGTCGCCGCTACGAGCGGCGACGACGACGCGGTGCTGGCTGCGTACCAAAGGGAAGCCGAGGTCACCCGCGACCCGAGCCGATTGAGCTGCTTGATTGCCGAGTTGGTGCCGCGCCTCGAAGCTCGAGACCAGCTCGAGGACGCCCTGCAGTGGGTACAACAGTGGATCGCCACCGCTCCCGATGATCCCCAGTGTTGGATGACCTCGGCGCAGCTGCGCAAGCGGCTGGGACAGGACAGCGAGGTGGTGGCGGATCTGGAGCGCCTCGACCCGCTCGTGGAGGACGCCGAACGCGCGGAGCTCCGCCGACAGCTCGGGGCGCTGCACGCCGATCACGGCCGATCAGACCAAGCGGTTGCCGCATACGAAAGCGCGCTGGAGGGCGATCCCGGAGACACCGCTTCTCTCGAAGCACTGGCAGCTTTGTTCGAGCGCGAGGGGAAGCTCGATGACCTCGCCTCCACCTGGCAGCGGCTAGCGAGGCTGCTGACTCCGCCCGGACGCGTCGAGTGTCTCGACGGCCTTGCCCGGTTGCAGGCCGATCGGTTGGGAAACCTCGACGCTGCGATCGAAACGCTGGGGTGCTTGGCGGCGGAAGCAGACGCGCCACTGGACGTCGATGATCGCCTCGCCGCCCTACTCGAACGCACCGCGCGATTCGAGGAGCTCGCGCTTCATCTGGGTGAACGGATAGCGAGCCTGGATCCAACGCTTTCGGAAACGCACGCCCTTGCCCTGCGCCGCGCCGACATCCTGCTCGAATATCTCGATCGCTGCGACGAAGCCGCGGAGGTATTCCGCGAGATCCGCGATCGAGATCCCGATTCGGAAACTGCCTGCAACGGCCTCGAGAAAGCGCTGCGAGCCAGCTCTGACCCGGCGCCGCTCGCCGAGTTCCTGGCGGAGCGGATCGAATCGACCTCAGTTCAGGAGCTGCGGGACGGCGCTCGCTACGAACGAGCCGTGTTGCTCGAGGAGCGCCTCGATCGCCCCGAGGAAGCCGCCGAGTTGTTTCAACTGCTGGGCGCGTCGGCCCGCGACGAATCTCTACGCTCCCAGGCGTCACTTCGGCTCGAGGCCCTGCTCGAGCGCCGCTGTGATTGGGACGGCCTGCGTAGGCACCTCGAAGCGTCGCTGGAACTCGACGACAGCGAAGCCGACGCCGCCATCTACGAACGCCTCGGCTTTCTCTACCGCGACCGGTTGGGAAATCTGCCCCGCGCAACCGATCAGTTCGAGGCCGCTACCACGATCGCGCCGGAACGAGGCGACTGGTGGCGTGCACTGGCCGACCTCTACGAGCAAGAGGGGCGCATCGACGACCTGGTCACGGCCCTGGAGGCCGAGAGCGCGACGGGTCCCGAGCCGGGACGCGAGCTGACGCTGCGCAGCCGAGCGGGCGCCCTCTGCAAGGACGTGCTCGACGACCGCGAGCGGGCATTCGAGCACTTCAAACGGGCGCTCGAGCTCGACCCGACGCACTCGGGCGCAGCCGATTTCTTGATCGAGCATTGGACGCGACACGGCGAACCTTCGGCGGTCGTCCGGCTGCTCGAAGATCGGCTGACTGCACTGCGGGAAGTTGACGAACCAGAGCGGAGCGCGCTCTGCACCTCGCTGCGATTGCAGATTGCGAATCTGCGCGCGACCGAGCTCGACGACCTGGACGGCGCCATCGCCAGCTTGCGGCCCGCCCTGGACGAGATCGGCCCGCAACCCCACGTGGCTGAGCCGCTCGCCAACCTCTTCGAACGGGCCGGCCAGGACGACGCTTTGATCGAACTCTGCCCAGCCGCGGCGGCAGCTTGTTCCGAGACATCCGCTCGGGCGCGCTGGTTCACGCGGCTCGGAGATGCGCTCTGCCGCACCGGCTCCCATCGCGAAGCGGCGAATGCCTACCGCAGCGTTCTGACGGATCGTCCCGATGACCGCCACGCCCAGGCGATCCTGCGCGATCTCTATCGGCGTCTGGGTGAAACCGACTCGCTCGCGAGATTGCTCGAGGTCGAGCTCTCCCACGTCGCGGGCCGTGAAGAAATTCCAATTCGACTCGAGCTCGCCGAGCTGTTGACGTCGCAACCCGAGCGTCGGCGCGACGCGCTCGTTCAGCTGCGACGCGTGCTGCAGCTGGATGCCGATCACCGGGAGGCTCTCGACCTCGGACTGGATCTGGCCGAGGCACTGCGACGCGAAGGCGAGGACGACACGGGCGCCGAAGCGCTCCTCGAGCTGCTGAACTCAGCACTCGCACAGTCGCAGACTGCCCAAGATCGCGCAGCACGGCTGACGCAACGTGCGGGGCTGACCGCCGGCCTTGGGCGCCACGATGAGGCGGTGGCAGACTTCCGAGAGTCCCTGGCATTGGATCCGGGGGGTGAAGAAGCGCTCGCGGCACTGCGCAATCTGTTTGAATCGCTAGGCCGATGGGAGGCGGCACTCGATTGTGTCTACCAGCAGATGCGCGCCGCCGATGCGGCGGGCCGCGTTGGGCGGTTGCGCGAGGGGCTCGAGATCGCGAGAGAGCGACTGGGCAATGACGCCAGCCTGGCGTGGTTGCAGCGGCTCCGATGCGAGTGCCCGGAAGATGCCGAGCTCAACGGACAGATTGCGGAAGTTCACCGCCTGGCCGGGCGGCGCGAGGCCACCCTGCGAGCCCTCGACGCCCAGATTGCGTTACTCGACGATCCGGTTCGGAGACACAGCCTTCACCTGCAGCGCGCACGGCTCCTGCAAGAACATCCGGGCAGCGAAGCCCGCGCGGCCGCGGCGCTCGAGGACGCCCGGCGCGACGCTCCCGCGGAGCCCGAGATACTGCGCAGCCTTGCCGACCTGTACGGACAGCTGGGCCGAGATGGGGAAAAGGCCAAGGCGCTGGAAGCGCTGAGCCCGATCGTTCCGCCCGAAGAACGCGCCCGACACCTGCAGGAGCTCGCCAGGCTCTACCGCGGCCCGCTTGCCGACCCCCAGCGCGCAGCGGCGCGACTGCTGTGGGCAATCGCCGAGGTGCCTGCCCAGACACCGCAGCACAGTGAGTTGGTGCGCGAGCTGGGGCTCTCCTTGCGAGACTCCAGGGACACGATCTCCTGGGCAAGCTGTGCGGAAGAGGAGCTGCGTGACCTCGATCCCGAAGCGCCCGTATTCGAAGATCGTCGCATCGAGCTCCATCGCGAGCTGGCGCGGGCGTACGAGTTCGACCTGGGCAGACCCGACGCAGCGCTTGTCCATCTGCGGGCGCTGGCCGACAGCGGCAATGATCAGTTCGGTACAGCCGGTGCGACCACCGCCGCAGAAAACAAGTTGTTGCAACTGCTCCGGCTTCAGGGCAACTGGGTCGAGCTCGAAGCCCGTTTTACAACCCAACTGGAGCGCTGGCCGGACGACCCGCAGGGCTGGCTCGAGCTCGGCCGAGTACGTGACGAACAACTGCACGAGACCTCCGCTGCAGCGGCCGCCTATCGTGAGGTTCTCCAACGCGAGCCCGGCAGTATCCCCGCCCTCCGTGGACTGCGAAGTGCCGCCGAGCGACTGGGAGATTGGAGCGAGGTCGCGCAGACGCTCGAGCAGGAGCTCGCACACGCAGCTCCCGAAGCAGCCACTGCACGGGCAGCGTTGCTCCGATGTGTCGGAGACGTCTGCTGGCGCCGACTGCAGTCGACGACCCGGGCTAGCCGCTCCTACGCGGGCGCACTCGAGGCGGACCCGACTGACTTCGAGTCGCTGCGCTCGCTGCAACAGCTGCTCGAGGCCATGGAGGATTGGCGCGGAGCACTCGATTTGTACGAGAGCGAAGTGGAAATGCTCGGCACGGCCGAACCGGAACGCCGCTACATGGTGTCACTCCGGGCCGCAAAGCTCGCGCGTAACCACGCAGACGACATCGACCGCGCCGTGCGCAACTACGAAAATGCCGCGAGCGTCGCGGCGTTGCCAACGGCGTGGCTCCGAGAGCTCGCGGAGATCCACGAACAGGCCGGCGATCAGGAGTCCTTCGCGCGAGTCTTCGAGAGTTGGTGCGACGATCCCAAGGCGTCGGCCGATTGTCTCGATTACGTGCGCCTGGCCGAGCAACTCGAGGCGCTTGGGCGCCAGGACGCCGCGCGCAAGCGCATCGAACAGGCGCTCGAGATCAGCGCCGAGCACTGCTCCGCCTGGGACACCGCTGCGCGGCTGCGCGAACTGACCGGCGACAAGTCATCGGCGGCCGAAGCCCTCAGCATCGCCGCTGACCTCTCCGACGACCGCGCGGCGTGTGCCCGACTGGTTCGCGCCGCAGAGCTGACAGCGGGATCAGCCCCGGAACAGTCCGCTGAGCGCCTGCGGGCGGCGCTGCGTCGCGACTCAGCTAACCCCGAAGCACACGCGCGCCTCGCTCGGCTGGCGATCGAACTCGGTGAGTTCCAGGATGCCGAGCTAGCCGCCGAGCACGCCCTCGAGCTGTCGTCCGTTCCCGGCCAGCTCGAAGAAACTTGGCGGCTGAGCGCAGCGCTCGCCGGGGGCCGAGCCGCCGGAGAGCTGAAGCATCTAGACAACGCCGTCCGCTTCTTTGGTGCCGCGGTCACGATCTCTCCGCGAGATGCAGATGCCCTGGCCCGGTACGGCGAAGCGCTTGCGGCCCAGGGCAAGCTGGAGGCGGCGCGGTCTGTGCTCGAGTCGCGCCTGGCATTGGACGATCCCAACCCGGCGCGCACCACACACCTCAGCATCATCGCACGGGCTCAGTGGGAAGCTGACGAGCGGGACGCAGCGGTCGAGACCCTGGAGTCCGCGCTACGACAAGATCCCCAGCTCGACGAGCTCCACGAGACACTGATCTCGCTCTGGGAGTCGGCCGGCCGCGTCGAGGAGGGTGTGGCCTGTCTGGCGCGCTGGGCAGACACCGCCACGGACCAGGGGCTGCGAGCACAAAGGCTACTCAAAGCGGCGGAGTGGGAGCTCCAGACTGGGGGCCGCCGAGACGCTGCGGAACGTCACCTGCGCGGAGTGCTCGACGCGGACCCAAGCTCCCTGAGGGCCTGGGAAGCGCTCACTTTCTTGCTCTGGGATGCGAAGCGCGTCGAGGAGGCGCTGCAGGTGGCTTCTCTCGCAGTCACCGGGGTCGAAGGCGCCCGTTCCAGCCCCATCTTGTCGCTCGTGCAGGGACGAGCACTCGATCAGTTGGGCGAACGGGCGGAGGCCGCCGAGGCCTTTCTCGCGGCCGCCCAGGCGGATCCCAGCTGTGTCGAGGCAGCGCTCTCGCACGCTCGTCTGCTTCGCGGGTTGGGCGATTGGCGGGCGGCCGCCGACACGCTGCGAGAATTCCAGGAGCGGCACGCGGGCACCGACATCGTCGGGCTGTCGACAGTGCTCCAAGAGCTTGGTCGGCTCCTGGCCGGCCCCCTCGAAGACCCGGAGGGAGCGATCGCAGCGTATCGACGAGCGGTCACGTTGGACCCGGAGCGGGTGGAGACTCACGCGTCGCTGGCTGAATTCTTGAGTCATCGCGCGGCCCATCGCGCGACCGATTGGGACGAGGCACTGGCTCATCATCAGTTCGTGTTGAACGCCGAGCCGGTCCACGCGGGCTCGCTTCGCGTGCTGTTGCGTCTCGCGCGCGAACGAAACCGGCCCCAGGCCATCGCGACCGGGCTGGGAATCGTCACTGCGCTCGGCATCGCGTCGCCAACCGACCTCGAGGAAGCCGCGCGAATGGCGACACCTCGCTTCAGCGGAATTCGAGAGCTCTCGCGGCCGCTGTGGGAGAGCCTGCGGCGAATCGTCAGCGAGTCGGCCCACGAAATCGCAATCGCGCTCGATGCACCTCACCCCGCCACGATCGACGCCTCGGAAGATCTCGTCGCGGCGTTCCGCGCCGCCACGATCACGACGGAGAGCCAACTCACCGCCTGGGCGCTGTTGCCGCTCACCTCGAACGAGCTCGGAGAGGTGGTCCGATTGATCGCGGCGCTGGTTCTCGATCCCGAACAGGCGCGAGGGGATGGCAAGCTGGTCAACGCAATCTCGGCGGCGCTCAAGAAGCGCCAGCGCCGCCGCCTCCGGGCCCACCTCAAAGAGTCGTCGATGGTTGCAATCGACCGCATCGATTTCGCTGCCTGGCGCGCCGAGGTGAGGGCGATCGCCAGAGTGGCGGCCGTCGACGAAACGGACATCGACCTGCGCACGGCCCTCGCGGCGTTGGCGGAAAATTCGTCAGAGAGCTCCGCCCACGAGATTCTCGCGGCCAGAGACATGAGTCCCTGGGTTGCAGCCGACCCCGAAGCAAGCGCCCTGCTACGACAGGCGATCCGCGGCTGGCTGAGCCAGTTGTGAAGGGCCCAACCCGGTCCGACGCGCTCGAGGAGCTGGCACCGTGACTCAATCGACTGATCGCACCAAGCGAAGATTTCGGCGGCGCACCGTCCGCGTGCTGGTGGAATACCTATCCGACAGCGGACTTCGCTGTGAGACCGCCACGACCTTGGGACCCGGCGGTCTGTTCATCGAGACCGATAGTCCGCTGGCCATTGGGGCACTGCTCAAACTTTGTTTTCGGCTGTCGGAGGCGGGCATCCATCACGAGATCGAGGGACGCATCGTGTGGTCGAAGCCCGACGCGGATGGCACAGTCGGCACCCCCGGGATGGGCGTCGAGTTTCTCGACCGGACCGCGACCCGAGTTCTCGGGCACGAGCTCGAAGCCCTCGACTGAACGCCCGACATCCGCGGCAGCTCGCCCTCGCGGGCGGGCCGCGACGCAATCGTGCAGCGCTCAGGCGGAACGAAAGTGCGGTAGACCCAGTGCGCTGGCGATCCCGCTATCGCGGTGATCCAGGCGCCAGGCGTCTGGCGTGGAGAGGATCGCGGAGACCAGCTGCTGATGCAGCGCGTGGCCGGCCCGCTGAGCTCGGACCCGGCCGGTGATTCGCGCGCCGAGCAGTGCCAGATCACCGAACAGGTCGAGCACCTTGTGGCGCACGAACTCGTCGGGCCAGCGCAACCCATCGGGATTCAAAACCCGCTGGTCATCGAGCACGACGGTGTTGTCGAGCGATGCCCCGCGCGCGAATCCCGACTTGCGGAGAGCATCCACTTCGTGCAGGAACCCGAAAGTCCGCGCACCGGCGATCTCGCGCTCGAAGCTGCCGGGATCGAGCGAATCCAGATTCAACTCCTGGCGGCGAATCGCGGGATGATCGAACTCGATCTCATAGCGGACCTGGAACTCTCGGGCGGGCTCGATGCTAATACGGCGCGATCCTTCGCCGACCTCGATCCCACGCCGGAGGTGGAGAGTGCGGCGTGGCTCTCGCTGGCGGAAGACGCCCGCCGACCGCACCAGATAGACGAACGATGCGGCGCTGCCTTCCATGACCGGCAGCTCCGGGCCGTCGATCTCGACCCGAACATTGTCGATCTCAAGGCCGAAGAGGGTGGCGAGCAGATGCTCCACGGTTCCGACCGCGACGTTCTCGCGCCGCAACGTGGTGGCAAAGCGCGTCGACGCGACCCATGCCGCCCGCGCCGGAATCTCGAAGCGCGGATCGATGTCAGTTCGGATGAAGACGATGCCGGTACCGGCATGCGCGGGACGCAGCGTTAGCTGGACTGGCGCACCGGTGTGGAGTCCGGTTCCCGTGCAGGAAACCTTCTCGGCGATCGTTCGTTGCCGCACCCCAATCCCCCCCCAACCCGGGCCTGGTGGCCGAACCATCGGGAGCACAGTAGACGGATGCCCCTGGCATCGGCAAACGCGGCTTGGGACAGCCATTCCCGAGCCGGGGCCGAATCTATAGATTCCTATTTAATTTCAGATACTTGGGAGTCCTGGCTTCCGCTAGCAACGGAAGTCTGGCTGGCGGCCTCGCCGAGAGTCGACGGCGCCAAACCCGCGTTCTTCAGCCGGCGCCCTTCGCGCTCTGTGCCGCCTCGCGCAGTGCATCCGCCAGCTCCGCGACGATTTCTCGGGCGGACTGATAGCGGTCGTCCGGCTGTTTCTGGAGGCAGCGCGCAATCACGGACGCAATCAAGGGGGGCAGCTCGGCGTTGAACTCCCTGGCGTCCGGCGGCGTGGTGTGCACGTGATGATACGGAAGGTTGCCCTCGCGAAACGGCAGGGTCGCCGTGGCGAGTTCGAAGATGGTCACTCCGAGCGAGTAGATGTCCGTGCGGTGGTCGACGTTCTTGCCGAGGGTCTGCTCTGGACTCATGTAGTAGGGCGTTCCCGATACCACCGTGGTGTGGTTGCGCACCTCTTCGATCACCTTGGCCAACCCAAAGTCCATGATCTTGGCCTTGCGCTCGCGCGTCCACATCGCGTTTGCGGTCTTGATATCGCGGTGGACGACCTTCTTTTCGTGTGCGTAGGCGAGCGCTTCGCACATCTGGGTGACCACGTGGATGATTCCACCGTTGGAAATCTTGCCCCGCTGTTTGACGATCTCCTTGAGGGTGTTGCCGTCGACGTGCTCCATCGCGATGTAGAAGACGCCGTCCTGCTCGCCGGCATCGTAGACGGTGACGATTCCCGGATGATTGAGTTTCGCGGCGCTCTTGGCTTCGCGCAGGAAATTCTTGAGTGCCTGGGGATTCTCCCGGAGCGCATCCGGCAGAACTTTGAATGCCACCGTACGATCCAGGACCGAATCAATGGCCTTGTAGACCACACCCATTCCGCCGCGCCCGAGCTTGCCAACGATTTCGTAGCGCCCTTGCTTTGCCGTCCGTGTCATTGGCGCCGGTTCGGTACCGGTAGCCTTGGCGGACTGTCCGGCGATCAGCTCTCGCGTTCTGTCGAGACACTGTTGAACGTCCATGAAGTTGTAATCGAAGGAAAGGATTCGCTCGTAGAGCTCGTCGGCTTCGTTGATCTCGCCGTTGGCTTCGAGCGCCGCAGCCAGTCCGTAGAAGGCTCGGACGTTGCCGGCGTCAATCTCCTTCCCATGGGTGGATTGACGCAGCTTCTTGATCGCAAGGCTGTGCTGGCCGCGGTCGCGAAAGACATCACCTAGCATCGCCGTCGCCGAGGCGAACGCGTCGTCTTCGGAGTGAACCTGCTGAAGCGCGGCAATCGCCTCGTCCTGGCGGCCTGCGGCCAGGTGGATCTCGGCCGAGCGGACGTGGTCCCCGGCCTGCATCAGCAGCTCTGCCTGCTTGATCTCGTCGCCATCTGCCGAGACGCACTCTGCCGCCTCAGCGAAGAGGCCTGCCTGCTCGTAGCAGAGCGAAGCGCGTTGGGGATCGCCGGCCAGGGCGAACATCTCGGCCGCCTGGGCCGCGTCGCCAAACCGCTCGTAGCAATCGGCGGCACGATCGTACTGTTCCAGCAGACGATAGATGTCGCCGGCCGCCATCAGCTCGCCCGCCTGCTCGAAGCAGCGAGCGGCCTCCTCCTGATCTCCGAGATCGCGGTGGTGCTCGGCCAGCGAGAGGGCAGCTTCCTCTTGCCTTCCGAGCTTCTGCAGAACCTCGGCCGCGCGCGGCGCATCCTTCGCCTGCGCGAAGAGCTCGGCGGCGCGCTCATCGCGCCCGTGCCGCAGGGCGATCTCGGCGGCAGCGGCGTACAGCTCTCCGCGTACCAGCACGGCTTCGGCCCGCTCGTTGAGCTCGGCTCGTTCGAAGAGATTGCCGGCCATGCGAACCAGCTTCTGAACCTGCGCGGTGTTGGGAGCGCCACCCCGTGTCGCGCTGATCTCCTCCCCGATGGTCTGTTCCAGGCAGGTCGCCGCCTGCTCCCAGCTACCGCACTTGACGTATTCCTGGGCGGCGTGACGGGGGAAGCCCGACTTCTCGTAGCAGAGGGCGGCCTGCGGATGGTCGTCCGCCTTCTCGAACAGCTCCGCCGCGACGCTGTAGTTACCGGCTTCCCGATAGGCCTCCGCGGCGCGGGCGTGCTCGTCCTGTTGGGCGAAGACGCGGCCCGCCACATCAAAGCGCTCGGCCTTCATGTAGAGCTCACCCGAATCGATGAAACGGCCCTGGTCGTGACGAATCTCGGCGGCGCGGACCCATTGATCGGCCTCAACGAAGTAATCGGCGGCCTCGTCCATCAGTCCGCTGTCGAAGCAGAATTCGGCCGCCTCCAGGGGCCCGGCACTCCGCGCCAGGCCGCCTGCCTGCTTGCGCAGCTTGCGGCGCGTTCGGCCGTCTCCTTCTGGAGCTAGCGTCGCTCCAGAATCGCCCTCTTTGCGAGAGATGCTGGGAGCGCCTGGCAACAGGGCCGCGACCATCAAGATCAGGCCGGCCGGAGCCGCCATGAAGCGGAGAACCAGGCCGGAGAGCGCGGCCGTCATCGCCACCCGAGGCTGCTCGAAGAGCCCGAGCGGCTCGATCGCCAGCGCACCGAGCCGAACGGCCAGCCTGCCCGCAACCCCCGCAACCTGATTGTCGGGCAGGTAGGCCATGCCGAGGGCAACCACACCAACAACCGTCAGGATGAGCCCGCAGAAGATCGCCAATACTCGCCCGGTGACCCGCAACAGCGCCACTTCGACCACTCCTCTGGAGTCGACGTGCGCACCACGCCCGACCGTTCGATCTATCGGCCGGGGCTCACCCCGCGTTGAGGGGGTCCCCCCGCGGGGACAGGTCGCCTGCTTCAGAACAGCTTGCGCTGGCTGCCGCCGACTTCCGGTAGGGGTGCGTCGAAGTAGTCGCGGGCCAGCCGCGTGGCTAGACGCCCCCGAGGAGTGCGACTCAAGAGCCCCTGATGAATCAGATAGGGCTCCACCACATCTTCCAGCGTTCCGCGATCTTCACCGACCGCGGCCGCCAGCGTCTCGATTCCCACCGGGCCGCCCTCGAACTTCTCCAGCAGAGTTCGCATCAAGAGCCGATCCAGCCCATCGAAGCCCGCCTCGTCCACGCCGAGACGCTCGAGTGCGCTGTGGGAGCGCTCCCGGCTGATCGCGCTGCCCCGGCCGGCTTCGACTTCCGAGAAATCCCGCACCCGGCGCAGCAGACGGTTTGCAATCCGCGGGGTTCCGCGCGCGCGCAACGCGATCTCGCTGCAAGCGCCGGGCTCGAGCTCGACGCCCAGCACCCCGGCCGTACGCGCCAGAATCCGCTCTATATCGGCGGGTGGGTAGTATTCGAGCCGGGCAGCCCAGCCAAAGCGGTCGCGCAGCGGGGAACTCAGGAGTCCAGCCCGGGTGGTTGCCCCAACCAACGTGAAGCGCGGCAGGTCCAGACGGATCGACTGGGCGCCGGCGCCCTGCCCGATCATGATGTCGAGCTTGAAGTCCTCCATCGACGGATAGAGAATCTCCTCCACCGCTGCCGACATGCGGTGGATCTCGTCGATGAACAGAACCTCGTTCGGGCTCAGGTTCGAGAGCACAGCGGCGAGATCGCCCGGCCGCTCGATCGCAGGCCCGCTGGTCACGCGAATCGAGGCACCCATCTCGTGCGCCACGACGTAAGCGAGTGAGGTCTTGCCCAGGCCGGGCGGCCCGTGAAAGAGCAGATGATCCAGCGGATCGCCGCGCTCCAGCGCCGCCTGGATGAACACCCCCAGATTCTCGCGCAAGCGGTCCTGGCCGACCATTTCGCTCAGGCTGCGAGGCCGAAGCCGCGCCTCCATCGCCTCCTCGCCCGGTAGCGGTACGCTCGAAAGCGGTCCGGTCTCTTCGCGTGTAAGCGTCATTTCACCAGCATCCGCAACGATCCGCGAACCAGGTTCTCGAGGGTTGCTTCGTCACCCTCTTCCTCCATTGCCCCTTGGAGCGCGCGCTCCGCCTGTTGCTTCGTATATCCGAGATTCAACAGCGCGGACATGGCGTGATCCAGCGACGTGGTCGACGGGCTCATCGACGCTTGAAGCTCACCCTGCGACGCCAGGGTAGCGGCCAGCTCACTCGCACGATCGCGCAGCTCCACCAGAATTCGCTCCGCCATCTTGGTGCCGACCCCCGGAGCGGCCCGGAGCACCGCGACGTTGCCCGCCTGAATGGCTTGGAGCAACTCGGCGGGCGAAATCCCAGACAGGACCGTCTGGGCGAGCCGGGGCCCGACACGATTGGCTCGCAACAGCAGCGCGAAGGCCGCACGCTCCGCCTCGGTGAGAAAACCAAAGAGCTGGATCGAGCCATCCCGAGCGTGGGTGTGGATTCGCAGTACGACCGTCTTGCCCTCGTCCGGTAGCTCGGTGAACGTCGAGAGCGGAATGTTCACCTCGTAGCCGACACCCATCACGTCGACGATCACGCGAGTGGGCCCGACGTCGCGCAGCAAACCTTCGAGCCGAGCGATCACAGCGCCCGCCTCACGCGCAGGGTCGGCGGCCGGCGAGGGCGGCGACGGGGCGCGGCGAGCTTGCCCAGGCGGCCTTGATGGGCGTGGCAGATGGCGGCGGCCAGGGCGTCCGCAGCGTCGCTGGGCGGTAGCCGATCCAGCTTCAAGAGCCGGCGCACCATGTTTTGCACCTGGCGCTTCCCAGCGCGGCCGCTGCCCGTCACGGCACTCTTGATGCTCGAAGCGGAGTACTCGACGAGCGCGGCGCCACCAGCGCCGACGGCCGCGAGCGCGACGCCTCTTGCCTGGCCCAAAATCAAGGCAGAGCGGGGGCTGGCGGACACGAATACCTGCTCGATCACCGCCGCGTCGGGAGCGTGATCCCGAACCACCGAAGCAATGGCGTCGTGCAAGTAATAGAGCCGGTCGGCCATGGACGACTGTCGCGGAGGTCGAAATGTGCCGTGGGCGACGTGGACCAGCTCGCCCGCCTGCACATCGACGACGCCGAAGCCCGTCACCGCCGAACCGGGATCGATCCCCAGAATCCGCATCCCAACCCCATGCTCACCGGCAGGGTCACCGGCTCCAGCCAACGGAAGTACACCGGGCGATTCGCCCGAGGACGATTCGCCCGAGGAGGATGGGGGGTCGATTCAGTCTAGCCCGCATTAGCGGACGAATCTCGGCCCAGACGCGGTTTGTGAGCGGGCCCCTAGCCGGCGGCGAGCCTCGCCATCTCTTCATCCGGGATGTCGAAGTTCGCGTAGACCTGCTGCACGTCGTCCAGGTCTTCCAGAGCGTCGGTCAGGCGCAGCATCGACTCGGCCTCCTGCCCGCCAAGTGCCACGGTGTTCGCGGGCTCCATCCGGATGCCCGCCTCCTCCGACTCGAAACCCGCGGCCGACAGGTCGCGCTTGAGGGCCTCGAAGCCAGCCGGGCTTACCACCACTTCGAGCTGATCGCCGCTTTCGATCACGTCGTCCGCCCCCGAATCGAGAGCGGCCTCGAGCAGGCTATCGAGATCGATCGCGGACCGGTCGAAGCTGAGGACACCGCGCTTGTCGAACAGATATCCCACGCACCCGGTCGCGCCGAGGTTGCCGCCGTGCTTGGTGAGGATGTGACGAACCTCGCTCACCGTGCGGTTCTTGTTGTCGGTGAGCACCTCGACGTAGAGCGCCACGCCCCCGGGCCCATAGCCCTCGTAGACGGCCTCCTCGAAGGATTCCCCATCGTCCGCTCCCGTTCCCTTGGCAATGGCGCGGGTGATGTTGTCTTTGGGCATGTTGGCGGATCGGGCCTTGTCGCAGGCCAAACGCAGACGCGGGTTGGAGTCGACGCCCCCACCGCCGATCCGCGCGGCGGTCGCGATCTCGCGGATCAGTTTGGTGAAGATCTTGCCGCGCTTGGCGTCGGCCGCGCCCTTCTTCCGCTTGATCGTGGACCACTTCGAGTGGCCGGACATCGCAATCTCCAGGCGTCGTCGGCTTGTTAGCACGGGGCCGGGCAGCGTCCAAGTATCCGCCGAAACAGGACTTTGAAGCGACCCATGGATTTCTATCCCCGCGGGGCAGCCGCGAGGCAGAGGGTCCACACCGGCTTGGGGGGCCGATTGCGTTATTCGCCCGTTCGGCGCGCACTCGGACTTGAGCCAGAGCGGATCCTGCCGATACCGAAGGGGGTGCCGGGGGCACTCCTCCGCCCTCTTACCCAAACGGCCGGCGCAGGCAGCCGACGGATTGGGGCCGGCTACGGGGATCTGCAGCCATGTCCGAGATTGCGATCGGAATCGATCTGGGAACCAGCAACTCGTGTGTCGCGGTGCGAGCCGGCGAATCGGCCAAGGTGCTCCCCAACACGTACGGCGAAAACACCACCGCGAGCGTCGTCTTCTTTCAGGAAAGCGGAGCGATCGCCGTGGGCAACGCGGCCCGCGCCAACATCATTCACGATCCCGTGCGGACCGTCTCCTCGGCCAAACGGCTGATAGGTCGCTTCTATCGGTCAGCCGAGGTCAAGAAGGCTCGCGCGATCTGCGCCTACGAGATCGTTGAGGGCGAGGGGCAGAATGTCGAGGTGCAGATTGGGGAGGAGCGATTCTCGCTGCCCGAGATCTCGGCGATGGTGTTGCGCGAAATGAAGTCGATCGCCGAGGCTCAGATCGACGAGCCCGTTACCAAGGCGGTGATCACGGTTCCCGCCTATTTCAACGACAACCAACGCCAAGCCACCAAGGACGCGGGACGGATCGCGGGCCTGGAGGTCTTGCGGATTCTCAACGAGCCGACTGCCGCCGCCCTCGCCTACGGCTTCGGCCGGGGACTGAACCAGCGCGTCGCGGTCTGGGACCTCGGGGGCGGGACCTTCGACATCTCCGTGCTCGAGATCGGCGGCGACGTCTTCGAGGTGCTCGCGACCTGCGGCGACACCTTCCTCGGGGGCGATGACTTCGACGATCGGCTGATCGACCTCCTCGCCGACGAGTTTCTCAAGCGGCACAAGATCAGCCTGCGCAACGACCCCTACGCGCTGGAAAAGCTCAAGGTCGCCGCCGAAGGCGCGAAGCGCGCGCTGTCCGTCGATTCGGAGGTGGAGATCCGGATTCCGGATGTCATCACTGGGCCCGACGGCCAGACGCACTCGATCGAACGCACGCTGACCAGCTCCGAATACGCCAAGTTGGTCAGCGACCTGCTTCAGCGCACCTTTACGGTCTGCGATTCGGCGCTTTCCCAGGCCGGCATGGTGGCCCGCGATCTCGACGGCGTGATCCTGGTGGGCGGACCCACGAGGCTTCCGCTGATTCGAGAAGCCGTCGCGAGCTACTTCCAGCAGGAACCCAAGGCCGACGTCGACCCGGACGAGGTCGTCGCCATGGGCGCCGCGATCCACGCGGCGTCGCTGTTGAACCCGGAGAGCGAGGCCTATCTGCTGGACGTGACACCGCTGTCGCTGCGAGTCGGAGTGGCGGGTGGGCTCGCCGAGACCATCATCGAGCGCAACACGCCTGTGCCCATCGAGCAGACGCGACGCTTCACCACATTCCAGGACTATCAGGATTCTGTCGACATCCGCGTCTACCAGGGCGAATCGAGGGAGGCGCGTGAAGGCGAGCTCCTCGGTCAGTTCACCTTCTCGGGCTTCGAGAGGGCGAGGCGAGGCGAGGTCGATATCGACATCACTTTCGAGATCAACGCCGACGGCATCGTAAAGGTGAAGGCCCAGGACCGGGCGACGGGACAGCAGGCCGAGACCCGGATCAGTCTCTCGGCCGGGCTCTCCGAGAACAAGCTCGAGCAGATCATCGACGACAGTCGCGCAGATCGCATCTCCTCCGACAACAACGAGCCCGGCGAGTCGGCCCGTGACCTCAACGCGATCGTTCCCGCCCCCGAGCACCGCGAGCGGCGTGCGGTCGTCGAACCAATGATTCCGGCACCCGAGGCCGCGGCGGCTGGCGACAACGCCGTGGCTCCCGCACCAGGCGAGCAGATGACCTTCGACGATGAGCCCGATACGGACGAGATCGAGATCCCGCTCGACACGACACCATTCGATGACGAGCTGGTGCCCGAGCCTGACGACGGCGAGCTCGACGCGTTCGACGGAGGGCTGCCCGAACTCGAGCCAAACCGCCCTGCCCTCCAACCCGCCGCCGACCAGCAGGACTCCGACCCGGATCACATCGGCCTGAAGGACGTGCTCTTCGAGGAGTCCGGCGGCGATCTGTCCAGCACCGATACCGAAGTCGAGAGCTAGAGCATGGCCGATCTCGCTTCCAACGAGGTCGTGGCGCTCGCTGGAATCCTAGGCGACCTCGACTACTACCAACTGCTTCATCTGGAGCCGGACGCGCGTACCAGCGACATCAAGCGCGCCTTTCACGCTTCGTCGCGGACGTTTCATCCAGACGGGAATCGACACCGCGATGTAGACGTCCGCAAAGCCATCGATCAGATCTCGAAGCGCATCACGGAAGCCTACTCGGTGCTGCGCAACCCCCGGAGGCGGGACGCCTACGACCGGCACCTCGCCGAGGGCGGTTCCGGCGTACGCATGGACCTGGCGGAGGCCGACGCCATTGCCAGTCGCCAGCAGACGGAAGCGCGGCACGGGCGAACCCCTCTTGGGCGTCAGTATTCC
The DNA here is from genome assembly GCA_964194865.1 of uncultured Opitutales bacterium. Classification (GTDB taxonomy): domain Bacteria; phylum Myxococcota_A; class UBA9160; order UBA9160; family SMWR01; genus CAXMOC01. The sequence continues at coordinate 18,862 of CAXMOC010000190.1, read as the reverse complement.
TCACTCGCCGCAGAGAACCTGGCAAAGGGGCAGTTCGCAGCCGCAGTACGAAATCTGCAGACGGCCCTCACCTTCGAGCCAGACAGTGCGTTCTTCAAGGAGCAGCTCGAAGAGGCTCGAAAGAAGCTCGACGCCGAGGAAAGCTGAGCCTGGCTTCGGCCCGCCCGTAGCGTCCTCGCGAGCCTCTCCGCTGCGTTGACAGCTGCACCCCGCCCCTGGCATCCTGCACCCTCGGATTGACTCTTCGTCAACCGTCGATCACGAGGAAACCCCCGAATCATGTCCAAGGAAGCAACGGCGAGTGGACCGCTCCCGGTCGTCTCGTTCTTGAAGATACCTGACCAGGGTGATCCGTATCTGGAAGGCCAGCAGTGCAAAGGCTGCCAGGCGATCTTCCTGGGCGAGCGAACGACGTGCTCGGCCTGTGGCAAGAGTGAGGGCTTTGCTGCCAAGAAGTTCTCGAACCACGGTGAGCTCTATGTCTACTCGATCGTCCATCGATCGTTTCCCGGCGTCGAGGTTCCGTACGTGTCGGCCATCGTCGATCTCGAAGGCGGCGGTACCGTAAAGGGAAACCTGATCAACATCGAACCCGACCCGGAAAAGATCAAGATGGGAATGCCGGTCGAGACGATCTTCCAGATCGCGCCCCGCAAAGACGCCGACGGAAACGAGTACCTGACTTACTTCTTCCAGCCCCGATCCTGATCGGATCGCGAGGAGAATCCAAAATGAGCGACGTCTACATTCTCGGTATCGACATGATTCGGTTCGGGCGTTTTCCCGACCGAACGGTTCCCAGCCTCGGTGCGGAAGCTGCGAGCCTGGCTCTGGAAGACGCGGGCCTGACCATCCACGACATGGAGGCTCTCTACTCCGGCAACCTCATGCAGGCCAGCGCCATGGTGGGCCAGCGAATCCTGCAGGAGATCGGGCAGACGGGAATCGCCGTCACGAACTCTTCGAACGCCTGCGCGACGGGCGCCACCGCGTTTCGTGAGGGCTGGACCGCGATCAAGGCGGGCATCTATGACCTCGTATTGGTCGTGGGTGTCGAGCAGCTGGGCAAGATGGGCCTACTCGGTGGAGGAGGTGGCGGCAAGGGCATCCCGAAGGAAGGCCTGCTCGGCTCATCGACCATGCCGGCGGTTTTCGCCGAGGCCGGCCAGGAGCACGCCCGCAATTACGGAACAACCTTCGAGCAATTCGCCAAGGTGTCGGTCAAGAACCACCACCACTCGACGAAGAATCCGAAGTCCATGTATCAGAAGGAGACGCCTCTCGATATGGTCATGAACGCGGAAATGATCGCGTACCCCAACACCAAGCTGATGTGCTCGGTGAACGTCGATGGAGCGGCAGCCGCGGTTCTGGCGTCGGAGAGCAAGGCGCGAGAGCTAGGCCTGGGCCGCGCCGTCAAGGTCCGAGCATCGGTGCTGACCAGCGATCCGTTCACCCCGCGCGACCTCGTCATGCCCGACGTCAACACCTGCACACGGCTCGCAGCCAAACAAGCCTATGAGATGGCCGAAGTGGGTCCCGAAGACGTCGACCTCGTCGAGCTGCACGATTGCTTCGCCACCGCCGAAATCCTCCACTACGAGAATCTCGGCCTGTGCAAAGAAGGGGAAGCGGGGCGGATGATCGACGAAGGCGAGAGCGCCCACGGCGGCCGCTGTCCGGTCAACGTTTCGGGTGGGCTGCTCTCCAAGGGGCACCCGCTGGGAGCGACGGGGGTGGCCAACATCTACGAGGTTTCGACCCACCTACGCGGTGAAGCGGGGGAGCGCCAAGTCGAGGGCGCCAGGATCGGCCTGACCCACGTGATCGGTCTAGGCAGCGCCTGCGGTATCCACATCCTGGAAAGCGCCGGCTAGCAGAGGCGAAGGACGCTTGCGACGGAGTGGCGCGCTCCAGCAATTCGCGCCGCCACGCATTGCGGCTTGCCGGTTGCCGGTCAGGGGGGTGCCTTTTATGCTGCGCTGCGTGCATTTCACGCTCCTTGCGATCATTGTGCTCCTTGCGGTTCTCGGCTGCGGTGATGGCCAGCCCGAAACGCCAGCGACCTCCGGCGAGCCCGCGAGCCCGATCCAGCTCAACGCCGTCGAACCGGCTGGGGCCGCCGAGCCATCGAAGCCGAAGGCCCGCCGCGAGAAGCCGTTGCCCAATTTCTCGGGTCGGACACTCGCCGGCGAGCAACTCTCGATGTCTTCTCTCATCGGCAAGCGATTGCTGCTCTTCTTCTTCAATCCGGAGGTCAAGGAAGCGCCGGCCACCGTCGATGCCGTGGGAGCCATCTCGAAGCTGCGGGGCAAGCACAACTTCGAGATCGTCGGTGTCGCCGTAGGCTCTAGCCATGCGACCGCGGTTGCCTTCGCAAAGGAACGAGGCATCGACTACCCGGTGATCGATGATTCGTCGGCCGCCATCGCGCAAAGATTGAATCTGCGCCAACCAATCGTGCTACTCGGTGCCGATGCCGACGGCTACGTGATCTTCGGGGTTCCACCGGTCGCACCCAGCACCCCGAACGCGACGAAAGTCATCGAAGGCCAGCTACGGGACGCCCTTCGCTTGCCTCCCCTCTCGACCGAGAGCGAGCCGATGCTCGGGAACCGACCGATAGCACCGCTGTTCACAGCGGACATCCTCGACAGTGAGGAGCGCTTCGAGCTCATCGAGCACCGCGGCGAGGCGGTGATCGTGATCTTCTTCCTTCATTCCTGTTCCCACTGCCACGAGACGCTGACTTTCCTGCGCACCGCGTTAGCAGAGCTCCCCGCGGACCAGAGACCGGTGCTGGTCGGGGTCGAAGTGACCGGCAGGACGGGGGCGGTACGCCGCTCGCTGCAGGAGAAGAACCTCGACTTCTTTCCTGTGGTGTTCGACCACGACGGATCGATCGCCAACGACTACAGCGTCTTCGCCGGGGTTCCCGACACGTTCTTCATCGACGCCAAAGGCCAGATTGACGCGCGGGTTCGAGGCTGGCGCAAGGAGGTGGACGAGCACCTCGCACGGATGCGTATGGCCAAGCTAGCCGGCGCTCCGGTTCCAATGCTGCTGCGCAACGCAGGCTTCAGCGGCAACGATACCTGCGGCGTTTGCCACGAGCTGGAACACGATACGTGGTTGTTCACGAGCCACGCCGCCGCCTACGACACCTTGGTCAAACATGGGGAAGCTGCGAACGAAGAATGCGTGGGCTGCCACGTCGTCGGTTATGGGCAGCCGGGTGGGTTCGAGAGTGCAACGGAAACACCGTCGCTGGAGGCGGTCGGCTGCGAGGTCTGCCACGGGCGCGGCGGCCCGCATCTCTCGCCGGGCTTCGTGCAAAATGACGACTACTCCAAGGTCTGCGCGAGTTGTCACAACCCGACACATTCCCTCGGTTTCGACTACGCCAGCTTTCGGCCCCAGATCTCCCACATGGCCAACGCTCACGTCACGAAGCTTTCCCTCGTGGAACGCCAAAAGCTGCTCGAAGAGCTCGGCACTCCTCGCGACGTGCTGCCCAAGAATGCCGACTACGTGGGCTCCGACGCCTGCCAGGGCTGTCACGAGAGCGAGCACGCCACCTGGTCCGAGGGCCCTCACGCGCGAGCGGTGGCGACTCTCGACCAAGCGGGCGAGAGCCAGAACTCCGACTGCCTGAAATGCCACACCACCGCGTACGGCCGCCCCGGTGGGTTTCCCGCGGCGGGGGCCGCTCAGTCTCAACCGGACCTGGCGCGGGTGGGTTGCGAGTCGTGCCACGGTCCGGGGGGCGAGCACGTCAAGGATGGGGCGACCAAGGTTGGCAGCATCGTTTCACTCGCGGACAAGTGCGACTCCTGCGTGATCCTGCAGATCTGCGGCAGCTGCCACGATGACGCCAACGACCCACAGTTCGAGTTCAAGCTGGTCGAGAAGATCGAGGCACAGCGCCACGGCACGATCGAGCCCGGAACCGGAAAACCCAAAACGGCGAGCGCACACCACCGCCGCGGGGTCGAAGTGGCGTTGACCCCGAGCGAGATCGGTCGGACCCTCGACCGTGTCTTCAGCTGGCACGATGGAGAGAATCAGCCTTGGGTGGATCGCTGAGCGCCGACACAAGGGCGCTGCTGGCCAGCGCCCGGGCATTGGTTGCGGAGCTCGCCGAGGAAGGCGTCGAGCAGTTTGAACGCCTCTCGGACCCGCCGGCCGGGCGGCCCGCAGTCGCGGAGGCGCTCGGCGCGCCCGAGGAGACCCGCGCCGCTACGCGCGACGCACAACCCGATGGGGCGCCCCGCAGCCTGGAAGACGTGAGGTTGGAACTCGGCGACTGCCAGCGCTGCCGGCTCTGCGAGGGCCGCAACCGCATTGTGTTCGGCGACGGAAACCCCGACGCATCCCTGATGTTTATCGGCGAGGGGCCGGGACAGGAGGAGGATCGCCTCGGTCTGCCTTTCGTCGGCAAAGCGGGTGAGTTGCTGACCCGGATGATCGAGCGCGGTCTCGAGATCGCCCGAGGCGATGTCTACATCTGCAACATTGTCAAGTGTCGGCCACCGCAGAATCGCAACCCCCAACCCGACGAAGTCGCCGCCTGCAAACCCTTTCTCGATGGCCAGATCGACGCCGTACAGCCTCGCACCATCGTCACATTGGGTCGACCGGCCACGAGCCTGCTGCTCGGTCGCGATGTCTCGATCACTCGGGTGCGCGGAACCTGGCAGACCTATCGAGGCATCCCGCTGATGCCAACCTTTCACCCCGCCTACCTGCTGCGTCAGTACACGCCAGAGAATCGCAGGGCGGTCTGGGAGGATCTCAAGCAGGCGCTGCAGCGCAGCCAGGAGTAGGCGCGCCCCCGGAATCTTCAGAAGAAGCTCGGAGCTTCAGCAGAACTGGGAGCTTCAATCAATCCCGCTTGGGGGCATGGGGAACTGCCGCGGACTGGGCTTCACGGAACTTGGCGAGCTTTTCGCGCACGGCGTCGTCCTGGCCGGCCAGGATCGCGGCCGCAAAGAGGGCGGCGTTCTTGGCACCGGCGGCTCCGATCGCGAAGGTCGCAACCGGAATACCGCCGGGCATCTGCACCGTCGCCAGCAGCGCGTCGAGACCGCCCAACGGCGACCCCTCCAGCGGGACACCGAGAACTGGCACCAGGGTCTGGGCAGCGGTCACTCCGGCCAGGTGAGCCGCGCAGCCGGCGCCGGCGATGATCACCTCGACTCCACTCGCTTCGGCTTCGCGAACAAAGGTCGTCAGGCGCTCGGGAGTGCGATGAGCGGAGATGATTCGCGCATCGCAGGGGATCCCGAGCTTTTCCAGCGTGTCTTCAGCCGAACGCATCGCGTTCCAATCGCTCTGGCTGCCCATGATGATCGCTACCCTGGCCCGGCTCACGGCTCCCCCTTCGCGCCCCGCCCGTCCCGGCAGGCGGTGTCCGCGGTAGCATAGCCTCGACTCGAGGAGGGCGGGATCACGAGGGCTTCCCAGCGGGCCATCTCGGCTCGGACACAGCTCTGCGGCATCGTGCTTCATCCGGCAAGCCACACCCGTTCGCCGGCGATGCACAACGCGGCTTTCGAGGCGCTCGGTCTCGATGCGGCCTATCTCGCCTTCGACGTGCGCCACGATGACCTCCCGGCGGCGATTGCCGGAATGCGGGCGCTCGGAATTCGCCAGCTCGCAGTGTCGATTCCACACAAACAGGCGGTGATCGCGCTGCTCGACGAGGTCGACGAGACGGCGCGACGCATCGGCGCGGTGAATACCGTCACGCGTCGCGGCGAGAAGCTGGTCGGATCCAATACCGATTGGGCGGGCGCGGTTCGCGCCCTCGAGCGCGACAGCCAGCTGGCCGGAGCCCGGGCCGCGGTCTTGGGGGCCGGCGGTGCTGCACGTGCCGTGGTCTTCGGCCTGCGCGAGCGAGGTGCCAAGGTGACGGTGCTCAACCGCAGTCCGGATCGCGCACGCACGCTTGCCACGGAGCTGGCGGCCGAGGCCGCGGGTCCGCTCGACCAGCTGGCCACAATGGAATACGACGTGTTGGTGAACACCACCTCCGTGGGGCTGCGGTCGGACGAATCGCCGATTGATTCGAGTTGGATTTCCCCGGCTTCCGTCGTCATGGACGCGGTCTACGATCCGCCGGAGACTCGATTTCTGCGCGATGCCAAAGCGCGCGGGGCACGCACGATTTCCGGAAAATGGATGCTCGTCTACCAGGCAGCGGAGCAGCTACGGCAGTGGAGCGGACTGGAGGGGCCGGTGGATCGGATGGCTCAGGCCTTCGACCAGGCAGGGTCGGAGGGTCAGGCGGAATAACCCCACTTCGCCTTGTTCTCTTCGATCTGCTGCGGAGTGGGCTTTTCTTCCTTCACGTCGTCGGGGACGGAGAAGGCATCCTTGTCGTCGAGAATCTTGGCGTTGAGACCGGTGTCGTCGGTAAAGACCTGCGGAACCTGTTCATCTTCGAAGATGGCTTCCCAAGGACACTCGGGCTCGCATACCCCACAGTTGATGCACTCTTCGGGGTCGATGTAGAGCTGATTCGGAAACGACTTCTGATCATCCCCGTCGTAGACGTAGATGCAGTCCACGGGGCACACTTCGACACAAGACTGATCAACACAGTCGCGACAGAGCCGCGTGATTACCCAAGTCATCTTACCGTCCCTGGTGGAGTTTTTCTGGAGAATAGCCGGGCTGGAGTCCGTCGCTACTTGAGCTTGGTCTCTTTGTACACGACATGTTTACGCACGACCGGATCGTACTTCTTGAGCTCGATCTTTCCGGGAGTATTGGTCTTGTTTTTCATCGTGGTGTAGAAGTGGCCGGTCCCGGCCGACGACTCGAGTTTGACCTTCTCGCGTTTGCCTTTCTTCGCCATCGCTGAACCTAACTCTCTTCGACCTAACTCTGAGTGGGCTCGGGCACGATCTCGCCACTCTTGGCAAAGACGCGCGTCCGCTCACCGTTCTCGTTCTTGATGTGAACGCGACTGGGCTTGTTGGTGCTCGAGTCCACGAGCATGACATTGGAGGCGTCGATGTAGCCCTCCTGTTCGACGATTCCGCCGCTGCGCGCCTGGCGCCGTCCCGGCTTGAGGTGGCGCTTTTGAATTCGTACCTTCTCGACGCGCACCGCTCCCCGAGCGCGGTCCACACTCAGAACCCGACCCTGTTTGCCGCGATCGGCGCCCACCAGGACCTGGACGAGATCACCCTTGCGTATGCGACGAGCCACTGAATTCGCCTCCGAGGAGGCGGTATGAGTGCGCCAGCGAAGGCTTCCAGTCAACCCCTCCCCGCGGGGAATCGATAGAAACTGAATTCGGGCGCCCGGCTGGCGGCACTAGCGGGAGACGTGGATCATTGCCCACCCTGCCCGAAACACGCACGACTCGCGCATCAGGGAGGGGGGCGATTTGAAGAGGCTGAGCCTGGCTCTGGCCGCAGTTCTCGTGTGCCTGGCCGGCGCCTGCCACTACCTGCTCCCCGAACGATTCGCCGTCAACGCACCCGTCGCTCACATGCTGTTCGGCGTCGGAAGCGACGGGCCCGAAGAGTCCCAGTTCGGGGGACGAATCCAGCCGGCAGCGGGATTCTCGATCGACATCTACGCAACCGAGATTCCCAACGCCCGCTGGTTGCGTCCGCTGTCGAGTGGGGGATTGCTGGTCAGTCAGCCTCGCTCCGGGCGGGTGCTGCTGCTCGAGCCCGACCGCGATGGTGACGGTCAGCCGGATGGAAGACGAGCGCTCCTCGAGGGACTCGACCTCCCCCACGGCATGGACCTGCACGACGACTGGCTCTACGTCGCCGAAGCCGACGGTATCGGCCGGGTTCTCTTCGACGAAGCTTCGGGCCAGCTTCGCGGAGCCTACACGCGCATCGTCAACGACCTCCCCAGTGGTGGAAACCACTCGAGTCGAACCATCCGCTTCGGCCCAGACGGCTGGATGTACGTCTCGGTGGGATCGAGCTGCAACGTCTGCGAAGATGGTCCGCGCCGAGCGGCGCTGTTGCGATTTCATCCCGACGGCTCGGGTGAAGAAGTCTTCGCCACCGGACTGCGCAACGCCGTTGGGTTCGACTGGCGTCCCGAAACTGGCGAGCTCTACGCGACCGACAACGGGCGGGACCTGCTGGGAGACGACTTCCCTCCTTGCGAGCTCAATCACGTCGTTCGAGGCGGCTTCTATGGCTGGCCCTACGCGAATGGCGACCGCGTTCCGGACCCCGACTTCGGAGCCGCAAACCTGGATCGGGTGGCCGAGTCGATTTCGCCGGCCCACGGATTCGGCGCGCACAGCGCGCCGCTGGGCATCACATTCGTTCGCTCGGCGGCCGCGCCAGCGGCATACCGCGGCGCAGCCCTCGTCGCGCTGCACGGTTCCTGGAACCGGACGGAGAAGGTCGGGTACAAGATCGTTTCGCTCCACTGGAGCGCCGATGGGCAGATCGAAGAGCGCGATTTCGTAGCGGGCTTCGAACTGGCCGGCGACGTCGTGGGCCGGCCGGTGGACGTTGTCGAGGGAGCGGACGGTGCCTTCTACGTCTCCGACGATTACGCCGGCGCAATCTACCGGGTCGCCCCCGGCGGCGCGTCCACAACCGCGCCACCGGCATCTCTGCCTCGAAGCGCCCGCTCCAGCTCTTCGCGAGCCCAGCTCCCGACCGATGGGGAGGACGCGCTGTCGCAGCGAGGATCGCTGCTCTACGAGCGCTTCGAGTGCGCGGGCTGTCACGAGGCCGCGGCCGCCGGCCCGGGCGTGACCTTCGCTCCTCTGAGGGACCTGGCGAGCCGCTATTCGGTCGAATCCCTGGCCGAGTGGCTCGCCGCCCCCACCCCGCCGATGCCAGCCTTTCCGATGAATGCACAGGAGCGTCGCGATCTAGCGGTCTTTCTGCTCGATCGCAGCTGAGAACCACGCGCAGGCGCGGCGGCAGCTGCGATACCGTCTCGCTCGGGAGCTTGCTCGGGGAGATCTGCATGGAGTACCGGCATCTTTCACTCGCTCAAGAGAGTAACTTCGCCGTCGTCACCATGAGCCACCCAGCGCGGCGCAACGCCCTCTCCGAAGCGCACCTGCGCGAGCTGCTTCACGCCTTCCAGAATATCGCCAACGGCAAGGCGCGCGGCGTAGTGGTCGCCGCCGAAGGCCCCGTCTTCAGCGCTGGACACGACTTCGGCGACATGTGCGACCGAGACCTCGAGCAGATGCGAGAGCTCCTCGAGCTGTGCTCGCAGGTGATGCAGACGATCCAGGCGATTCCTCAGGTCGTGGTCGCTCAGGTCGAGGGATTGGCAACGGCAGCGGGCTGTCAACTCGTCGCGACCTGCGACCTCGCGGTAGCCGGACAATCGGCGCGATTCGCCGTGCCAGGGGGTCGCGGTGGCTGGTTCTGCACCACTCCCGGTGTCGCGCTGGGTCGGGCGGTGGGCCGCAAGCGGGCCCTGGAGATGCTTCTAACTGGGGACCCAATCGATGCAGCGACCGCCGCCGAGTGGGGCTTGATCAACCGCGTGGTTCCCGACGCCGAGGTGGCCGAGGCGACACGCGCGCTGCTCGGGCGCGCCACCCGCGGGAGCCCCGCATCCAAGGCGACCGGCAAGGGCGCCTTCTACCGCCAGATCGATCTCGATCTGACGTCCGCCTACACATTCGCGAGCGACGTCATGGCTCGAGCCTCGCAGACTCCCGACGCGCAAGAGGGTATGCGCGCGTTCCTCGAGAAACGCCGGGCGAGCTTCTCCCCCTAGCCGTCTGCCGAACGACTCCGGACCGAGCCCCCAGACCAGTCGAGGTGGATGAGATGAGTTCGAGTCTCCGCGATCGATTGCAGCGGTTGACCCCCGCAGCACTCAGCGTTCTCTTTCTCGGCGGCCTGGCGGCATACCTTTGGGGGCATCGAGCGCACATTTCGGCGACCTACAGCTTCCGCCCCGGCACCCTTGGCGCCATCGCTGCGATCACCGCGCTGACCCTCGCCCTGCGCGCCGCCGCCAATCAGCAGCTCTTTGGACGCCTCGGAACGGCCGCACCCTGGCGCGAATGGTTCGGCATCGTGAGCGTGAACTCCCTGTCGAACTACCTCCCGCTGTCGGCCGGACTGGTCGCCAAAGCCTTCTACTTGAAGCGCGTCCACGGTCTGCCCTTCGCAGGTTTCGCAGTGGGTCAGTCCGTGCTGCTGATCCTCGTCGTTGCCGCCAACGGCGCCGTGGGCCTGCTCACCGTCTCGTTCTGGCGACCCGCTGCAGCGGCCTGGATCGGCCTGGCCTTTGCCGCGATGGTGGCCGTAGGAAGCCTGCTGTGGCTGCCCGATCGCATCACCCGTTCACTGACCGGCCGCTGGCTTCCCACCGATCCAAAGGCGATCGCTCGCCTGCGCGGTTGCACGCCTACGGTCATTCCACTCCAGGCCGCCACCCTGCTGACGACTGCGGCCTGTCTGAGTCTCGCATTCTCGATGGGTCGCGCCGAGGTGAGCTTTGGGGCTTGCATCGTCTTCAGCGCCGCGACGGTCCTCACGCGTGTCCTGTCGGTGACGCCGGGTGCCTTGGGGGTTCGCGAATTTCTCATCGGGGGACTCGCGGTCGCCACCGGTTTCGAGCTGCAAGATGCCGTGATCGCTGCGAGTGCGGTACGTGTGGCCGAAGTCGGGGTGATCTTCGCGCTCGGGGGAGCCTTCAGCTACGAGCTGTCCAAGCGGGTGGCATCGACGTTCGACCGCGAGCAGTGACGCGGTCGAATCGTACGCTCCTGCTCGCAAACGCGGCTTGGACGGGATCGTCCGAACCCAGACCGTTGACTCAGTCCGTCTCCGCAAGCGCCCTCGCCCGCCGACCGCCGCGGTCGATTACGCGACGGAGCTCCTCCGAGTAGCGAGCGGCCACGGCCGGCCAGCCGAACTGCTGCCGAGCTCGTTGCTCTGCGTAGGAGCCGAGAGTTTTTCGAAGCTCGGGATCCTCGAGCAGACGTTGAATGGCCCCGGCCATGGCAGCGTGGTCGCCCGGCTCGACGAGGACCCCGCTCTTGCCCTCCTCGATGGCCTCGGGCACACCGCCAACCCACGTCGATACGCTGGGAGTACTTCCAAGCGACGCCTCCAGAAACACGATGCCGAATCCCTCCACGTCACCCGGGACGTCCAACACCGGCAAAACGAAGAGGTCGGCCTGTCGGTACAGCCGGATCAGCTCCTCGGTCGGCACCTCTCCGCGAAGTTCGACGTGCCCCTCCAGATCCAGCTCCCGGACCTTGTCGGCGATCACCTCGCCCAGACGCTCTCGATGCGCAAGAGACGCGGTGGCATCCCCACCTACGACGACATAAGACAGTGTCGGGTGGGCTTCGACCAGCCTCGGCATCACGTGTTCGATGAACTCGAGAATTCCCTTGCGGCGAACGAGCCGCGCGACCGAGAGCAGCATCGGGCCGCCGGCCTGTGTCGGCGCCTCGGGGTTCGCTATCGCGTGGAATCGTTCGACGTCGACCCCCGGATGCACGACGGCCAGCTTCGTTGGATCGATGCCGGCGGCCACCGCCAGCCGACGCGTCTGATGACTGTTGGCCACCACCGCATCGGCCCGGCCCAGGGCAAACCGCACTCCGCGTCGGTAGAGCGGGTGATCGAAGAACACGTCGCTACCGTGGATGATCACGACGAGCGGCGCGCCCAGCCCACGAGAGAGCAGCCATCCGACAGGTGCCGAAACGACGCTTCCGCACAGAATCACATCGGGATCGAAGGAGCGTCCGATCCGCCAGCCGGCCCGGCAGGCATGCAATAGAAATGCCCAGAGGCCCTCTCGAGGTGCTCGAGAGACACCTTCTTCGGCCGTCGAGCCCCGCGCTCCCGCGGTCACGAGCTGCACCGAGAGGCCCAGCTGACGCAGGCTTCGGAAGAGGTTCGTAATCAGGTCTTCGAGCCCACCGATCACGGGGGCGAAGTTCCAGGAAAGCAACAGGATCTTCATGACTTCGTCATCGTTCGTTCGGCACCGATTGTTCGCGGGCAGTCTGCGAACACGTCAGCCGGCGCTCCGACACACCGCCAACAAATCCAGGCTCGCCTCGACCCCGACGTCGCTCGCTCGAAAATCGTCTACTCCGAAGCGATCGAAGCCGTCGGTGTCGTCTGCGGGCCGCTCGGATGGCGATCGCTTCTCCGCCCATCGCATCAGCACCTGCTTCAGCCGTTCGGGCAGGCGATCGCGCAAGTTGAACGGGTCGTAGCGGACGATCCCTCGAATCGCGTGAAGGCGCTCGCGTTCGATCCGCTCCACCTCGTCGGTTCCGCGAACGCCAAGGACGCGAACCTCGTCGAAAACCGGCTCCAGCAGCGCCTCGAACTCGGCGGGATCGTACTCCCGGACGTGGTAGCGGTTCCAGGGAGCGTCGCCCGGGGCCAGCCGCAGCAGACGATTCGGAGTCGTCAGGTAGAGAACGCCTCCGGGCTCGAGAACGCGACCCAGCTCCTCGACGAAACCGGCGGCGGCGTCTACGTGTTCGATCACCTGAAACGAGACCGCGCTGCCGAAGTGGCCATCTGGAAACGGGATTCGAACCCCATCGTAGGCTTCGAATCGGCAATTCGGCCCCGGGTACTTCTCCGCAGCATGCCGGATGGCGTCGCCGTCCACGTCGAGACCGACCAGCGAGTCAATGCTGCGCGAGAGCAACGCCACGCCGTAGCCCTCACCGCAGCCCACCTCGAGTGTCCGCGTGTCACTTCGGATCCGATTGGCCGCGTACTCGTAGGAGAACAGATGTCGCAGATAGAGCAGGTGCTGTCGTAGAGACACCTGGCGGCCAGGGGTGATCCGCTCGCTGGTGTCGTTCAACGTCCCCGCCACTTGTAGATCGTGCGTCTGCGCATCGCGGCGATTGTACCCCGAGCTTCGAACCGGGCGGGAATCCCAGCCGCGCCCTGCGGCGATTCGGCTGGCGATGCCGCTTCAAGCATTGCTACCGGCCTGCGCCCGCCCGGGCGAGTCCTCGGCGAGCTTCGCGCGCCACTCTGACTCGTTCCCGTAGCCGTACTCGCGCATCAACGGCTGACAGATCCGCTCCAGCTCACGACAGTCGCGAGCACTCCACTCGCGCCAGGGGCCGATCACCTGGAGCCGGCTCGCATTGATCCGTTGTGTTGGAGCCACGGGCGCGGTGGCGTCCCGGTATTCGAGACCCAGAATGCCGCACAGCTCGCGCAGGCCCGAATAGCTGCGGTCGAAGACGCTCTCGTAGTGCAAAAGGTGGTAATCCGGATGCTGACTACAGGTCCGGAGCCGCTGGTTCATCACCGTCCAGACCCCCGCCGCCATCCCCACCCGGCTCGGCTCGTCAGCGAGCCCGAGAATTCGTGAGATGTCCGGATACCAATAGGGAATGAAGCGATTGCTGAAGCCCTTCAGCCCGCTGGCGGTTCCGTGATTCAGGGAGGAGCAGACGTGCTCTCGCGGATCGCGAACCACGTGGATGACGATCGGGTTCTCCCACACCTGATGGATCACCCCCGCAAATCCCGACAGCAGCGGGTTGCTCTCGATGTAGAGCGGAGCGCGCAGCGGATCGACGTGTCGCCTTCGCTTGCGCCGCAATAGAGAGAGGAGCCGATCCTGTGAGAGCGCTCCCACGAGGTGGGCGTGCGAGGCGAACCTCAGTGAGCGCGACGGCCTCGGCTCGTGGCGCGCGATCACCCCCTCGTAGTTGGCGTCGAAGTATTCGGCCAGGAACTTCGTCCCCGTCCGCCCCGACGAGAGAATCAGCGCGACTCGGGACACGGGCGAATCTCCTGACACGCCGGAGGGGGAAATCAGTCTCCCGATCCCCGGCTGGTGTGGCGATCGCGTTCGCGATAGAGGAGCTCTTCGAGGTAGATCCGGTGTCGATTGAGCATGTCGCCCAGGACTCCCATCAGGAGCAGGATCAACCCCAGAACGGCAATGGCGGCCGCCGAAAAGCCCGCCCACTTGTGGGGAGAGAAAGCCCCGCTCGACAAGTAGTGGATGAGGAGGAACCCCCCGAGAGCCGAAGCCGCCGCGAACGCCAGCGCCGCCAGAACACCGAAGAAGAGCATCGGCTTGTAGTCCCGATAGCAGCGGAAGATGATTCCGCTGGTTCGGAACCCATAGCTCCAGAGATTGCCCGCCACCCGGCTCCGACCGTGCTCGCGCTCTCCGCGGACTGAGACCGGGACCTCCACGATGCGCAGCTCCTTGAAGGCGAGGTTGAGAAAGACCTCCTGGGTATAGGTGAACTTGGCCATCGGGTTGAGGGCCAACGCCGCCCGCCGGCTGTAGCAGCGCATACCGCACGAAACGTCGTGAAAGGTCTGGCCCGTCAGCCGGGAAACCAGACGCGCCATCATCCGATTTCCCCACAGCTTGAGGGCGGGCATCTGCGGAACCAACGCCGGGTCCGCAAACCGCGAGGCGCTGGCAAAATCGGCCTCGTTCCGGACCACCGGCTCGACGAGGGCTCGAATGTCGGCGGGGTCGAATTGGCCGTCGGCATCGATGCTGACGATGAGGTCGGCGCCTGAATCGACGCCGTAACGGAGCGCAGATGCAAAGGCGGCGCCCACGCCTCGCGGACTGGGGTGACTGATCACCCGGGAGCCAGCTTGCGCTGCCGCCTCGGCGGTCGCATCCGAGCTTCCGTCATCGACCACCAGGGTCTCGATGCTCGACACGCCTTCGATTCCCTGAGGGATGTTTCGAATTACCGCGCCGACGGTCTTCTCCTCGTTGAGCGCGGGGAGCACGATCAACAACCGCAGCCCTGCATCGTTCGGGATCGCTCCCAGCGAGTCGCGCTCGGCGGAGTGCACCATCACGTTGAGTATACCCGGCGCTCAGATCTCCAAAAGCTGGGCGACGCGCTCGCGGTGGCAGTGAGAGTCGCCGAGCCAGCTGGCATTGGCATTGGCCCGCTTGAAGAAGAGGTGGCAGTCGTACTCCCAGGTGAAACCGACTCCCCCGTGGATCTGGATGTTCTCCGCGGAAATTCGTCGGAAGGCATCACCGACGTAGGCCTTGGCCATGGCCGCGGCGAGCGGCGCCTCGTCATCGGCTGCACCGGCCGCCCACGCCGCGTAATAGGTAATCGATTTTGCCGACTCCAACTCGAAGAGCATGTCGGCGCACTTGTGCTTGATCGCCTGGTACGCACCGATGGGTTTGCCAAACTGAACCCTGGATTTCGCGTGCTCGACGGCGCTCTCGAGACACCATTGTGCACCGCCCAGCATCTCCGCGGCGACCATCACCCGCGCCAGGTCCAGGGCTCTTCGCAACGCGGGTTCCGAATCACTGCGACCACCGAGCAAAGCGTCACCGGACACCACCGCACCCTTGAACTCCAGCGTGTAGAGGGTGCGCAGGGGATCGATCGAGAGCATGGGCGTGATCGCGGTCTGGGGAGCATCCCGCTCGACGACGAAGAGCCCGACGCCATCGCCATCCGACCCCTCGATGCGAGCCGGCAGGACGACCCAGTCCGCGATTCCGGCATCGGGAACGAATCGCACGCAGCCCTCGAGGCGCCAGCCGTCGCCATCGGCCTCGGCTGCCAGGGTGAGGCTCGGCCCCCAATCCGGATTCAGCCCGTCGAGCGCACAGGTGGCGATCGAGTTTCCAGCAGCGATGGCCGGAAGCCACTGCTCTCGCTGGGCAGCATCTCCCGCCAGGGCAATCGCGCTCCCAGCCATCGCCGTGGGTACGAAGGGGACAGGCGCCAGCGAGCGACCGAGCTCTTCCACCACGATGGCCAGCTCGACCGCGCCGAGCCCGGCCCCGCCATACGCCACCGGGCAGCTCAGACCCATCCAACCAAGCTCCGCCATCCGGCGCCATAGCTGGGGGGAATGGGTGGCCGGCCCGTCCACGACCTCCCGCGCCACTTCCATTGGGGCGAACTCTATGAGAAACTCCCGCGCCGTCCTTCGCAATTGCTCTTGCTCTGCGGAGAAACCGAAGCTCATCGCGTCACACAGCACCAGACGGGCTAGAATCGGGATCCGACACGCTATCAGAACGCAAGCGGGCCGGGCAACGGCGACTCGCTGGGAACGCAACTCTCACCGGCATTCAGCGGCCAAACGCACCAGCTCCGAACCAAGAAGATCTCGAGAGGCGGAGGATCGGTGAGAAACCTATGTGCAACGAATCGCGCGCGCAGGATTGCGGTCGCGTTAGCGGCGGGACTACTCGCAGCCACGCCGGCTAGCGCCGATTCGGGGGTGACGCTGCCCTACCCGGCCGTTTTCGGAAAGATCCCGGCGTCGACCCTGGATGCGGGCCAGCGTCGCGTGGGTGACGCGAATCTCGTGATCGAGAAGCTCGACAACGGCAACGTCCGGATGTTGTCCGAGAGCGGAGTCGAAGGCGGAGCCCGGACGGTGGCCTCCGTCGAGCTGGTTCCCGTGGGCGATGGGACGCAACTGCGGCCCGTCACCCAGCAATCCCGTTCCTTCGATGGAAACGGCAAGCCCCTCGGTGTTCTGAACATCGATCATCGGATCAGCGAGGGCACCTGCACTCGGCCGGGCGAGGACGGTGAGGAGCCCAACACCCAGCGCGTGCCGCTTCCCGAGACCGATCGGGTAGTCAACGTGCCTCTGAACCTGCTGTTCGACCCCCTGGTGAAGGGAGAAGCCAAGACCATCTACTTCCAGGTATTGCTGTGCGGCGGCGGACCACGCCTGATGGACTTTCAGGCCAGGGTGGTGGACCGAAGAGATGGCTCGGACGGAAGCGAGCGCCTGGTCGAGGTCCGCTACGGGCCGGATTTCGGAGCCATCGCCTCGCTGCTGGCCTGGTCCTTCATTCCCCGGCTGTCCTTCTGGTTCGATCCGGCAGCGGCCGAGCCATGGCTCGCCCATCGAATGCCGCTGTACACGGACGGTCCGGAGGTCTTCGTCGTCCGCCAGGGCGTCGCAGCCAACACCCTGACCGAGTAGTCGTCGCCGCGATCGCAAGCATCGAATTCGTGCTGGGCTGCGTGCGTTCGGGAAGAAGTCACGACGAAGTTCTGTGGAGAGGCTGCCTCTCGCCCGGGCGGTCGCCGCGCGATCAGCCGGCCAGGGCGCCGACCAGGACGTCCACCTCCGCGCCGTTCCGGGCCAGCTTCTCCACACGGCCCCGGGTGTCGGGGTCTGCTCGCATCAGGTCTTTCAGCGGGACGCCAGCCTCAACGGCCGCCTTCACCCCCCGCACCGACTCATAGTCGACGTTGGAGGTGAGGAACCTACGGGTGAAGAAGCTCTCGTCCGTCCACTCAGCGCTGTTCATCGTCGAGTCGACGAGGGGCGGCAGGCCGAGGGTGGTCCGCACCTCGCCGAGCGGCTGCGGAAGGAGCTCCTCCCACGGGACCGACTCGAACGGGAAGTGCCGGCGCGCCGCGTTCCCGCGCTCCCAGGCCTCGCGCAAGTAGCCGAGCCAGCGACGTCGTCCGGCGCTCGGGCGCATCAAGCGCGGAGCGAGACCGAACGGACTCCAAAACGTCGTGCGCCAGGAGATGCCCAGGCAGTAGCCCACAGTGAAGTAGATGTTGAGCCCCTCGCCCGGGAGGTCAGCGCCGTAGCCGCTGACCACGTGCATCAGGTCGTGGGTCTGGATCCAGCGCTCTAGGGCCCAGCGCAGCTCGTCGTCCATCGGGACGCTGTCGAACCAGTCGTCCTTGTAGATCATGCCCGAGAGCATGTAACCGGGGATCGTCTCCGCGTGATCCATGAATGTGTGGAAGGCGCGACCCAGGGAACCCTCGGGCATGGCGGCGAGGGCCAGCATGTCGTTCAGCGTGGCGCACAGGTCCGGACGCTCGTCGAGCGAGCGCCGGCCGACGGGATGCTCGCGCATGGCGAGGCGTCGCTCGTGCAGCATGCGCCCGCCCATGTGGAGCGAGATGCGAAACCCCCGCGAGGCGCCGCGCTCGCTGACCGGTCCCGACAACCAGATCAAGCCGTCGCGAGCGGCCGCCAACAGATTACGTTCGGGGTAGTACAGGGTGGCTGCCATCGCAGTTCCGTGTCGGCCGTCCGTAGGGATAGGGTACTACAGGATATTGGGCGGGCGGAACAACTGCTGAACCGACCGAGCTCTTTCCCCGGTCGGGGCGCCAATTCCGAGAGCGTTGTCCGTGCTCCAGCGCCTCAAAGCGAAAGCGGCGCCGCATCGACCCAAAGGTCGACGCGACGCCGCTCCGAGAGAGTCCCACCATCGTGCTACTCTCCCACCGGTGAATCCGGCAGTACCATCGCCGATGCGGGGCTTAACTTCCGTGTTCGGAATGGGAACGGGTGTGGCCCCCACTCTATGGACGGTGGGAAAACCTACGAGATCGCTTCAGAACACGACCTCCTGAATCTCGCTGCTAAGAACCTTGGAGCCGCCCGCCTTTCACGCCTCGACGGGCGAATCGGGCAGTCCCTGACAACCCAATAGCTTTCTGTGTCCGCGGCAACCACGCATCTAGTGCGCAAAGTGGTCAAGCCTCACGGGCGATTAGTACCGGTCAGCTTCACACATTACTGCGCTTCCACCTCCGGCCTATCAACGTCCTCGTCTCGGACGGCCCTTCAGGGGACCGAAGTCCCTGGGAGATCTCATCTTGGGGTGGGCTTCCCACTTAGATGCTTTCAGCGGTTATCCCTTCCACACTTAGCTACCCGGCAGTGCCGCTGGCGCGACAACCGATACACCATTGGTGTGTCCATCCCGGTCCTCTCGTACTAGGGACAGATCCCCTCAAATCTCCTGCGCCCACGGCGGATAGGGACCGAACTGTCTCACGACGTTCTAAACCCAGCTCGCGTGCCACTTTAATCGGCGAACAGCCGAACCCTTGGGACCTGCTTCAGCCCCAGGATGTGACGAGCCGACA
>CAXMOC010000189.1:0-46689 GCA_964194865.1 uncultured Opitutales bacterium | reverse complement strand
GATCGGCGAGGACCTGCTCGCCGCCTGCCCGCAGCTACGGGTCATCTCGAGCTGTTCGGTGGGGCTCGACCACATCGATCTCGACGCGGCGCGAGCTCGCGGAATCGCCGTTGGCTTCACACCCGGGGTGTTGGTCGAGACGACGGCGGATCTGGCCTTCGGCCTGCTGTTGGCCGCTGCCCGGCGACTCATCGAGGCAGATCGCTTTGTTCGGGACGGCCGCTGGACCTGGGAGCGGCGCTGGGAGCCGGAGCTGCTGCTCGGAAAGGATCTCTGGGGCGGTGTGCTGGGAGTGATTGGGCTTGGAGAAATCGGCCAGGCTGTGGCGCGTCGCGCGCAGGGCTTCGGGATGCGCGTCCTCGGCTGGAATCGAACCCAGCGCGAGGTGGAAGGGGTCGAGTTCTCGGAGCTCGACGCACTCCTGGAGCAGGCCGATTTCATCAGCGTCCACGTGTCCTTGACGCCCGAGACCCGAGGGCTGATCGACGCCGCGGCAATTGCCCGGATGCCCCGAGGAGCCATTCTCGTGAACACTGCCCGCGGGGGCATCGTCGACGAAGACGCCGTGGCAGCGGCATTGCGCGGTGGACAGCTCGCCGCTGCGGCACTCGACGTCTTTGACCAGGAACCACTGGCTCCGGAGCACCCGCTGTTGTCTGCGCCAAACCTGGTGGTCGCGCCGCATATCGGGAGCGCTAGTACGGCCACTCGGTCACGCATGGCGGACCTGGCGGTCGAGAATCTGTTGGCCGGTTTGGCAGGCGACCCGCTGCCGCGGGACGGGCTTCGAGCCTGACCTTGATCGGCAGGCTCGATCCGATCAGGCGTTGCAGCGAGCCAGAAACGCACCGGGTGAAACCACCTGCGCGCCGCGCCCTTGGACGCGTCCCGCAACCCGCCGGTCCGCCGTCACCACTGTGATGCGTTCGGGCCGGTCGGCCCGCCTCACCTGTTCGACCAGCCAATCGTCCGCCGATGGCGCAAAGACGCAACGGGGTCCTGTCTCGGGGCCCGGATCGGAGGAATCGCCCCTGTCTGAGGCATCGACCGGGTCTTCGCTGCCGTCGAAGACGATCCAGACCTCGGCTCTGGCATCGAAGCGCGCGGCCCTCTCCAGCAGCTCGCGACGCCGGGACTCCGTCCACCACTGAGAGCGGTCTCTGCCACCCAGGATCCCCGCGTGGAGCACGTTGTAGCCGTCGAGCAGCCAGAGCTGGGGATCTTCTGACGCCATCGCCGAGCCAGCGTAGACCGAACCCGCTGACTCGTCGCGGCCCTCCGGATCGGTCTCCACTGCTGCCCACACCGCCCCGATCGCCCCGATTGCGACGAATCCCGCAATCATCGAGAGAGTTTCCAGCACACCGCGGAGAAAGCCGCGGCGGCTCGGTCGGTTCTTGGAGATTTGACGGCGGGGCGTGGCTGCCATGGCGGTGGCGTCCAGCCCGCTGACTGCCGTACCCACGCTTTCCTCGTCCCGGCCCATTGAATACTCCATTCAACACTCCATTCAGTGCTCGAATCCGATGCTCGATTCCCATGCTGGTTCGAGCGTTCCATCGAGCCACTCATTCGGACCGTTCTTCTCGCGTTTCCCAGCATTTGCACGGATGTCCGATCAGCCCGCGCTTCCGCTGATCGCGCCCGCTGGATCCGATCCTGCCGGCGCGCCGTGACAGGGCCGGTCACACGCCCGGGATCGATCGAGGTTCTAGAGGCGAGGCGTTCGCCCGCGCGGTCAGCTTTCCTCTGTGGTGCGGATTCGTTACAAAAGCCCACCCCCGGCAGCGCGAGGGTCCGCCTTGGCTGAAATCAGCAATCACGACATCGTCATCGTCGGCGGAGGTGCCGCGGGCCTGCGCGCTGCGATCGCTGCGAGCGACGCGGACCCGAAAGCATCGATCGCGCTCGTCTCCAAGGTCTATCCGATGCGCAGTCACACGGTCTCCGCCGAGGGCGGTGCCGCCGCTGTGGCTCGCGACGACGACAGCTTCGAGATGCACGGCTTCGACACGGTCAAGGGCTCGGATTTTCTCGCCGACCAGGACGTCATCCAGTATTTCGTCGAGCAGGCTCCAAAGGAGCTCACGCTACTCGAGCACTGGGGCTGTCCCTGGAGCCGGAACGACGACGGCACTGTCGCAACGCGCGCGTTCGGGGGGATGTCGACGAAGCGCACCTGGTACGCGGCCGACAAGGTCGGCTTCCACATGCTCCACGCGTTGTTCCAGCATTGTCTGCGCTTCGACAACATCGTTTTCTACGACGAGCACTTTGCTTCCCGGCTGCTCGTCGAGGATGGCAGGGCTCGCGGTGTTGCAGCCCTCGACATCCGAGAGGGCACGACGCGCGTAGTGCTGGGTCGCGCCGTAATCCTCGCGACCGGCGGGGCTGGCAAGATCTTTCCGTTCACGACCAACGGGAACATCAAGACCGGTGACGGCATGGCGCTGGCTTATCGCGCGGGAGTCGCGCTCAAAGACATGGAATTCGTCCAGTACCATCCGACCGGTCTTCCCGGGACCGGAATCTTGATCACCGAAGCGACCCGTGGCGAGGGTGGCACCCTGCTCAATTCCGAAGGCGAGCGATTTCTCACGACCCGGGATTACGGGGTGGGGACCAAAGCAGAGCTGGGTCCGCGCGACATGATCTCGCGCGCGATCATCCAGGAAGTCGAGGCGGGCCGCGGCATCGCCGGACCCTACGGCGAGTATGTGCACCTGGACCTGACACATATCGGTGAAAAAAAGATCCTGTCGCGCCTGCCGATGGTTCAGGAGCTCTCCAAGATCTACATCGGTGTCGATCCCGTCCACGAGCCCATCCCAGTCCGACCCGTCGTGCACTACATGATGGGCGGCATCGACACCGACATCGGCGCGGCGACGACGCTGCCGGGTCTGTATGCCGCTGGCGAGTGCGCGTCGGTATCGCTGAACGGTTCCAACCGCCTCGGCTCCAACTCCCTGACCGAGTGTCTGGTTTTCGGGGCCGCCGCTGGCCTGAATGCCCTGGCTCACGCCAAGGGCTCGAGCGAGGGCTCCGAGGCCTCCCTGAAAGGCCAGGGAGAGGAGGAGGCAGCCCGTATCGACGCCTTGCGCGGCAAACAGAAGGGCGGTGAGAAGCTCTCTCGAATTCGCACCGACCTCAACCACGCGATGGAGTCGGGCTGCGGCGTCTACCGCGAACAGGCGAGCTTGGACGAGGCGGTGCGCACCGTCGCTGGGCTAAAGGGCCGCTACGCCGACATCGCCCTGGACGACTCGAGCACTGTCTTCAACACCGAGCTGATTGCGGCGCTCGAGCTGGGCAACATGCTCGATGTTGCGGAAACCGTGGTCAATGCGGCGGCCTGGCGCAACGAATCTCGGGGCGCTCACAGCCGGAGGGACCAGCCAGCGCGAGATGACCAGAATTTCCTCTGCCACTCGCTGGCTTCGTTCGATCCGGCCGGCCCGCGGCTGGGGACCAAGGAGGTGACCCTGGGCCATTGGGAGCCGGAGGAGCGCAAGTACTGATGGCTGAAGCGGTTGGGAAGAAGACATTCGTGGTCACTCGCTTCGATCCCGACAGGGACGAGGTCCCCCGCCAGCAGGCCTACGAGATCCCGGTCCAGGCGGATTGGAAGGTTCTCGACGCGCTCAACTTCATCAAAGACGAGGTCGACGCCAGCCTCTCGCACCGCTGGTCGTGCCGGATGGCGGTGTGCGGTAGCTGCGGAATGATGGTCAACGGTGAACCGCGTCTGAGTTGCAAGGATCCGCTATCCGATTACGGCGACACCGTCGAGATCGCTCCGCTCGCCAACTTCCCGGTGATTCGGGATCTCGTGATCGAGTTCGAGGGCTTCATGGAGAAGCTCAAGAGCGTCAAGCCCTGGATCATTCGCGCCAAGGAGCTCGCGGCAGAAGACGGGCCCGTCAATCAGAAGCCGTCGGAGCTGGAAGAGTTCAAGCAGTTCAGCATGTGCATCAACTGCATGCTCTGTTATTCAGCATGCCCCGTGGTCGCCAACGAACCGGAGTTCATCGGCCCTGCAGCGATCGCGCTCGGACACCGCTACAGCCTCGACTCTCGCGACGAAGGGGCCGCCGAGCGCAACGAGATCTTCCGCGGTGAGGGCACGGTCTTCTCGTGTTCCTATGCGAACGAGTGCAGCGAAGTCTGTCCGAAGAACGTTGACCCCGCGGCGGCCGTCAACCAGGCCAAGTTCAACGCCGTGATCGACTGGATGACGGGCCTCGTGATCAAGCGCGGAGGGCAGGGGTAGTGGCCCGCTACGCTCACCCCAAGGCGATGAGTTCATCGAAGCCGGCGCGGACGCGCACCGCACCGCCCCAGCTGCCCGACCAGTTCCCCTTCGAAGGTCGCTACCGGGCCTACACGCTCTTTGACGCCACGGGCATCCTCTACCTGATGCTCGGTTTCCTGGCGCTGGGTACGATCTGGTCCCTCGGTTCTGGCGAAGAGGCCTGGAAGGGCGTCCAGATCATCTATCGCAGCTGGGTCTACGTCGCTTTTCACGCGCTCTCACTGGCAGCGGTGATTTTCGTCGGGATTCGCTTCTTCGGCTTTTTTCCCAAGGCGCAGCCGCCGCGTATCGGCCCGCTGAAGCCGCCGCCCCAGCCGGTCATCCTGGCCATGCTGTACGTGGCCTGGATCGGTGTTGCGGGCGCGATGACCGTGATCCTCGCCGGGGGGATCTTTTGATGCGAGGCCTGCTGCTGAAGCTCGAGCCGCTCATCTGGTTGATGTTCGGCCAGGGCCTTCTGATCGGAACCATGCTGCTCACCGGTTGGGTGCTCGTCGCAGGCCTCGGTGTTCCTCTGGGCGTCGTGCCAGCGGAAGCCTTGTCCTACGAGCGGGCGCACATGCTGGGCTCGAGCCCAATCGGCCGGGTAGTGCTGTTGGGGCTGATCGCGCTGCCCATGTGGAAGGGCGTCCATCACATCCGACACCTATGCATCGATTTCGGCGGTGCGCATCGCGACGCCGTGGTGGCACCGCTGCTCTATCTGACCGCCAGCGTCGGCAGTCTCCTCGCCGTAGTCGCGGTGGTTCGCCTTTAGCGAAGCGGCCTTGCGGCCGCAATCCAACAGAACCGGTTGTGAGCCGCGTCGATCGACGGCTGGTTCAGAAGAGGTTCGAGACGATCTCGTAGCCACCGACGTAGGTTCCGATGATGCTTCCGAACGTCGTGAACACGAAGACCAGCATGATCCGCAGCATCCGGTTCTCCCACCACCGTCGCGGGGAACCCACGTCGTCTGCCAGCGTCTCGAATTCACGTACCTTGGGCGGCTGAAAGTAGACCTGTAGAAAGGCACACACGTAACCGGCTCCGATGACCGGAGTCAGGCTGGTGACCGGCGCGACGAAGAAGGCGGAGACGGTCGTAATCGGGTGCGCAAAGGCCAGGAGCGCGCCGATCGTGCTCGGGATGCCGTTCGCCAGGATCCAATAGAGCAGGTTGCGTCCGGCGATCTCGGCTCCCTGGCTGAAGCCGATGTAGAACAGCGACGTCAGGATCACGGCGGGAATGCCCCAGCCGGCCCACTTCCAGACGGCGGAGACGGGCGGGACTTTGTCGATGGCTGCGAGGTCGACGTTGGGCGCCGACTGCAGCGCTTCGCGAATGCCTCCGACGTGCCCGGCTCCAACGACGGCGACGATGCGCTCTCCCGAGGCTTCGCGCATTCGCTGGGCGAGGTAGGTGTCCCGCTCATCGATGAGCGTGACCTTGACTGCTGGCATTGCCTCTCCGAGCTCGCGCATGAGTTCGGAGAGAACGTCCTGATCGCGCAGTCTGCGGAGATCTTCCTCACTGATTTCCGGCCGCTCGAAGACACTCGCCGCGAGGGTGGTGGCCAGGGTGATCTTCTTGAAAAATCCCATGGACGCCCAGGCGCGGCGCAAGGTAACCCGTACGTCGCGGTCACAGAGGGCGACCGGGATGCCGTGCTGTTTGGCGATGCGGGTCGCCTCGAGCAGCTCGGTGCCGGGCAGGATGCCCAGAGCGCCCCCGAGCTTTTTCTGATACGACGCGAGCAGCAGGTTGGCGAGCAGAGCGGCGAGTTGGCGATTGCGGATCACCTGCCGCAGATCCAGCTCCTCGAACTTCTGCTTGTGGGAGAGAGCCTCGAAGCGCTGCGCATCGAGCTCGACACAGACGCAGTCCGGCCGTTCCTTCTCGATGACTTCGCGAACGAGATTCGCCGACTCCTTCGATATGTGAGCCGTGCCGACGATGATGAATTCGCGTCCATCGACTTCGAGCACGTGGACGTCGGATCCGTAGTCGCGAGGGTTGGCGCGATCCGGGGTCGGGTCGGTAATGGCGGTCCTCGCTCTCGGGAAGCGCGGTCGGCTTCAGGCGTAGTAGGGGTTCTCGCCGGAAGCGTGATCGGTGACGTCGAGCACCTCGGTGATCTCGGGAATGTGCTGCGTCAGCTGGGCCATGACCCCGTCTTTGAGGGTGACATCCACCATGCCGCAGCCCTGACAACCGCCCCCGAAGCTCAGAACCACCTGGGACCCTTGAATGTCGACCAGGCTCACGACCCCGCCGTGGCCGGCGAGTCCCGGGTTGATCCTGTCGTCGAGGATCTCCTGCACGCGTTCCGCCAGCGGGTGATTCGCCAGCGTCGTCTTGTTCGGATTGTCGAACTTCAGACCCGATCCCGAGATGTTGTCGACGTAATCGAGGGTGGCGCCCCGAAGGCGGTCCGCGCTCGCGGGATCGATGAAGAGATCGATGCCTTCGAGCTGCACGATTTCGTCTTCGTCGCTCTTCGTGTCCACGGCCACGAGCTTGAGCTCGTAGCGGAACTTGGCACCCGCCTCGCTCGCCGTCACCCGCAACGCAGCCTCGGCCTGCTCTTCGGCCTGCTTGGCGGAGAGGATCTTGCTCGCTGCAGCGTCTGTGACGACCAGGTTGGGCTGGTCCATTTGGTTCCTCCTCCTAGTGGGTGAAGACTAGCATTCGAGCGCAGCCGCGGCGGCCTGCCTCAAGCCTCGTCGGTTAGTACTCCAGTCGCCTTTGGTTCGCTGCGCGGCGAGAGCGCTCGGGTGCGCCACAGCCAGACCCGCGCGCCGAGTAGCAGCCCGAGGATCGCCCCGTAGGCGAAGGGCTCGAGTCGATCGGCCTTCACGAGCCAAAGGAAGTGGACGACACCGAGTGTGGCGGCAACGTACACGAGGCGGTGCAAGACCTTCCACCTCCGCCCGAGTCGCCGCACCATGGCGCGTGTCGACGTTGCGGCGAGCGGTGCCAGACACAGCAGCGCCGCGAACCCCGCGGTCACGAAGCGGCGCTCGAGCACGTCCTCGACGATCGAGTCCCAATCGAAGAAGTGATCGAGACCGAGGTAGGTCAAGTAGTGAAGACACGCGTAGCCGAAGGCGGTGAGGCCCAAGGTCCGCCGCAGCGGAGCCAACCAAGGCCAGCCGGCTAGGCGCCGCAGCGGCGTGACCGCGAGTGTGAGCAGCAGAAACCGCAACGTCCACTCGCCCGTGACGTGGGTGACGCGCTCGACCGGGTTGGCGCCGAGACCGTCGGTACCGGCTCCCCACGCCAGCCAGGCGAGCGGCAGCGCCCCAATCACGACCGCGGCGCCGTGGAGCCGGCGAATGCGCTCGGTCGAGCTAGCCATGGGTCGGGCTCAGAAATGCCTGCGCAAGTCCATCCCATCGTAGAGATGCGCCACCTGCACGGCGTAACCATTGAAGGGAAGTGTCTTGCGCTTGACGAACTCGCCGATCCGACGCTCGCGCTTTTGCGACCAGCGCGGGTGGTCGACTTCCGGGTTGACGTTCGAATAGAAACCGTACTCTCGAGGAGCCGAGGTGTTCCAGCTGGTCTTTGGCTGGGTTCGCGTCAGGTTGATCTCGACGATCGACTTGATGCTCTTGAAGCCGTACTTCCAGGGCACGACCAGGCGCAGTGGGGCCCCGTTCTGGTTCGGAAGCGCTCGGCCGTACATCCCGGTGGCCAGGATCGTGAGCGGGTGAACGGCTTCGTCGATCCGAAGCCCTTCGACGTAGGGCCAGTCGAGCACCGAGCGGCGCTGGCCGGGCATCTGTTCCGGATCGAGCAACGTCTTGAAGGCCACGTACTTGGCGTTGGAGGTGGGCTCGAAGCGCCCCAGGATGTCGGCCAGCGGGATGCCCAGCCACGGGATGACCATGGACCAGGCCTCCACGCAGCGGAGCCGATAGATCCGCTCTTGGGCGGTGTGGGGTCTCAGCAGGTCGTCCCAGTCGACGACGCCGGGCCGAGCGACTTCGCCCCCGATCTTCACCGCCCAGGGGCGCGTTCGCAGGCTTCCCGCGTTGCGGCTCGGGTCTTCCTTGTCCGTCCCGAACTCGTAGAAGTTGTTGTAGCGAGTGGCATCCTCGAAGGAGGTCGGTTCTTCCTCGGTTCGAAACGGATTCGCGTCGGCGAGCGGGGACGACGGTGGGTCGTCGGCATCGGCCCGACAAGCGAGTGGCCCGAGCAGGGCGCTCGCAGCCGTCATTCCGGCGCAGCGCAGGATCTCTCGGCGGCGCAGAACGAGCGACTGATCGGTGATCTCGCTGGCGCGGATCGCTTCGGCGTGTCGAATCAGCACGATCTTCCCCCTCGATCTGTTACTTCCGGATCTGACGCGGTTTCGCTTGCTTTGATTCGCTGCGCTCCCGCGGGCCGGCTAGCTCTCCGCCTGACCGCTCTCCTTGAAGAGTCGATCGATGCTGTCTGGCGACAGCGGCGGAACGGCCGCGACCTCCAGGTTTTCATCGATGTGATCGGGCTCGCGCATGCCCGCCACCGCCGACGTGATTCCCGGGGCGCTGCGCGCGAACTGCAAGCATCGCTGGGCATCCGTCCGCAGCTGGGGACACGCCCGCTTTACGGAGTCTGGCAGCCGCCGAAGGGCTCGCCCTCGAGCCAGCGGAGCGCTGGCGAAGACGGCGGTTCCCGTTCCCCGCAACGAGCTCAGGATGGCGTCCGTCCCTCCGCTGGGTCCGATTTGGGATGGAAGCTTCAGCGCTCCTGCCATCGCCAGATTGTAGGGGAGCTGAAGCGCACGAAGGTGGTGGTCGCCACCCCCTACGTCCAGTGCCCACTGAAAGACGTCGAGGAGAGAGAGGTGATCGCGTTCGGTGTGCGGGAGCAGGAACCCATCCCAGGTACACAAGCCGTAGGCGCGGATGTGGCCCTCCGCGGCCGCCTCCTCGAGTGATTCGAAGGCGCGACAGAGCTGGCTCCTGAATGCGCCGGCGGTGGAGCCACGGCGGTGGATCTCGGGCTCTTCCAGCAGGTAGAAATCGATCGTCTGAAGCCCGAGGTTTCTGAGGCTGCGCGAAATCTGATCGCGCAGGAACTGTGGGTCGAGACTGTGAACGCCGCCGGCGATCCCACCCGGGTCGATCAGCCCTGGCTCGATGTAGGTCTCGATCAGATAACCGCGCGCAGAGCCCTGGGTTTGTGCAACCACGGGATCGACAGTGAGGTAGCCCCCCTTGGTGACCACCACGACTTCGTCACGCGCGGCATCGCCATCGAGAAACGCGCGCTGCAACGCCATACCCAACGCGCGTTCGCTGGTCTGCATGCGATCCGAGA
Organism: uncultured Opitutales bacterium; assembly: GCA_964194865.1. Lineage (GTDB taxonomy): Bacteria > Myxococcota_A > UBA9160 > UBA9160 > SMWR01 > CAXMOC01. The sequence continues at coordinate 37,082 of CAXMOC010000189.1, read as the reverse complement.
GCGCCGTGTCGAAGAGGTTGACTCCGCCCTGCAGCAGCTGGGGTACGGCGGAGCGGTAGAGCAAGTCATCGATTCCGCTCGGGTTGCCGTTGCGCAGACCTAGCCCGAGTGACGAGATCTTCAGATCATCGGGCTGGCGAAAGTGATCCGGCAGCTCGGCGAAGCGTCTGGCGAAGCGGGTGGTACCCGCGGCCGTCGCGTGGCCCGAGATGAGCTCGTCTGGGTTCACGGCGTGAGGCTATCGCGGGGCTCTGGGGGCTGCCGCCGCTGCGGCGCCAACGGAATCATCGCTGTGCGGTTCCACACCAAGCACCCCTCTTTCGATGAGTTGGACGCGAAGCTGCCAGCGCGCGAAGGTCGCGCGCCCCGAAACTCAGGGGCTGGCCGGCTCGTCGGATGGCTTCGCAGCATCGCCACCACAGGTCGCACAGATCGAATTGAAGGCCATGGGTCTGGAAGGCTCGTGCAGACGACCACAGCGCACGCAGGTGACGAGAACGAGTCTCGCTTCGGGGGGCTTCCGGCTCATTCATCCGCTCATCGGACGTTTCGCTTCGCGCATGAGGGGCCGGCGCAGATTCTGGAATTCGATTGGCCGGCGCGCCGGGGCGCAGCGTTTGCGCTGCAGGCTGCGGTGGATCGCTGCATGGGGGGCGCCCGGAGGCCCGCTGTCGCAGTCCTGAGATCCCCCGCCTTGGCACGCTCCTTGCTCTAGAAGCATTGTGGCAACCGCCAAGAGGAGACGGAAATGACCCCTGCGACCGATGTGGAGGCCATCATTCACAACCACGTGGGCTATGCGATGGCGGCTGCAGCGATTCCAGTGCCATTGGCGGACATTGCCGCCGTCACCCTCGTTCAGCTCGACATGGTGAAGAGTCTCTCCGCAAGCTACGCGGTGCGCTATGACGAAAGCCGCGCCAACGCGATTCTGATTTCGTTGGCGGGTGCCTCCCTGGCCCGCCTCGGCGCCAGCGTCTTCAAGGTGATTCCGATCGCGGGCTCTCTGGTGGGGGCTGCCGCCCAGATTGCGCTTTCCGGGGCGAGCACCTACGCGACGGGTCAGGTCTTTCGCGGAGTATTCGAGGGCTCGAACTCGCTGGAGGGCATCGATCGGGAAGCTCTGCGGCGCCGCTACGCGGAGTACGTCGAGAAGGGACGGCGCTTGGCCCAGAGCCTGCGCCAAGAACAACCGGGCACCCCGCAGGATTCGGAGGAGATGTCGGCGAGTCTCGAACGTCTCGAGCGGCTCCGCCGCAGCGGAGTCATCACGGACGAGGAGTTCGAGCGCCTCAGAACCCCCGCGAACTCGAGCGAGTAGCTGCGCGGCGCTCTGCCCCGGAGCGTGGCAGCTACTGTTCCGGCGCGACGTAGACGCTGCTTTCGGGGTGAAAGGCCATCCAGGCGAACCAGTAGCCCTCGATCGCTTCGACCCCGTCGGGAACCTCGAAGCCGAAGATGTCGGTCTGCTCGTCGTACTCGACCACGACACTTCCGCCAGCGAACTGCTCCTCCACGCGGCCACCGGCTCGCGCGACTTCCGCCCCGGGATAGGCACGGCTGGCGCCGCTGGGCACGCGCAGGCCCAGTGTGCGCAGCTTCGGATGCCGTCGGCGGTCGACTTCCACCGGGAAGATCAGACGCGCGGAGGTCGCGTAGTCGCCGTAGGGCGAGCGGCCGTAGGCTCGCCGGTGGCCCGTGCTGGCGGACAGCACGCTGGTATCCGGATGTTCCTCGCGCCAACGACCCCAGGGGACGATGTGAGAGCGCAGCAGGGTCAGACGTTGTCCCGACATCGGGCCGGTGACGGCCTCCGCGCTGATCTGTGACCACAGGCTTTCGCTTCGGCGATCGAACATCAACAGATCGGAGCGATACAGGAGGCCCGAGACGCCGAATCGATGCACTTCGCCCGAGATCTTCCGATCGAACACCAGTGCTGTGCCGCAGAGTGGACAGTAGGAGACCAGGATGGAGTCGCCGCCGAGCTCATCGTTGACCAGCTCGTGGTAGACCAGAATGGCCAGAGGATAGGCGCGCGCCGCCTGGCCCCGAACCACGCCCACGACCCATTGTTCATCACGCCACTCCGAGGCGCTGGCTTCGACGTGGGACGGTTCATCGAGCGCGGGAATCCCATCTCTCGGGGGGCCCCCGCGCAAAATCTGCTCGATGGGGATCCGGGCCGAATCGAGCTGGAATCCGTTCGGAGTCCTGCGGGTCGACGAGGCGTCGGGTGATTCGGCCGCGCTGTCAGCGAGGGCTGGAATCGCGGCGAACCAGAGCGCGACCAGGATCCAGCCCAGAGCCGGCGGGAAACCCCGCGGCGTCGTTCGCGCGACGATGTGCCGCGTCGAGGCGCGCGCGAGCGTCACGAAGTTCCCCCTTGCCGAAGACGGCCGCCTACTCGCCCTGATCGTGCAGCGCGGGCCACGTGCACACCAGGTGGCGGTCGCCGTAGGCATTGTCGATGCGTCCGACCGCTGGCCAGAACTTGTGCTCGCGCACCCAGTCGCTCGGGTACGCGGCCCGTTTGCGCGAGTAGGGGTGGGGCCACTGATCGGCGCAGGTCGCCGCCGCCGTATGCGGCGCACCCTTCAGCGGATTGTCGTCCCGATCCAGCGTGCCATTCTCGATCTCCCGGATTTCCTGCCGGATCGAGATCAGCGCGTCGCACATCCGGTCGAGTTCGGGTTTCGATTCGCTCTCGGTGGGTTCGATCATCAGGGTTCCGGCCACCGGGAAGCTCATCGTCGGTGCGTGAAATCCAAAATCCATCAATCGCTTGGCGATGTCCTCTACGCCTACGCCGGCAGCTGCTTCGAATCCGCGACAGTCGATGATGAACTCGTGGGCGACGCGGCCCGTCGCGCCGCGGTAGAGAATCTCGTAGTGGTCGGCCAGCCGGGCCGCCATGTAGTTGGCGTTCAGGATGGCGACCTGCGTCGCTCGCCGTAGCCCGTCGGCTCCCATCAGCGCGATGTAGACCCAGCTGATCGGAAGGATGCTGGGGCTTCCATAGGGCGCTGCGGACACCGCGCCTTCCCCGTGTAGCGGGTGACCCGGAAGGAAGGGGCGCAAGTGTTCCGCTGCTGCAATCGGCCCCATCCCGGGGCCGCCGCCGCCGTGCGGGATGCAGAAGGTCTTGTGGAGATTCATGTGGCACACATCGGCTCCGATCTCGCGCGGCGAGGTGAGGCCCACCTGGGCGTTGAGATTGGCTCCGTCCAGGTACACCTGGCCTCCGCGCGAGTGGATGGCTTCGCAGACCTCGCGAACGCGCTCCTCGAATACCCCGTGGGTAGAGGGATAGGTGAGCATCAGCGCGCCCAGCGCATCGCCGTGCTCGTCGGCGCGGGCGCATAGGTCGTCGAGGTCCACGTCGCCCTGGGCATCGCATTGCACCGACACGCAACGGAAGCCGGCGGCCACGGCGCTGGCCGCGTTCGTTCCGTGCGCGGAGCCCGGAATCAGGCAGACGTTTCGTTCTCGATCCCCGCGTGAGTCGTGGTAGCGACGAATCGCCAACAATCCGGCGTATTCGCCCTGGGAGCCGGCGTTGGGTTGGAGCGAGACCGCGGGCAGGCCCGTGATCTCTGCCAACCAGGTCTCGAGGTCGCCGAGCAGCACTTCGTAGCCGCTCGACTGGTCGGCCGGGGCAAAGGGGTGGAGACTTGCGAACTCGGGCCAGCTGACCGGCAGCATCTCGACCGTGGCGTTGAGCTTCATCGTGCACGATCCGAGCGGGATCATCGAAGTGGTCAGCGACAGGTCGCGAGACTCGAGTCGGTGGATGTAGCGGAGCATTTCGTGCTCGGCGTGATGACGCCGAAAGACGGGGTGGGTGAGAAACTCGCTGGTTCGCGCGAGGTTCGGCGGAAAGCTGGGGTTGGCTGCTTCGACCAGCTCCGATATGGCGGCTCCGGACTCGGAGCCGGGCGCGAACGCGGCGATCAGCTCCTCGACGTCTCGCGGGGTCGTGGTCTCGTCGAGCGAGATCCCCAGGCTGCCGTCCTCGAAGTCACGCAGGTTGAATCCGCGCTCCCGGGCCGCGGCTAGAGCCCGTTCCGACGTCATTGCATTCGGGGTGACGCGCAGCGTATCGAAGAACGCCCCGTCGAGAAGTTCGCAGCCCAGGCGCCGCAGGCCCTCTCCCAGCGCCGCGGTCAGCGCCTGGATGCGAAGTGCGATGCGACGCAGGCCTTCGGGGCCGTGATAGACCGCGTACATGCTCGCCATGATCGCCAGCAGCACCTGCGCGGTGCAGATGTTGCTGGTGGCTCGGTCCCGGCGAATGTGCTGCTCACGGGTTTGAATGGCCAGCCGATAGGCGGTGTCGCCATGAGTGTCCAAGGACACGCCTACGATCCGGCCTGGAATCTTGCGGGCGTTTTCGCGCGTGGTGGCGAGGAAGCCGGCGTGAGGACCGCCAAAACCCATCGGTACACCGAAGCGCTGGGCCGAGCCAATCGCGATGTCGGCTCCGAGCTCGCCCGGTGGCACGAGCAGGGTGAGTGCGAGCAGGTCCGCCGCCATCACGACCACCGCAGAGGAAGCGCGAGCCCGCTCGATCAACGCCCGGTAGTCTTCGACGTGGCCGTCCGTGGCGGGGTATTGGAGCAGGATGCCGCAGAGCTCCAAGGCCTCGAAGTCGACCGCGTCCGGAGAGCCCACGTGCAGCTCGATACCCAATGAGGTCGCGCGGGTTCGCAACACGTTGAGGGTCTGTGGGTGGCAGTCGTTGGCGGCGAAGAAGCCCGGCTTGCGGCTCCGGGTGATGGCGACGCACATTCCGAGCGCTTCCGCCGCCGAAGTCGCTTCGTCGAGCAGCGAAGCGTTCGCCAAGGGCAACCCGGTCAGGTCCGAGATCAACGTCTGGAAGTTCAAGAGCGCTTCTAGCCGCCCCTGGGCGATTTCGGCCTGGTAGGGGGTGTACTGCGTGTACCAGCCAGGATTCTCGAGGATGTTGCGCTGGATCACCGGCGGAACGATGACGTCGGAGTAACCCATGCCGATGCAGGAGCGCAGTACTCGGTTGCGCGACGCGATCGCCAGCAGCCGCTGGGTTACCTCGAACTCGCCCGGCGGCGGGCCTTCGAGGCCAGTCAGACGGAGTGGCTGGGATAGCCGGATCGACGCGGGCACGGTGACGCGGCAGAGTTCGTCGAGGTCCGCACAACCGAGCTGATCGAGCATTTCGGCCATTTCGGCATCTCTGGGGCCGATGTGGCGGTGCTCGAAGACGTCCCCCGGCTCCAGCAGCGCGGTCGATTCGAGGGAAGCTGACCGGTTCGAGGATCGGTGGGCCTGCAAGGCGTCTTCCAACCTAAAAGGATACGACGGGGGCGTAGCGGAGGGGTGGCCGCATTCTAGCGATCACTCCCCCCGGTCTCGAACCGCGCCCCAGCGGGCCCCGAGCGTCGACCCCATGGCGGGCGCCGTTATCATCGATCGCCTCGGTCGAGTACGACCGCGATGCGGAGGCCCATCCAACCTTTGTCCCCCCGCAGCCGTGTCATTCTGGCGGGCTGTCTGCTGGCCATCCTGGCCACCGGAGCCTACCTCTGGATCGGACGCGCTTCAGCCGAGCGCCGCGGCTTCGTGACCGCGACCGTCGAACGCGCACCCATCGCCGCCACTGTCCTCGCCACAGGGACGCTCAACGCCGTCGTGACCGTTCAGGTAGGAACCTACGTATCCGGTCCGATCCGGGAGATCTACGTCGATTACAACTCTCCGGTGAGTCGGGGCCAGGTCGTGGCGAGAATCGATCCCGACCCCTTCGAGGTCAAGGTTCAACAGGCCGAGGCCGAGCTCGCGACCGCCCATGCCCGGGTGCGAAAGGCGGCCGCCGAGCGCGACTACCGCAAGTTCGATCTCGAGCGTCAAGAGACGCTCAACCTCAACGACGTCATTTCAGCTGGACGGCTCGAGGAGAAACAGAGCGCCTACCTGCAGTCCGAAGCCCAGCTCGCGCTCGATCGTGCGGGAGTCGCGCTGGCAGAAGCAGGCCTTGCAGAGGCGCGTATCAACCTGAGCTATACGGACATCGTCTCTCCGGTCGATGGAGTCGTGCTGTCGCGAAACGTCGACGTAGGGCAGACCGTTGCCGCCAGCTTCCAGACTCCCACCCTGTTTCTGATTGCCGAGGATCTGGCGCAAATGCGGGTGAACGCCCATATCAGTGAGTCCGACATCGGTCGGATCCGGGTAGCCCAGCCGGTTCGCTTCGCAGTCGACGCGTATCCCGAGCGCGAATTCGTCGGCGTCGTCAGCCAGCAGCGAAACGCTCCGGTCATCGACCGCTCCGTCGTGACCTACGACGTAGTCATCGATGTGGAGAACCAGGACCTGGCGCTGAAGCCCGGGATGACCGCCACGGTCTCCATCATCACCGCCGAACGCGCGGATACGACTGTGGTGCCTCTCCGCGCCCTGCGCTTTCGACCCGACGTGGCGGACCGCGAGCCGGGCGACGGCGAGCCGCCAGCCTCGAAGGCTGCCTCGTTCGTGTGGGTGCTCGGCCCAGACGGCAAGCTGCGACGCAACGAGGTGGAGACGGGTATCCGCAACGACGAATACGTCGAGGTCAGCGACGGGACCCTTTCGCCGGGCGATGTGTTGGCGGTGGCGTATGAACGCGAGTGACCCCCCGGAGAGGGATCCACGCCCCGCGCTGATCGAGGTCGAGGATCTCTGGAAGGTCTACTCGCTCGAGGATGTGGAGGTCCAGGCGCTTCGAGGAGTATCGACGCGGATCGCTGCCTCGGAGTTCGCCGCCATCATGGGCGCCTCGGGTTCCGGAAAGTCGACCTTCATGAATCTCGTCGGCTGCCTCGACAGCCCAACACGTGGAAGTGTCCGGCTGCGGGGGCGCGACGTATCCCAGCTGACATCGGACGAGCGAGCCGAAATTCGCAATCGCGAGATCGGCTTCGTCTTCCAGAACTACAACCTGATTCCCCGCATGACCGCCCAGGAGAACGTCGAGCTGCCGCTCTCCTACGCGGACGTGGGGCTACGCGAACAGAAGGAGCGAGCCAGTCGGGCGCTAGAGGCGATCGGGCTCGCCGATCGGCGCGGCCATCAGCCCGCTCAGCTCTCGGGCGGACAGCAGCAGCGGGTCGCCATCGCGCGCTCCTTGGTCAATCACCCCAGCTTGATCCTGGCGGATGAGCCCACCGGCAATCTCGACAGCAGGACTGGCGCCGAGATCATGGAGACCTTTCAGAGACTGCACGAAGACGAAGGAGTCGCCATCGTGTTGGTCACCCACGAGGAAGGCGTCGCTCGTTTCGCCGGGCGGGTCATCCAGTTTCGAGATGGCAGCATTGTCGGCGATCTTCCGCAGGGGCAGGGCGCTGCCGCTCCAGAGACCCGCGAGAATTCTGTTTGAAGTTGTTGAGACTATCGATCCTGGCGGCCCTTCGTGCACTGCGGCGCCACGTCCTGAGATCGGCGCTGACCATGCTCGGAATTTCGATTGGTGTGGCCGCCGTGATTACGATGGTGGGCATCGGCCAGGGCGCGGGCCAGTCCCTTCGGGATCAGATCCGCGGCCTGGGACGCAACCTGCTCGTCATCGCGCCGGGCGCGGCCACGTCCTCCGGAGTTCGTTCTGGCTCGGGCAGCGTCCGCACGCTCACTACGGCGGATGCGGACGCAATCGCTCGTGAGACATCCGCGGTGGTCGACGTCACCTACGTACGTCGCGGCGTGGTGCAGGTGGTGAACGGAAGCCGCAACTGGTCGACCTTCCTCCAGGGAACGACACCTCGCTTCGAGCAGGTGATGAACTCTCCGGTCTCCGAGGGCGTGTTCTTCACGGAGCGAGATGCGCGCGTCGGAGCTCGGGTCGTGATCCTGGGACGAACGGTGGTGGATCAGCTCTTCGGGGTGGGAGCGGATCCGATCGGGGCGGTGGTCCGAATCCATGAGGTGCCGTTTCGGGTGGTCGGAGTGCTGCGCGCCAAGGGCCAGACGGTCTGGGGGCAGGACCGCGACGACCTCATGCTGGTGCCATTCTCGACCGCGGAGCGGCGCGTGCTCGGCAATCCGTTTCCGGGGCGAGTAGATCAGGTGCTCGTCTCCGCCGCCTCGGCCTCGGACGTCGTGTTGGCGTCGGAGCAGATCGACGCGTTGCTGCGCGAACGTCACCGGATTTCTCCGGAAGGGGACGCCGACTTCACCGTGCGCACCCTCGAGGCGCTGATCAAGACCGCCCGCGAGACCACCTCGGTGATGACGGCGGTGCTGATCAGCATTTCGTCGATATCGCTGTTGGTGGGCGGGATCGGCATCATGAACATCCTGCTCGTCTCTGTCACCGAGCGCACGCGAGAGATCGGGATCCGCATGGCCGTGGGTGCCAAGCGCCGTCACATCCTGATGCAATTTCTCGTCGAGGCCATCGTGCTGAGCGTGATCGGTGGCCTGGCGGGGGTATCCATCGGCCTGGCCGCCACTCGCACGATCTCTTACCTGGCCGGTTGGCCGATGTTGACCCCCTTTCTCGCCGTGGGCGGCGCAGTGCTCTTCTCCGCGGCAGTTGGAGTGTTTTTCGGCTTCTATCCCGCTCGGCGGGCGGCCGCGCTAGATCCGATCTCTGCGCTGCGTTTCGAGTGACGGATCGCAGCGCCTCTCGCGAGATGTTATGGATACGCGCGGTTGGCGTCGCCAGACGGCTGGCGCCGAAGCTCCCTGCACAGGGGCCACGACGGCAATGAGGTTCGCATGAGAGTCCTGATCACCGGTTGCTCCACGGGTTTCGGCCGGGTGTCTGCGATCGAGCTTGCGAGGCGCGGTCACGATGTAGTCGCTACCGCCCGTCGACCAGAGACCCTCGCGGATCTCGGCGTCGCTCGGCGGCTCGCCCTCGATGTCGACAGCGAAGAATCCGTCGCCGCGGCGGTAGCCGAGGCTGGAGAAGTAGACGCCCTGGTGAACAACGCGGGCTGGAGCGCCAACGGCCCGATCGAAAAGGTTCCCCTCGAGGCTGCTCGGCGCATGTTCGAAACGAACTTCTTCGGTGCGGTTCGAATGATCCAGGCGCTGGTCCCGGGAATGCGCGCGCGGGGGCAGGGCGTGGTGGTGAACGTGAGCTCGGTGGCCGGACGTGTTGCGCCGCCGCTCTCGGGTTTCTACGCGGCCTCCAAGTTCGCCCTGGAGGGACTGTCGGAAGCCCTCCACTACGAGCTCGCCCACTTCGGCATCCGGGTGGCGATCGTCGAACCGGGCTACTTCCAATCGTCATTTCGAGACAACTCCACCCGACACGGCGTCGATGTGCCGCCCTACGATGAGCTCGAGCGCAGCTGGAGTGGGTCGGATGAGACATTGCTGGGGGGCCCAAGACCGGAGCCGGAGATCGTCGGTAGCGCGATCGCGGACGCGGTCGAAGGCAAGGACGATGCGCTTCGTTGGCCCGTCGGCCAGGACGCAGAACTCGTGCTCCGAACGCGGGCCAGCATGGACGACGCGGCTTTCGAAGCCGCGATGCGTTCCGCACTGAAGCTGGACTGGTAGTCCGTCTAATCCTTGCGGGGCTCCAGGCTGGGCCGGGTTTCCGGCAGGATGCCGCGGTTGACGCCGATGCGGATTGGGCTGTTCGGCCGCAGTGGGTCGTAGATCAACAGGTCGGTCAGGCCGTTTCCGTCGAGATCGCCGAAGCGCAGGCGGCCCCGGGAATCGGTGCTCTGACGCGCGCTCCGCTTGCGGTAGTGATCTTTGCCCCCGATGTAGACTTCGATGACGTCACCCTTTCCCGAAGTGAGCAGATCCTTGTGGGAATCCCCGTTGACATCGGCGTTGTAGTCCGGGAAAAAGCCCATCGGGCGATTGGTGTCGAAGTTGAACGGGATCGAGAGGTGCTTTTTGAACCAGGGCTGCTCGCCGAATCCGTTCTCACCTCTGCGATAGATCGCGACCTCGGTGTCGAGGGCGGTGGTCAAGAGCATTTCGACGAGTTCGAGTGCTCCCATCGGAACCCGCCCGTCGATCAACTCGACGGCACCATCGACGTCCAGGTCCAGCAGCTGAACCGTCGCCATACCGCCGTCGGTCACGAAGACCTGGTCGGGCGATGACAGGTCCCACGTGCCACCGCGATTCAGGTGGACCCGACTTTCCGAGCGGGCTTTGAACAAGCCACCGCTGGTGTGGGAGATCAGCAGGTCGGCGCGGCCGTCGTCGTCGAAGTCCTGCACGTCGATCGCGAGGTTGCCGGAGCTGCGAATGTGATCCTCTTCGGACACGAGGCCCACTGCAAGTGTCTGGTCGGCTCGCCGAGGGAAGCTCCCATCCTCCCGTTGGTTGAATACTCGAATCTCGTGTCGATCCGCAGCCACCAGATCGGGCCGCCCATCGCCGTTTACGTCGCCGGCGTTGATGCGCGGGTGATCGAAGTGAATTTCGATCTCACTGCCCGAGATGAGGGGCCCCGGTCGCGGCGGCATGAAGTAGTTGGCCCGACCACTGACCTCTATGCGCGAAAGGACGGTTCCGGCGGGGCTGAGTACGATGCACTCGAGAAACCCTGGGATCAGCAAGCGCAGCTCGGGGCCGAGATCTGCCCGCGCCAGGCGCATCCGGTCGAGACTCCGCTCGTCCGGCGCGATCGATACGAGTGGGGAGCCGTCGATCTCGATGTCGCGCCGGCGGGCCGTTCGTCCTCCGAACGAGAGCACGCTGATGCCGCTGCCAGTCAGCAGTAACAGTTCGTGGCCCGGGCCGTCTGGGAGATCTGCGACGTCGTAGACCGCGGCGTCGCTCGGGAGCATTCCGATCCAGTCGGGTGTCGGGGGTAGCGTCCCGTCTGGCTGTTGGAAGTACAGCCGCACCTGACGCGACTCATGGGGCGGCATACCGGTGAACGCGGCGGAGAGCAGGTCGGTCTTGCCGTCACCATCGAAATCGGCCAGCTCCGCCGCAGCGGTGCGCCCCTCACTGGGGACGGTTTGAATTTCGAATGCGTCGTCCGCGCGTCCGACGTTCGCGGCGCTGACCGCCGCGCACACGAGCGCCCAGAGCCCACGCCGTACCCATTCTCTCGGCCTGGTGATCTGGACCGGAACGACCCACCTCAAGAGGAGCCCGCAGGCATTTCGCGCTGGGTGCGGGAGGGTATGCGAACTCCTGTTGACTTGCTGTGCCGCACCGTTCCCGACCCCGCCACCATCCAGGGCGATTCGCGTCTACGCGGTTCGCGCTGCCAGCAGCGCCCGAGCTGGATTGTGACCGGATCTGTCGCAAGTCTCATCTACTCGTCTCTCAGGGTCGCCGCCCGGCCCCCAACGCTCATCGTCCGACCCAGCGTCTTCATCCGCCGCCGGATGTGCCGCCAGGATCGGAGCCCCCCGAACGATTGCGTCCGGCCGGCGGCCTTCTCCCTCTGCAGCGGCCAAGCGAATCTAGACCCGAATCGTCTTCCAGTGGCCCCGCTGGAAGCGCAACCAGAGCAGCGCTCCCTTGATCGAGTAGTCGAGCAGCAGGCAGGCCCAGATTGCGGCGATCGGCCCTCCGAACCAACGGAGCACCAACAGCGCGCCGCCCAGACGAAACACGAACAGACCTACCAAGAGAGCAAAGAGGGGGAAGCGCGTGTCTCCCGCGCCTTTGAGCGAGCCGCCGATGCCGAATTCCAAGGCCATGAAGGGCTGGGCGGCGCACACGATCAATAGGAACGTGGCGGCGAGATCCAAGGCGGGTTCTCCTACGGCGCCGAACCACGCGGCAATCGAGCGCGCCATCAGTGCGATGGCCAGGCCGAGCACCGACATCGCCACCGCAGCGCCCGCCGTTGCGGCCCAGCCCGATCGCGCCGCGCGCTCGGGCTGCCGCGCCCCGAGGTGCTGACCGACGAGGGTGGAGGCGGCGATCTGAAATCCCATTCCTGGAATCAGCGAGAAGCTGATGACGCGCACACCGATGATGTAGGCGGCCACGGCGTCCGTGCCGAACCCCGAGATGACTCCCAGAAAGAGGAAGAGTCCCAGATTGAAGAACAGTTGCTCGACGGAGGTGGGAACCCCCACCCGCAGGATTCGTCGGCAGAGCTCCCCGTCTACCCCTTCGGTCAGCCGCCCGCGATCCAACACGAGCTTGCGGCGGAGCCAAAGCGTCGCGTAGACCGCTGCGCCGAGCGTAAAGCTGAGTACGGTGGCGATCGCAGACCCGTCGGCTCCCAGAGCGGGGGCGCCGAGGTGGCCGAAGATCAACGCGTAGTCGCCCACCACATTGGCTGCGTTCATCACAACGCCCACCAGCAGCGGAGTGCGGACGTCGCCGGCACCGCGCAACCCGCTCGCGAAGGTAGTCGCCAGCGCTAGCGGCACTCCGCCGAGGAGCAGAATGCTCAGATACCGGCCGCCAAGGCCGACCACTTGCGCGTCGACGCCGAACCGCGACACCAGCTGTTCCGAGAAGGAGCCGGCGCAGGTCAGCACCACACCGAGCAGCGAAGCCAGCAGCAGAGATGCGCGCAGCGCGCGCTCTGCTTCCGCGCGGTCGCCCGCCCCGATGGCCCGCGCCACCAGAGCGACGGTTCCGGTGGTGACGGCAGCGATCAGCGAGAACGCTGCCATGAGAATCTGTGTGGCGATCCCTACACCCGCGACGACCTCGGAGCCCAGGTGGGCTACGAAGACCAGATCCACCAGCCCGACTGCGGAATGCAGTGCAAAGGCGGTGATCGAGGGCCAGGCGAGCTTCCATACGCTCGAAAAGCCTGGGGAGATCTCGGCCGGCGTCAATCCGGCCGACGCGCTCATGTACTGCTGCTGGGCCGTCCGCAACCGTCGCCACCTGTCGAGAACCTGCTTCTTCTGCAACTCGCCCGCGCTTGCGATTCTCTCGTCGCCGGCCCGGTCCTACTGTGAACTACTTCACACTTCCGCATTGTCCCGAGGGGCCCCGGGGGGAAGGCGGCGCAGAGGGGGTGATTCGAATCGCCGCGAGCTCGATCGAAACCGTGGGCCCGGGCGAGTTAGGATGGCGCGCTGACACGCGATGAACGCATTCCGCCGAGTGGAGACCCATGGCCGAGCCGAACAATCCCCTGACCTACGTGGCGCTGGAGGAGACACCCGCAAACGGAGTTCACGTCCTGCAAGGGCAGGGCAACGCCCTGGCAATCGAGACCGGCCAGGGTGTCGTATTGGTCGACGCCGGGCCGGGCCGCGGTCGCACCGGGCGCATGATCGAGACACTTCGCGAGCGAACGTCCGCACCGGTTCACGCCATTTGCTACTCGCATGGGCACCTGGGCTACAACGCCGGGGTCCCCCAATGGCAGCAGCATGCCGCCGAGCGCGGCGATCCGCCGCCGCGGCTGGTGGCTCACGATCGGCTCGCGGCGCGTTACCGGCGCTACCGAGAGACTGCGCCGCTGCAGCTGCGATTTGCAGAGCTTCAGTTCCGCATCCCCATCGGAACCCTCGAGGGGCGGCTCGAGATCGCCGATCCTACCGAGACCTTCAGCGAGTCCCTGACGCTGACGACGCTGGGTCGGACGGTGCGATTGATCTGGGCGCCCTCCGAAACCGATGACTGCATTGCGGTGTGGCTGCCCGATGACGGTGTGCTCTACGGCGGCGCCGCGGTGATCGGCAGCATTCCCAACGTCGGGACGCCGTTGCGGACCCTGCGCGATCCCGTGCGCTGGGCAGACACTCTGGACCGGCTGGCCGCCCTGGACCCGCGCCTCGTGATCCGCGAGTTCGGCCCATCGATCGAGGGGCGCGAGGTCGTCCAACTCGTCCTGGGCCAGACCGCCGCGGCCCTTCGATGGCTACGCGCCGAAGTGGTCTCGCGCATGAACCAGGGGATGAACGTCGTCGAGATCCTGCACGATATCGAGTACCCCCCCGCGCTCTTCGAACAACCCTGGATGGCTCCGGTCTACGGTGATCCGGACTTCATCGTCCGCGACATATTCCGCTCCGAGAGCGGCTGGTGGGATCGCAATCCGACCCAGCTTCATCCAGCCCCCTCCGATGCCGCCGCCTCGGCGGTGCTGTCGGCGATTCCCGACCGGGGCGCCGTCATCGAGCGGGCCCAGGCGTTGGCCGATGCCGGCGAGGTTCAGCTCGCGCTTCATGTGATCGACCTTCTCGCGCTCGCTCCCGGTGACGCCACGGAGCTGGCGACTGCTCGGGGCCTGAAGGCAGAGTGGCTGCGGGCGCTTGCCGAGGATGCGAAGAGCTTCGTGTCGAAGAGCCTCTATCTCTCGTCGGCGAATCTGATTGAAAAGGGCACCGGCGGATCGATCGGAATCCGTTGACAGAGGGCTCTGTCTCGACGCTCGGTTCGCCGCGGCTCGAAACTTGCCGCGATCCCGTGCCTAGGCGGTTGAACTCTGGGAAGCGATGTACGCTGATCCGCCCGCCGTCCCGAATGCGAGGTGTCTGCGATGAAGGTCGAAGAGCTGACCGATGTTTCCTACGAGATCGAAAATGGCCTCGCCTGGATCACGATCGATCGCCCGGAGAGGCTCAACGCCTTCCGTGGACGCACCGTCGACGAAATGATCTGGTGCATGAAGTGGGCGTGGGCTGATTCCTCGGTGGGCGTGGTTGCCCTGACCGGTGCTGGCGAACGAGCGTTTTGCGTCGGTGGCGATCAGAAGCAACGCGCTGAGTCGGGAGACTACGGACCGACCGAGACCGGATTGTTCGAGATCGAAAATCTTCACCGGGTGATCCGGGATCTCCCCAAGCCTGTGATTGCGGCCGTCAACGGCCTGGCGATCGGTGGCGGCCACGTGCTCCAAGTCTTGTGCGACCTGACGATCGCTGCCGAGCATGCTCGCTTCGGCCAGGCGGGCCCCCGGGTGGGCTCTTTCGACGCGGGCTTCGGCAGCGCGTATCTCGCGCGAATACTCGGCGACAAGCGCGCTCGCGAGGTCTGGTATCTGTGTCGCCAGTACGACGCAGATACCATGGAGCGCTGGGGGCTGGTGAATCGCGTCGTCCCATTCGCCCAACTCCGCACCGAGGTCACCCTCTGGGCCCAGGAGATGCTGGAGAAGAGCCCCAGCGCGCTGCGGGTGTTGAAGCACTCGTTCAACGCGGATCACGAGTCCATCGCGGGAATCGGGACCCTGTCGTCTGCGGCGTTGGACTTGTACCTGGGCACGCCCGAAGCCCGCGAGGGCGTAGAGGCCTTTGCCGAAAAGCGCCAACCCGACTTCTCGCGATACCGCTAGCCGGTCGCCGAGACACGGCGCGAACGCGCAGCGGGTCGCGTAGGAAGCTCGACGCTGAGGAGGTCCTGATGGCGGAAGAGACCCGATACGAACGATTCGAAGGAGGCTGCCTATGCGGCCTCTTGCGCTACGAATCCACCGCGCCGACAGCGGATGCGGGCTATTGCCACTGTCGATTGTGTCAGCGATCGAGCGGGGCACCGGTGCTCGCGTGGGGAGCCTTCCCGATCGATCACTTCGCGTATCGCAAAGGCTCGCCCAGGATCTACCAATCGTCGCCCCACGCGCGACGCGAGTTCTGTGGCAGCTGCGGCACCCAGATCGCCTTCGTCGACACCCAGACGCCGGCCACAGTGGACGTCAACCTGGCGACCCTCGATGTGCCCGAAGCCGTGAAGCCCGCCTGGCACATCTGGACGAGCAGCCGAATTGCCTGGTTCGACACGGCGGACCGCCTGCCGCGCTACCCCGATGACGGGCCTGCGCGACCCTGACTCCCGCAGAGAAGGAAGTGAATCGTGGACCTCGGATTGAAGGAACAGGTGGTGATCGTTACGGGCGGGTCGCGGGGCATCGGCCTGGCTGCCGCCGAGGCTTTTCTGCGCGAGGGCGCCGCGGTCATGATCTCTTCGATTCGTTCCGCGTCGGTCGAACAGGCTGTGAAAGAGCTGCGCCCGCTCGGTCGCGTCGGCGGAATCGCGGGCGATGTAGCGGTGGAGGAAGATGTCGTGCGGCTCGTCTCCGAAACCGTCCAGCGTTTTGGTCGACTCGACGTCATGGTGGCCAACGCGGGCATTGCTGGAAAGAGCGTGAACCTCGTCGACATGGACGTGCAAGAGTGGGATCGCATGCAGGAGGTCCATCTGCGCGGCGCCTTCCTATGCGGCCGCGAAGCGGCGCGCGCGATGCGGGGGGCGGGCGGCGGACGCATCGTCACGATCGCCTCGACCAGCTCCTACGAGAGCGAGAAGCTGGGGGGCCACTACAACACCGCCAAGGCGGGAATGTTGGGTCTCACCCGTTCGATGGCGGTTGATTTCGCCGAGTGGGGAATCCGCGTGAACTGTGTGGCGCCAGGTTGGGTCCGCACCGACATGACCGTCGACGACATTCCGGCCGCCGGGGCGCCTCTCGAGAACTGCGGCGTTCTGCCGCGCGTCGGAGAGCCCGAAGAGATCGCCGACGCAATCGTGTTCCTGGCTTCGGGCCGTTGTGGCTTCATGACCGGCGAAACGGTCGTGGTCGACGGCGGTCAGCTCATCGTCGCTCCGGATCTAGAAGCGGCCAATGGCGATGGCTGAGACACTTCCCTGGCATTGGCGCAGACTGGAGGGGGGTGGGGATGGGCTACCAGGGACGCTCGGCGAGCTCTAGCTCGCAGGGAATTTCTCCCGCGTCTAGCGGCCAGCGGGATTGATCTACGAGCTCCACGGAATTGCTTCCCGGCTGGTACTCGAACCAATATTCGCTCGTCCAGGGTCGAGAGCCGTCGTCGAGCTCGCGTTCGTACACGAGGCATAGCACTCCTCGCAGACCGGCTCCCTCGTTCACGAGCTGTGGCTCGTTGCCGATCAAGCGAATCTCATGGAAGTCGTTCTCGAAGCCAGGCTCGACCGTAACGAGACTCACGATGTCACCGGTCTCGTCCAGCTTGTCGCCGATCCAGACGAGGCCGCGACTCTCGGCGATCTGAACCGGATGAATTCCGCGGTTTTCGGCAACCGCCACCAGGCCCTGCATGGGGACTGTCGGCTCCAGCCGGATCTCGAGAAAGGGCGGTTCGTACTCGAGAGTCTCCGATAGCGCGTTGACCCGAGTCTCCAGCGATTGCGCTGACTCCGCCGCGGCGCGAAGCTCGTCCTGAAGCGAATCGTTCTTCTGGCCGGAGTACGCCACATCCTCGCGCAGCCGGCGCACTTGAGATCTCGCTCCCTCCAGCTGACTGGAAAGCTTGTCGATGGTCCGACGATCTTGGCGTTCCAGCTCATCGAGCTTCTGTTCCAGAGAGCTCGTGATCTCGCCGTACTGGTAGCGGACGTAACCGATCTGGAGACAGGCTACGCCCGCGATCACGATGGCCATCCGTGAACCGAAATTCCTGAGCCTCTGTTCGATGTTGCGGCGATCCAAGCGGGGCCCCTCCCGCCCGCGTATCGGCAGCCTCAGCGCAGAGCCTCAGTTCCCGGTGAGGCCGACCACGCCTACCGCAACGGGAATGCGCAGCTCGGCTGCAGGGAGTGAACTCAACCCGCCTCGGTGCTTGCTTTTTTTGGAGCTTCGTTACAGCGCCCGGAGCATGAGCTCCGACAGGCCGTGGCCGAAGGAGGCCGGGTCCGTCAAGGGCCTCCCCTCTGCCAGCAGCGCCTGGCCGTACAGCAGCATCGCGTACTCGGCGATGCGCGGGTCGCTGCGGTCCGCTTCGCAGACGTCGCGAAGCTTTGCGAGCAGAGGGTGTGATGGATTCACTTCTAGGATCGGCTTGGTTTCCGGCACGTCTTGACCAGCGCGTCGCAGCAGCTCGAGAATCTGTGGCGAGAGATCGCCCTCGTCGAGCACGAGGCAGGCCGGAGATGACGTGAGCCGGCTCGACAGGCGAACTTCCTTGACCTGATCCTGCACTCCCGCGCGCAGACAACCGAGCAACTCCTTGAAGCCC
Source organism: uncultured Opitutales bacterium (assembly GCA_964194865.1). GTDB lineage: Bacteria > Myxococcota_A > UBA9160 > UBA9160 > SMWR01 > CAXMOC01. The sequence continues at coordinate 19,224 of CAXMOC010000189.1, read as the reverse complement.
TCTTCGTCGCTGTCGGGGTCGTCTTGCTTCGGCTGCTCCTCCTGGCCGCCGAGATCGATCGAACCCTTGAGCACGGACTGGAACTTCTTCCCAGCGTATTCCGGTGGCTCCTGCTCCAGCCAGACTTCGTCGACGTGATCCGTGAAGAGCAACACCTCGATACCCCGGGCCTTGCAGGCCTCGAGGTGTGGAGAACTCGCGAGCTGCTCCTTGGAGGGTCCCGTCAAGTAGTAGATCACTTCCTGATCGTCGGGCATACGCTCGACCGCTTCGGCCAGGGAGGTGGGTCCGCTTTCTTCGAGCGTCGACTCGCAGAGCAAAAGCTTCAACAGCCGATCGCGCTTCTCCGTAGGGTCGAGGAGCCCTTCCTTCATGACGGGGCCGAACTGTGCCCAGAATTCTCGATACTTCTCGGAGTCGTCCTCCATCAGGGCCGCAAGGGATTCGATCACCTTCTTGACGAGATGATTGCGAATCGTATCGATCTGCACGTCGCGTTGAAGCATCTCGCGGGAGACATTGAGTGACAGGTCTTCCGCGTCGACGACACCCTTTACGAAGCGCAGATATTCGGGCATCAGCTCACGACACTCGTCCATGATGAAGATACGCTTGACGTAGAGCTGGATCCCGCGATGTGCCATCTCGCGGTGATAGAGGTCGAAGGGAGCTACCGACGGCAGATAGAGCAGGGCGCGAGCCTCGAAGTTGCCTTCGATGCGGCTCGTGATGTGGAGCAGGGGCTCGTTCCAGTCGTGAGCGATGTGTTTGTAGAACTCCCCGTACTCTTCTTCCGTGACTTCGTCTGAGGAGCGCGCCCAGATCGCTTTCATCGAGTTGAGGGGATCGCTCGAGGATCGCTCGGCGCCTTCGATCTCGAGATGGATCGGATAGGCGACGAAGTCCGAATACCGCTTGACGATGTCTCGCAGCAGACCCTCGCTGGTGTAATCGGCCCCATCTCCCTCGACGGATTTGAGTTGCAGCTCGACGCTCGTTCCCGCGGCGGACCGATCCGCCTCTTCCACTTCGAAGCTGCCACTACCCGATGAGGTCCAGCGTGTAGCCACGTCCTGGCCGGCCTTGCGAGAGACGACGCTGACCTGGTCCGCGACCATGAAGGCCGCGTAGAAGCCCACGCCGAACTGGCCGATCAGCTCGGCCGAGAGCTCTTGCTTGGAGCTTTCCTCCAGCGCCTTCAGGAATTCACCGGTTCCCGATCGAGCGATCGTGCCGATGTTCTCCACCAGCTCTTCGCGGCTCATGCCGATGCCGTTGTCAGATACGGAAAGAAGCCGGGACTCTGGATCCATGTGTAGGTCGATGCGAAGCGGCTCGTCCGGCAGCAGGTCCGAATTCGTAAGACCCGCGAAGCGCACGCGGTCTAGAGCGTCCGAAGAGTTCGAGATCAGCTCGCGCAGAAAGACGTCTCGGTTCGAGTACAGAGAGTGGATCATCAGCTCGAGGAGCTGCTTGACTTCCGCTTGGAACTCGAATCGCTCGGCGCTCATCTCACACCTCTTTGGAACGGCCCGAAGCATAACGAGGTCGGGGGCGCGAGCCAGTGTTCGCTGGGCTTCACTTCCCCTTCACTCGGAAGAGGCGCCATGCCTGGTTGCCCGGCCACTCTGGAATGCGAACCGCCTCGAGCCAGGTCGGTGAACGGGCCTCCGAAACCAGCCGGTGGCCGAGTGTCTTCGCGACGTCTCCGGAGTCTTGTATTCCGTTCCTAGTGACGAGCATGTACTCGATGAATGAGGCACTCCTCGCGATCAGCACGTAGTCGATCTCGTGCTCGCGCAGAATCGCCCGGGCCCGGTCGTCGTCCTCGGCGGTGAAAAAGTCCGCCGTCGCGTGCAATCCCTCGACGTTCTCCCAATAGGGAGTACCGACTCCGCGACAGCGCCCGAAGAAGTGAATTCGCGCAGCCTCGCCGGGCCCCGTCATCAGTCGGACCGGGTCCTGGCCGTCTGCGGGCGGGCAGAGATTGAGTGCGAGATCTCTCAGGTGAACGTCGAGCGGCAGCGGTGCTCGAACGCTCGTGTCGGGCCTGGCGATGTGTCGCGTCCAGATCGATCCGAGGTTGAGCGCGAGTCCGAGTCCGACCAGCGCGAAGAGCGCCCAGGAAAGCGCGCGTCCCTTCCCATCTTTTCGCGCTTCGCTCGCGGCGAGATCGAGGGTGACGGCCAGTGCGCAGGTGCCCGCCGCCACGAAGAGGCCCAGCCAGCGGCTCTGAACCAGGACGCACGGTATCAAGACCCAGCAGGGAGTCAGGACGACGAGGGCTCGACCCGCTTCGGGCGCCGACCATCGGCGCGTAAAGAGTGAGATGGTTCCGACGAGGGCTCCGAGTGCCGGCAGACCGAGAAAAGCCAACGACTTCAGAGTGGAGGGGCCCGAGGCGAAGTGCGGCAGGAATTCGTCGATCCTGCTGTGGAGATTCAACATGTAGGGATCTCTCGGCAGGTACCAACCGATCGGCCCCAGCGCGATTGCCAGCGGCAGCAGCAGGGAGCCGCCCAGCAACCCGAGGCGGAGGATCCACTCGCGAGAGGAGCAGGCCATCCCGGTCGAACGCCAATGTGCCGTTCGCGCGACGATCTCTCCCCCGCAGAGCCATGCCAGGGCGTAGAGCGGGTGGTTGACCTCGAGACGCATTCCAGCCCCACCCGGCAGGTACTCGATCGCGTAGGCGCCCAGGCTGGTGGCCGTTCCAGCCAGGGCCCAGCTCCGCCAGAACTCCGGCCGGAATCGCACCCGTTCGTCGCGGAGATTGCCGAAGCACCAGCCGGCCAGCGCCCCTCCCAGCCCCATACCGGCGATCACGACACTCATCTGGGTCGATCCGATCCACAGTCCCACACCCCCACAGACTCCAGACGCGGCCATCCAGCGCCGGGCAACGCGCGGGGGTGGGAAGCGACGCGATCGAGTCGGCGGAGATCCCGGGTCGGCCACCCAACCCCCTCCGCCGACTATTGCGCAGAGCAGGGTCGCAAGTGCGAAGCTGACGTGAAGCCCGTGGTGATCTGGCTTTGCGAAGGCGAAGTCCTCGAGGAGTCTCGGGTGCGTCGCCAGCACGACCACCAATGTTCCCGCGATTGCAGCGCCGAAACGTCGCCGGAGCACCGCACCGGCCGCGGCGATCAGTACTCCCAGCAGCAGCGGGTTCGCGTAGTAGGCGGCCGCTGCGATGGCGCGGTTCAGGGATTCGCCACTGAGCGCGCTGTGAACCGAGCCGAGCCCGACGAGCCACCAGCTGAACGGTGCACTCCAGTGAACGGATCTACCGTCTGGCGTGGCATCCAACCAGGTCCAGTGGATCCGCGCCCGAGAGCTGGAGACCAGCTGGCGCGCGTAGCTGACGAAGTAGTAACCGTCGAAATCGAGGTAATAGGTGGGCTCGCCAGCCTCGCTGGGCGCCCCTCGTGGAGAGCTCAGCGCCGCGGTGTGGAGTCGGGTCGGCTCGATGAGGACTCGCTCGATCCACAGCGAATGCGAGGTGATGCAGGCCCAGCCCAGCCCGAGGGCAAGGATCAATACTGCCAGGTCGAGGACACTCCCACGACCGCGTTTGATCTGCCGATCGGAAGCGGATTCCAAGCTCTCCTCGCGGCGATCCACTGCGGGCGACCGAGCCTACTCTCGGCGTGCCCGAGGTGCCCTCCGCTGATCACGCCCAGCGGCTAGTCGAGCGGGTTTCGATCAAGCGGGGATCTCGAAGTTCTCCGGCAGACTGCCATCGAAGAAGGCCTGTTCCTCGAAGCGCTCGGAGATCCGCCAACCGGCATCCGTGTGAACCAGCTTGTCGACATAGTAGGCACCGACGTTGAAGATGTGGTGTCCGCCCCCGGGTTTCTCCGTGCACATCGGGTTGTAGACGTACGTGCGACTCGTCGCCTGGTCCCCATCGAGGTCGACGACTGTATTGCTGATGAAATGCTGCGTCACGGGAAACGGTGCCAGTGCCTTCTCGAGCCAGCCGCGCACCTCCGGGTAGGGTCCCTTGATTCCACCGGACGTCGTGTAGTCGACCTGGGCGTCGGGGGTGAAGCATTGATCGAGAAGCTCCCAGTCCTTGGTGTCGATTGCGACGGTGTAGCGGGTCAACAGATCGTCGATCTGGATCCGATCCGAGATTTGCTCGATCGATAGATGTCGCTTGGCCATGTCTTGATCTCCTGCAGATGCGGCGCGCCGCTGGGGTAGTTGAGGCTACTACATGGGGGGATTTTCGGGCTGGACGACCCGGCCGGGGACCGGGTCCGAAAAGCGCCGGTCCAGTCCGTCGGTCCGGTCTAGAATGGCCCGGTGGACCTCGACCGAAAACGCTGTAGGCGGGCGAGCGAAGCGCGAGATCGGCGCTTCGATGGGGTCTTCTTCTGTGGAGTCGTGACCACCGGAATCTACTGCCGGCCGATCTGTCCCGTCTCCCTACCGAAGCCACAGAACGTCGATTACTACGCCTCGGCGGCCGCCTGCGAGGAGGCTGGCTTCAGACCTTGCCGCCGCTGTCGCCCCGAGACCGCGCCGGGAACGCCGGCGTGGTGTGGCAGCTCGGCCACCGTGACTCGGGCATTGCGTCTGATCGAAGAGGTCTCACCCGTACCCATGAAGGTGGAAGAGCTCAGCGATCGTCTCGGGATGGGCTCGCGGCAGCTGCGTCGGTTGTTCGCCCGGCATCTGGGTGCATCGCCGTTGGCGATCACGCGAACGCGACGAGTCCATTTCGCTCGGAGGTTGATCGACGACACGGCGCTGCCGATGTCCGACGTCGCATTCGCGGCCGGTTTCAACAGCGTTCGACAGTTCAACGATTCGATCCGGCAGACCTTTGGGGAACCCCCGACGGTGTTGAGGAAGGCGTCCCAGCGCCAGCGCCCGGAACCGATGGCCGGCCAGATGGCGCTCCGGCTGCCCTATCGGCCGCCCTTCGATTGGGACGGCATCTTGGCGTTTCTCGAGATGCGTGCGATCCCCGGAGTGGAGGCCGTCGGACCCGAGGGTTATCGCCGAGTGATCGAGATCGACGGTGGAGTTGGCTTCATCGATGTTGGACACGATCCCGAACACGCCCAGCTGATTCTCCGACTGCGAATCTCGAGCTCGATGGAGATTGCTCGCTGTGTCGAGCGGACCCGACGTCTGTTCGACCTGGGTGCCAATCCGCAGCAGATCGCCAGCGATCTCTCGCGAGATCCGGCGCTGCGCGCGCGCCTGGAAGCGCGCCCTGGGGTTCGCGTGCCTGGGGCATGGGACCCCTTCGAGCTGGCCGTTCGCGCGGTGCTCGGCCAGCAGGTGTCCGTGCGGGGAGCGACGACCCTCTCGGGGCGGTTGGTTCGGAGCTTCGGCAAGCCCATCGATTCCGCCGCAATTCCCCTCCTCACCCACGCCTTTCCCAGGCCCGAGGTGCTGGCCGAGGCGGATGTCGCGAGCATCGGCCTACCCGAGACGCGTGCCACCGCAATTCGAGAGCTGGCAAGGCGGGTCGCCGGCGGGGAGCTCGAATTTTCCGGCGCCGGAAACGCCGAAGCGGTGATGCAGCGAATGCGGGAGATTCCCGGTATCGGTGACTGGACCGCCCAGTACGTGGCGATGCGCGCTTTGGCGGATTCCGACGCCTTCCCGTCGGCCGATCTGGGGCTGATCCGCGCGCTCTCCCATGGGAAGCAGCGGTTGACGCCCATGGCACTGCGAAAGCGAGCCGAGGCCTGGCGGCCCTGGCGAGCCTACGCGGCGATGTGTCTCTGGGGCTCCTGAGGGTCGAGATCAGCCGGGCAGATCACGCTGGAATCCGCGTCGTCCCCAGCCTGCGCGGCAGCGTGATCTCCTGTGCGCACGAATTCCCATCGCGGAACGGGATCCGGACTGGCGCTCCGCGGTGGGGCTTCGAATTCGAGTAGAATGATCGAAGCCCGTGCAGGTCGGGGAGGAGCCCGCCTGATCGACTCCGGCGGCCGCAGACCGGCCGGCGCGGTCACGGCTATGCTGGATGTTGATGATTCGAGCCATCGTCTTCGACCTCTTCGATACGCTCGTCGACCTGTCCATGCAGGATCTCCCTCGCGTCGAGATCGCGGGACGCATGGTTCCGAGCACCGCGGGGGCGCTCCACGATGCCGTCGCGCAACGCGCCGACATCGACTTCGAGCGCTTCATCGCCGCATTGACCGAGGTGGATCGCGGGTTCCGGGAGGAGCGGTACGCGCGCGGGCTGGAGCTGCCGACGATGATGCGCTTCGAGGCGGTCGTCGAGCACCTGGGCCTCGATCTTCCGGGCCTCGCCGCCACGCTCACCGACATCCACATGGGGATGATCCGAGAGCGGGTCAGCGTTCCCGAACACCACCAGGGTGTTCTGGCCGATCTGGGACGCCGTGTTCGCCTGGGGCTCTGCTCCAACTTCAGCCATTCGGCCATGGCGCTCGATCTGCTCGACGATTCCGGTCTTCGGACGTCCCTGAGCGCAGTGGTCATTTCGGACGCCGTCGGGATTCGCAAACCGCGCAGTGAAATTTTCGAGGCCGTGCTCGACGAGCTCGGAGTCGAAGCGGAAGAGACGCTGCACGTGGGCGACAGCCTGCGCGCCGACGTGGGTGGCGCGGCACCGTTGGGCATGCGAACCGCCTGGATCACTCGGCGCGTTCCCAACGCCGACCAAGTGCTCCGCGAACACGAGGGGCCTGCCCCGGATTACGTCATCGCGGATCTGGCGGAGATCGACAGCGTGCTAGACGCCGTCTAGCCGCTAACCCGCCCCGCCGGTTTCCAGAACGAGCTCACGACCGGTCCAGTGCAGGGGCCGGTCTTCCGTACCCACGCGGCTCCAGTGAAAGTCCCGCAACAGATCCGAGGGACGGACCGGTTCCGGGTCCGAGCGCAGCCCTGCGATCATGGCCAGCATGCCGCACAGCTTCTCGGGTGCGTAATGGGCCTCGAGCTCGCGCCAACCGACTGCTCCGTGGAGTTTGGCGAGCTTGGCCCCCCGCCTCTCGAGCAACAGGAGATGATGTCGGTAGGCGGGAGTAGGTAGATCTAGCAATCGCTGCAGCACGACCTGGATCGCGGTCGACGTTGCCAGATCGCGTCCGCGGATCACTCGGGTCACCCCTTGTGTCCCGTCGTCGACCACGCAGGCGAGATGGTAGGCGATCGCGCCGTCGCGACGCCTCAGCACGGGATCTCCCATCGCGGCGGCCGGATCCTGGCCGAGATCCAATGCACCCTCGTCGTGAGGCTCGACCCGACCCGGCTCGAGGCGAAGTCGAATCACGCCAGCCACTTCTCGCCAACCCTCCTGGGGAAGCTCGCGATTGCGGCAGGTCCCTGGGTACCGCCAGCCGCCATCCGCAGCTGGCACTCCCATGCGTTCGATTTCGCGTCGGCTGCAGCTGCATGGGTAGAGGACACCCTGGCGGGCCAGCGTGTCGAGGGCGGAGCGGTGCGACTCGAGCGACTCGCTCTGCAGAAATTCGTCGTCCCAGTCGAGACCGAACCAATCGAGCGCCGAGCGCATCTCGCGGGCGCTGGCTTCGGTGCAGCGGGTGGGATCCAGATCCTCGAGGCGAAGGCGCAGAAGCGCCTGCTGGCTGCGCGCGTCCAGCCAACACAGCAGCGCCGCCAGCAATGTGCCTGGATGCGCGGGCCCCGACGTCGTGGGCGCGAACCGACAGCGCTGCGTAGCCAAGCCTCCCCGCAGACCTTCTCCGCCGTCCGGCGTGGAGCGGTACGCCAGCGACGCTGATCCGGCGGCGCTAATCTGCGCACAAGCGGCCGACGGCAGCCGGCGAGTCTGCCGTGGTGTCGGCGGCCAGGCAAGAGCGCGACCAGGCTCAGCACCACTCGGATTGGATCTGGTCGCCACCGCTTCTCGGGAGTAGACATGAGCCAGCCTTTCCGCTTCGGCATTCAACTTCACGACCTCCCGCCGGAAAGCTGGCGGCAGCGAGTTCAGGACATCGAGGCGCTCGGCTACTCGTCGGTCTTCTTTCCCGACCATTTCAGCGACCAGTGGGAGCCCACCGCCGGAATCGCGGCAATTGCCGGAGCGACCGAACGGCTGAAGGTGGGCACACTGGTCTATGACGTCGACTATCGCCATCCCGTCATCCTCGCCAAATCGAGCGCCACGATTCACCTGCTCTCGGGCGGGCGACACGAATTTGGCATCGGTGCGGGCTGGATGGAGACGGACTACCGCGAGGCAGGGATGCGGTACGACAGAGCGGGTGTTCGAATCGACCGTCTCGATGAGGCGATCCAGATCATTCGGAGCATGTGGACTGAAGAGCGAACCAATTTCGCTGGCGAGCACTACCAGATTGCCGAGATCGCGCAGGCGGCGGCGCTGCCGAAAGGAGAAAGGCCGAAGATCCTGATTGGCGGTGGAGGCAAGCGCCTGCTCAGCCTCGCCGGTCGGCACGCAGACATCGTCGGCATCAATCCCAGCCTGCCGGAGGGAAAAGTGACCGCCGCCACCCCCGCGGACTCGTCACCCGAACGGGTGCTGCAGAAGGTGGGCTGGGTTCACGCCGCCGCGGAAGCCGCCGGGCGCGTTCCGGCAGAACTCGAGTTGAATTCACTCACGTTCGTCGTCGCCATCAGCGATGATCCGAAGCCGCTGCGGGAGTCGCTCGCCAAGAACACCGGGATGACTGTGGAGCAGGTCGTCGATTGCCCGCTCTTTCTAACCGGCTCGGCGTCCGAGCTTCAAGATCGACTCGAGAAGCGTCGCGAAGCGACCGGAATCAGCTACGTCGTGATTCAGGGCGGTGATCCCAGCGTCGTCGAGTCGTTTGCTGCAGGGGTCGTGGAGCCACTCGCAGGGCGATAGGGTGAAATCATCCCGATACGCGCCGTCGTGTTTCGCCGCTCCCGAGCCAGCGGCCGATGCTTCGGTGGATCGTGTCCCACTCCCCGGACTCCATCCCAGCTCCGGTTGCGTGCACACCGGGTGGAGGTGATGGGTCCGCTTGCGGTCTGGGAGATTGCATGGGCAAGATAGGCCGGAGGGCCGTTGATGGCTGAACGGGCCTGGGAATGGGAAGCCCGCGAGCAGATCCGAGATCTGGTTGCCCGTTACAACGCAAACGGCGACTCGGGACGGCTCGATGCCGTGATGGAGCTGTTTGCCCGAGACGCGCTGTTGAATCTGGAAGATCGCCAATATCGCGGTGTCGACCAGATCCGCAGAATGTTCGATACCGCGGCGACTGGAACCCGTCTGGAGCGAGCCAAAACGGGGAGCTTCATTCGACATTTTACAGCGACCCATCAGATCGATCTGATCGACCCACGACAAGCGACGGGCCGCTGCTACTTCCAGGTGCTCACCCAGGAAGGTCTCGATCACTGGGGCCGTTACCTCGACGAGTACGCGCGCCACGGTGATCGCTGGCAATTTCGATCACGCTCCATCCACGTCGATGGACGCATACCCGGAGGTTGGTCAGATCGGACCGAGGCGCGCCTGCGGCAGCCTGATCCCTAGCGGCGTCGACCGAGTCCACCATCGCCGCCTCCTCAACATCCGGCCCTCCAACGTACGGCCCTTCAACCTACGGCTAAGGCAGCGTGTTGGGACGGTAGAGGTCGCCGGCCAGGGCCGCGGTTTCGGCAAAGAGCGCCTCCAGCATCCGAACGGCTGCCTCAAGCTGCTTCGGATTCCGTCCCACATCGCGCAGGAGCGACTCCACCCGCGTTCGAAAGTCTGTGGGAGCGATTGCGAAGGCTTCGATCTCCAGCAGCAGCGTCTTGTCGTTGACCGGAAGGCTGCGATTCAGCGCGAAGAGGGCGAGAGCCAGTTGATGCGTCAGACGGACCAGACAAGCGGTGGTCAGATAGGCATCGCCGCGTGCGGCGAACTTGCTCGCGAAGGCGGAAATTCCGAACTCCACGGCCCAGAGCTCGTTCTGGACGAGGGCTCGTCGCAACGCCTCCGGATAACTGGCGACCTGCTGCTTGAGCGACTGCAAGCGCTCCTCGGGATCGAGCAGGGGAAGCGCTGCCCGGAGCTCGCCGAGGTAGGTCGGGCCGAAGAATCCAAAGGGTGGCTGCTGTGCGTAGTGGGTCGTGTAACGACCCTGCTCGGCGTCGGCGATCACTCGCTCCAAATCCTCGAAGCAGCGATAGAGCAGATCGATTCGCTGTCGCCCGATCGTGAGCCATGCTCCCCCGTTGACCCACGGGCCCCAGCCGTAGAAGTCGGTCACGGCAGGCGATGGTGTGTCGTTCAGCCTTTCTGCCAACTCTCGGATTGCCGGGATCGGAAACGGGCTGGCGGCCGAGTAGAAAAGCCCGAGGTCGATGTCCGAATCGGGTCGCGCGAGACCCCGCGCATAGGAGCCGCCGAGTGCGACGGCCGCGACACCCTCGATGGTGGCGAGCTGGTCCACCAGGCTGGAGATGGTCTGGTGCTGAGAGGGCGAGAGCGGTTGCGGGAGCTTCAGGGCATTCATCTCAACTTCCCGCAGCGATCACGTCCTCGCCGAAGCGCGCCACGTTCTCGAGATAGGCCGCTCGGGTCGGACAGGGGACGCCCACGCTGACCCAGGTCACACCGACGGCCTCCAGTGCGGAGAGCTGCTCCAGGAGCTTCGCTGGTTCGATTGGATCCCTCGAGTTCATGCCCCGACCGAAGGGGACGAAGTTGATCTCGAGCGCGTCGGCGCGGCCGACTCTAGCCGCTTCATTCCGAAGCCAGTCGATCTTCTCGCCGAGATCGGCGATTTTCTCGATGGGCGCTGTCCGCGCCCGGGCGCTGAATCTCCCGTCGACTGGAAAGGGGCTCCAACCCTGGCCGTGTTCGAGCGCGCGGCGAATCGCTCTTCGCGTGTTGCCGCCCACCCAGATGGGAGGGTGCGGGTTCTGGATCGGCGTCGGCAACATCGTATTTCCGGCCGCGTCGCTTCCCTGAGCGCGAAGTCGAAGGGATTGCCCCGTCCAGGCGCGTTTCATCGTCATCAGTGCAGCGTCGGTGAGCTCGTTGCGGCTCTCGAAGTCAGCGCCGAGCGCGCGGTACTCGCCCTCGAGATACCCCGCTGCGATTCCCACGATCACCCGTCCCCCGGAAAGGACGTCCAGGCTCGCGATCGCCTTCGCGGCCAGGAGGGGGTTGCGGTAGGCGAGAACCAGGATGTTGGTATGCAGATGCAGAGATCGGGTGACGCTTGCGGCGGCCGAGAGGGCCACGAACGGGTCGAGCGCGTGATGTCCGCCGCTCGCAAGCCAGTCGTCGGGCGGGAACGGGTGCTCGGTGACGTAACAGGCATCGAAGCCGGCCGCCTCGATGGCGCCAGCCATTTCGGCGATAGCCGCTGCGCTGCAGAACTCAGGGCCCTGCTCGACCCGGTCGGTCGGAAGTTGAATCGAAAATCGCATGGAAGACGCCGCCCGGTCGATGGTATCACCCCGGATCGCGGCCGGGTTGGCGAGGGGCCGGTTGGCGGGACTCGAACCGGTCGTCAGGAGCAGGCACCCTTCCGATAGCCGACGACGGATGACTGACTGCAGGCCGTGCAGCCGTTGCCATAGGTGTTGAGCGTTCCATCGGTACGCCGGCCGCACACCGGCTGGTACTCGCGAGTGCAGACCTCGGGCCGAGGGTCCTCGCAGGCTTCGAAGTCCGTGCCATTCGGGGCGCTACTCGGCACGTCTCCACTCGCGCACGAAACCAGGACCGCGGCGAACAGCCCAATTAGCAGCGATCGAGGGAGCGATGCACGTCCCGTCACAGCTACGAGGCCCGGTGGTAGCAGACCGTTCCGAACAGCGTGCTGCGCTGGCTGATCTCTTGGACACGAGTGAAACCGGCGTCCTTCATGAACGACTCGATGTGCATGTTGTCTCGTACGTCCGAGCTACGGTGCAGGAGGCGCTCGACCCAGCCGCCGGTGCCAGCTTTCGATCTCCCGAAGTCGACGAGGTGTAGGGAGGCTTCTGGCTTGAGCACACGCAGGGCCTCGCTGAGCATGGTGGTCTTTTGTTGCCGTGACAAGTGGTGAAACATGAACGAAGAGAACACGCGATCGAACGCGTTATCGGGGCATGGAATCGCGTCTGCGAAGCCGCGTTCGAGCTCGATCTCGACGGCGGCATCGCCCGCCTTGCGGCGGGCAATGGCGAGTGCCCTGGGGTCCGGATCGAGCCCGACGGCCTCGACCCCCGGATGTTGCTGCTTGAGAGCAATTGCCAGCGAGCCGGTCCCGCAGCCGATGTCGAGGACCCGCTGCCCGGCCTGGACGTTGGCCTGCTCGATCAGCTCCTGCACGATCGCTGCTGCGCCGAGCCAGCGCTGCAGCGGATCATAGAACGCGAGCAGCCAGTCGTGCCCGGCCGCCGGTATGAAGCTTCTCGGTTCCTTCTTCATGAATCGGAACCCCCTGGCCGGTTGATACTCTAAGGGCTGATCGTCGCTTCGAGCAATTCGCGGAGGGGCTGAACGAGCTGGCCGAGCCAGCCCTCTAGCTCGTCGGGGCAGTCCCGAGGAGGGCCGGTCTCCTGCCCCTCAGCAGGATCGCGACCGCGTGCTCTTCTCGCTCGAATTTGGCCCCTGGGGGCGGTACTGACGTATCCAAACGGGTTCTGTACGATTTCGCCCGCGTGGCCTGGACACCTGGGTTCCGCATCAATCAAGCGAGGGGCCAGGACACCTGGGTTCCGCAGTTGTAAGGAGAGCAAGTTGCCTATCGGTACCGTGAAGTGGTTCAGTGACGAGAAGGGTTATGGGTTCATTACACCGGACGACGGAGGGGACGATCTGTTCGTTCACTTCTCGAACATCGGTGGGGAAGGATTCAAGTCCCTGCAGGACGGCCAGAAGGTCGAGTACGAGTCGGGCCAGGGTCGTAAGGGACCCGAGGCCACGAACGTGCGCCCCGCCTGAACCGAACCACAGCAGACCCAATTACAGCCCCGGCTCGCCGGGGCTGTTCCATTTCTGAGCAGTCTCTAGACGAATGGCGCGGAACGTTTCGCGATCACGGATCGGCCGATCCATGGGTGGATCACTCAGGATCGTGGCTGCAGATCCCATCTACTGTCAAGGTGGGTCGAGCAAACGGCGAAGCCAGCTTGCGATCGGGTATACTGGGGCCTCGAGTCTCGAGTGAGAATCGGCCTGTGCCGAGCGGGTCGGCGCGCGTACGTTTGGGTCGGGCCCTGGCAGGAGGGAGATCGTGAAGCGTTTCATCTCGCACGACGGTTTGGCTCGCGACCGACGCTTCAAGCGCCTGCGATCACGCAATCAGCTGCTGAGATCGCTTCCCGATGAGGTCGACACGATCGTCAAGGTTCTCGAGCAGGTGGGTCCCAAGATCCGGAAGCGCGTCCGAGGCACCGCGCTCGAACGCGTCTACGACGAGCTGGGCCCCGGGTTCTCCTTTCTGACCGCCGGCGGCGGGGCCCAATCCAACGAAGAACGAACGGTCTTGCAACTCAGACTGCAGCTGCATGGGATCTTCGTCGGTGAGCTGCAGGCGCTCGAGGCGGCGGGCCGAACCCTCTGGGACTTTCCTGACTCGCCCTGGGAATTCAAGATGAACATGGCGCGCCAATGCTGGGACGAGGCCCGGCACGTTCAGATTTTCGAGAAGTTGATCGACCACGTCGGGGGCGAGGTCGGCGAGTTTCCCGAGAGCACCTTTCTCTTCGAGACTTCCTGCCACGATGATCCGGTGCTTCGGGTGACCGGCGTGAACCGCTGCCTCGAGGGGTTGGCGTGCGACGCCTTTCGCTCGCTGATCGACTACGGCCGGGCAAGCGGAGATGAAATCATCGCGCAGGCGGTCGATTTCGTTCTCGCAGACGAGCTCACCCACGTTCGCTTCGGCAGCGAATGGGTCAAGAAGTTTACCGCCGACGATCCGGAGCGCGCCCGCCGCGCGAAACAGTTTCAGAACGAGACAGACCGAAGCTTTGCGTTCGGTGGTGGTCGTCTGATCGCGCGAGAGGAGCGGCTCGAAGCTGGCTTCAGCGAGGAAGAGGTCGACGAGCTGGAGGCGATCGAAGCCGAGGGTCCGCGGCGCGACACACTCGTGCGCGCGGCCGAGATTCTTCGAGATCGGCACCAGGCTCGCAAACGCGGCGAGGACGTCCCCGCGCTCTGACCCGTAGCGAGAGAGTGGGCGGCGCGCGATTCCCGCGAGATCCATGTACGGTTGTCGAGGCGGCTCGATCCGCGACGAGGAGAACCCATGGCCAGTAAAGAGCTCGAGATCGTGATCCAGATGTTGGGTGAAGGCCCGCTGGGTAGCGGCGCGGACCTCGATTTTCAACAGATGCGAGCCGGCCTCGAAGCCGTTTCCGCGAACACTCCGCTACCGGATGGAACCCGCTGTGATCCGGTCGAGGCCAACGGCGTACCTTGCGAGTGGATCTCCGCCTCTGGAGCTCGCCCGGATCGCGCCATGCTCTATCTCCACGGGGGTGGCTATGTGATTGGGTCGATCAATACCCATCGTGGAACGGTCGCCCGGTTGTCAGCGGCTTGCAGCGCGCGGGCCCTCGCGGTTGATTACCGGCTCGCTCCGGAACATCCCTTCCCGGCGGCAGTGGACGATGCCACCGCGGCCTACCGCTGGCTGCTCGATTCTGGTCTGGAGCCTTCGCGAATCGTCGTAGCGGGTGACTCCGCGGGCGGCGGGCTCACTGTGGCGACGCTGATTTCCCTGCGCGATGCCGGCGTGGCTCTTCCGGCTGCCGGAGTGTGTATCTCTCCGTGGGTGGACCTGGAAGGCATCGGCGCCTCGATGACCACCAAGGCCGATCTCGATCCGATGGTGCAGCGCGACGGACTCTTGAGAATGGCCCAGGCTTATCTCGGCGAAGCGGCGCCCCGAACTCCCCTGGCGGCTCCCCTCTACGCAGACCTCGCGGGTCTACCGCCCCTGCTCATCCAGGTGGGCACCGCCGAGTGCCTGCTCGACGACGCGAATCGTCTGGCCGAGAACGCCAAGGCGGCCGGTGTCGACACGCAGATCGAGCGTTGGGACGAGATGATTCACGTCTGGCACGCATTTGCGCCGCTCTTGCCCGAGGCGAATCAGGCGATCGATCGGATTGGCGAGTACTACGCCAAGCAAGTCGCCTAACTCCGGACTCGATTCAAGCCGCCGTCAGCCGCGCAGTCCTCGGCCGATCCGCTTTCGGCCCTGGTTGATGTCGCGCAGGTACTGGATGCCCTCTTCCGCGACGTCCGTACCGACGACTTCGTCTTCCTCGGCAGCCAGCTCGTCCATGTCGACCCACGCCGCGTAGGTGGCGCGGGTGCGGTCGGTGATGATCCCCGCTTTGAGTAGCGTCTTGATCAGCACCCGAAAGATATTCGTGCTCTCGGTCATCGCCTTGCGTCTCTCGGAGTCGGTGAAGGCCTCCAGTACGGAGCTCCGCACCCACTGCCAATCCAGCCCGAACTCGTGATAGATCTCCTGCTTCTGCTCCGCATTGACCAGGTTCAGCAACAGGATCTGGAAGCACTCGGCCGCCCAGGCCTCGACCCGCTCGTGCTCTTCTTCCTTGAGCATCGGCACGGTTCGGTCCGCCCAGATCTTGCCGAACTTGTGGTGGAAGGCTTCGTCGGTCATCACGAACTGAACCAGGCGCCTGAGCAGGGGGTCCTGGCTCTGGCTATGGAGCGTCGCGAAGGCGCCCATCGCCAAGCCCTCGATCAACATCTGCATGCCGATCAGCTTCTTGTAGATCTCGGGGGCCAGCACGATCTCGTTCATCAGGTTGGCCAGTGTCGGGCCAGCCCGCAGCGGGGTTCCCCAGCGGGTTTCGATGTACTTCGAGAACGCGGTGACGTGACGGGCTTCCTCGCGAGTCTGGTTGGCCGCGTACTCCTGGGCGCCGGGGTCGCGAAGGACATGGCAGAGGCTGGCCGACAGGGCCAGCGCTCCCTGCTCGCCATGAAGGATGCTCGAGAGCATGAAGCGGGCGTTCTGATTGGCCATTCGGATCTTCTGGCCCTCATCGAGCTTGTCTGCCACCGAGCAGTGAAGCTCCACGATCATCTGACGGGGAAGGATCGTGTTCTCCTCCATCTCGAAGGGCTGGCTGTAGTCGAGGTAGCGAAGATCCAGAGGATCCCAGAAATGATCGACCGTAGACGAAATGATTTGATCGAATGCGTCGGTTCGATCCGGGTAGCGTTCGACCTCGATCATCGATAGGAAGTCGTCGCGATCGACGGTGTTGTACGCCTTGTCGTAGGTGATGTGCTCGGCCACGCAGTTCTCCTAGGGTTGTGCGATGGGCTGCGCCGGGTGAGTTCCGGTCAGCTGGATCTGGGTCAGGGTCTCGATCAGGGTGGTACGCGACGCGCGGCTCGGGTCTTCGACCCACCAGGCGATTACCCGCGCCCACATGCCCACGAGGGCCTGGGAGAGAATCACCGGGTCGAGCGCTGCCGATGTCTCGCCGTGGGCGATGCGGTGACGGCGGCCATCGGCGATCGAAGCGGCTAGCTCGCTGAGCAGATCCGACTCCACGTCGAGCGTGTCTCGATCGACGCTGAAGATGATGCGAACCCAATCGCGGTGCTCCTCCGCAAAGCTCACCAGGGCTCGGGCCAAGTGGGGAACGCTTTCGCGCAGAGGCTCCGATGGCGTGGCGGCGGCGTCGAGCCGCCAGCGAAGCGCTCGGAGCGCTTCCAGGGCGATCTGGCGGAACAGCTCCCGCTTGTCACGGAAGTGCAGATAGAAGGTGCCGGTCGCCACGCCGGCGGCCCTGGCCACCTCGTGGGTGGTGACCGCGTGCAGCCCCTTGGCTGCGAACAGCTCGACTCCGCTGGCCAGCAAGCGCTCTCGGGTCGCGACTCGGCTTCGCGCCGCGGCAGATTGGCGTGTGGCGGTCGGCGGAGGGGTGCTGACAGTCATGTCAGTGAGTGACACTACCGTCAGTCGACTTTCCGAGTCAAGCTACCGAAGCGCCCAGGGGGCCGCCGTCCCGCCCCCTTGCCCGCTGGAATATTGATGAGTTACAACCGCTTGCGAGATTCGGGCGGCGCCGAAGCGGGCCTTGCCCCGCACCGAGAGGAGCCGGAAATGGCGGAGCAGCTACCGATCAAACCCCCCACCACCGAGCAGACCGCGACGGCGCTAGACGCCGTCTACAACTGGAACTACGAGCCGGAGATCGATCAGCTCCGCACCCTGTATGCCAACGCTCTCGATCGGCAGTGGATCGCGATGCGAGACCTCGACTGGGAGCGAGGCGTCGACCGGGAGGCCTTCGCGCGCAGCTTCTCGCTGGCAGGCTTTCCGATCCAGCAGACCGACTTCTGGCAGAACCTCGATCCCAAGCTGCAGTGGGAGATCTCGCGGCGCACAGCCGCCTTCATGCTCTCAAACTTCTTGCACGGCGAGCAGGGCGCCCTGATGGTCGCGTCCCAGATGGTCAACGCCGTGCCCCACATGGATGCGAAGTTCTACGCGGCAACCCAGACGCTCGACGAGGCGCGGCACGTGGAGGTATTCGCGGCCTTCATCCGCCAGCTCGACGAGGTCCATCCGATCATGCCATCCCTCAAGAAGCTGCTCGACGCCACGCTTGCCACCGGCGACTGGATGCACAAAGCGGTGGGGATGCAGATCGTGATCGAGGGGCTCGCGCTCTACGTGTTTCGCGACATGAGAAATACCACCGAGGAACCACTTCTCGAGCAGCTGCTGACGCTGGTGTCGCGCGACGAGGCGCGCCATACCGCCTTTGGAATCAGGTATCTCTCGCAGGTGGTGGGCCAGCTAACCGATCGCCAGCGTCGGGACCTCGAGGACTTCGCGTTCGAAGCGGCGCGTCTCTTGGTTGACTCGCGCACGGGCAGCTCGATGCGAGAATCCGCCCTCCAGATCTGGAGCGAGGCGGGGCTCGATCCCCAGACGGTCTTCCAGGAGCTTCGCAAGGAGCGCGACAAGCTCGCCGGGCAAAGCCAGAACGCCACAGGACCCATCCGCGGGTTCGTGATTCCGACACTGCGCAGCATCGGACTGTTCGGGGAGCGGCTCGAGGGGTGCTTCCGGGAGATGTTCGCGGCCAACTTCGGCGCGGAGCGGGCGAGTCAGATGAATCTCGGCGTCGAGCTTCCCGACGACCTGGACGCGTGGGTCGAGCAGCGGGCCTGAAGGGCGGGACGGCGATGTTGTCACCGAGCGCCCGGCCGTGAGCGACCCCGACGACTATGGGGGCGTGACGTCGCGCTACTACGATGCGGCCTATGCCGCGTTGCGCGGGCCGAGCGGCGATGCCGATTGGTACCTGACCTTGGCACGAGCTTCGGCCGGGCCGGTCCTGGAGCTCGGAGTCGGCACTGGGCGGGTCATGCTGCCGATCGCGGCCGAAGGGCTCGCGTGCACGGGACTCGATCCGTCCCCTGGGATGCTCGATGTCTTGCGTGGGAAGAATCCGCCGGACAACCTCCGTCTCGTCAACGGCCGAATGCAAGACTTCGACCTCGGCGGCGATCGCTTCGCGCTGATCTTTGCCGCCTTCCGCGTGTTCCAGCACCTCTACACTGTCGAGGATCAGATCGCGTGTCTGACAGCCGTGCGGCGCCACCTCGTGCCGGGCGGAGCCTTCGCGTTCGACGTCTTCGTTCCATCGCTCGCGCGAACGGCCATCCTTGAAGAACCGGAAACGGAAGATGTTCGCTTCGCCGACGGGGGAGATGAGATCGTCCGATACACAGCGGTCAGGCGAAATCACCCCGAGCAGTTGATGCAAGTGCGAATGCGTTACGAGCGGAGACGGCGCGGTAAAGCCATCAGCGACGATGTCGTGGAGTTCTCGATGCGCTACTTCCACCGCTACGAGCTGCATCACCTCCTGAAGCGTGCGGGGCTGGGCCGCATCGAGCTCTGCGGAGACTTCCACGGGCGCCCGTTCGGAGAAGACGCCACCTCGTTCGTGATCGTGGCGCGGCCCGAGGATGACTAAGCGATCGGTGCGGGAGGGGCGCTCCCCGGACCGGGTTCAACGCCGGCGGGGGCCTGCGCGACCCTTACCGCGCGACTTCCCAGAACGCGGGCCGCGAGTTCGCCGAGCGCGGTCACGGGTCTCAGCGGGCTCGGGCTTCTGGGAGTCGAAGCTTTCCGTGACGGTCGTCTCGGGTTTGTGTTCCTGGAGATAGAATGCACAGAGTGCGGCGAGGTCGCGCTTGCCGTCATCAGTCGAGATCAGGGCTTCGACCATCGGAATGAAGCGGTCGACCTTTGTGCGGCGATCTCTCTC
>CAXMOC010000188.1:0-3366 GCA_964194865.1 uncultured Opitutales bacterium | reverse complement strand
GTCTCCGCGCCCGGTCCCACGCCGAGCGCCGCGGGAAGCACGCCGAAGATCATCGAGAGGGCGGTCATCAGCACCGGGCGCATCCGGATCGGGGCTGCGTGCCGCATGGCTTCGACCTTGCCCATGCCTTCCCGTCGCAGCTGATTGGCGAAGTCGACCAACAAGATGGAGTTCTTCGTCACCAGCCCGAAGAGCAAGATGATCCCGATCAAGCTGAACAAATTGATGGTCATCCCGGCCGCGAGGAGCGCTCCCAGGGCGCCCACGAGCGAGAGCGGAAGTGCGAGCATGACGGTGAGCGGGTGCACGAGGCTCTCGAACTGTGCGGCCAGCACCATGTAGATCACCAGCACCGCCAGTCCGATCGCGAGGGCGAACTGCTCAACGCCCTCTAGAAATGCCTCGGCGCTGCCAGCGAAGCTGATGTTCACGCCCTCTGGCAGGACTTGCTCTCCGTAGCTGCGAACCTGCTCGATCGCCTCCCCGACCGGAAGCTCTTCGAGGTTGGCGGACACCGTCACACTTCGCATCCGGTCCTGCCGGCTGATCTTGGACGGCGCGGCGCCGATACTCACCTCTACGAGATTCCGCAGCTCCACCGGGTTGCCGTCCGCGTTGCGCACGTAGAGTCTGCCGATCGAAGCGGGGTCTTCCCGCTGATCGGCCTCGAGCCGCATGCGGATGTCGTAGCGATGTCCGCCCGACTTGAACTTCCCGACATCGACTCCGCCGATCGACGCCTGCACCACCGTCGCGATCGCATCTGCGCTCACTCCGAGGGCGGCCGCCTTGCCACGATCCGGGACAATCCGTATCTCAGGCAGGCCCATCTTGAGGCTCTTGCTGAGATCGACGAAGCCCGGATGCGTCTCGAACTCTCGGACGAAGCGATCCGCCAGTGCGTCGAGCTCGGCGAGCTCGATGTTGCCGCGGATCTTGAACTCGAACTCGCCGTCGCCGCCACCGCCGAAGAACGAGGAGGGATCGAACACCCGCGTACTGAGTCCCGGAATATTGCCAAGAGCAATCCGGGCATCCACCATCAGCTGCTGCGCGCTGCGCTCACGATCTTTCTGAGGCCGAAGGATCGAGACGAATACGCCGTTGGTTACGCCGCCCGGTCCACCGGGTCCGGCGATGCCAACCCCCGCGAACACGCTCCGCACCTCGGGCTGTTTCAGCATCCAGCTCTCGGCGATTTTCAGCCGCTCGAGGGTGCCGTCGAGACTGGTGCCCGGCGGCGTCTCCATCATCACGAACAGCCGGCCCTCATCCGAGGGCGGGAAGAACTCGAGCCCCAGTCGAGACGCGAAACCGGCCGCCAGGACCACCGACCCGAGCGCCACGCCGAGCACCAGGGCGCGGTGCGAGATCGCCCAGAACAGGACCCGCTGGTAGCTCGACTCCAGCCACTCGAGGCCTTGTTCGAAGCGGTGGTAGATGCTTCCGTGCTTTCGCTTCTGTGGCGGAGGCATGCGTGCTGCGAGCATCGGTGTGAGCGTGAGCGCCACGAAGAGCGAAAACATCACGGCGCCGGCCACTGTCACGCCGAACTCGCCGAGAAAACTTCCAACCAACCCCTCGACGAAGACCACGGGCAGAAACACCACCGCGATCGAAATGGTGGCGGCGGTGGCGGCAAAAGCGACCTGCTTGGTGCCCTTCGAAGCCGCTTCGCGGGGGTCTTCTCCCGCTTCCCGATGGCGCTCGATGTTCTCCAACACGACGATGGCGTCGTCGACAACCACGCCCACCGCCAACGCGAGAGCCAGCAGGGTCATCATGTTCAGCGTTGCGCCGGTCAACCACATGACTCCGAAAGTTCCGATCAACGAGAGCGGGATCGCGACCGCAACGATCAGCGTTGGGCGCGTGCGGCGCAGGAACACCAGCACGACCAGCGTCGCGAGAATCGCCCCGAAGATCAGGGCGAACTGGGTCTCGGCGACCGACTCGCGGATCGATTGAGCAAAGTCCATGATCCCGTCCCAATCCGCGAACTTCATGCCTTGGGGAACCGTCTCGCGCAGCTCATCGATCCGCACTCGCGCCTGATCGGCGATCGCGACCGTATTGGCCTGGGACTGCTTCAAGATGCCGATACCCGCCGCCGGCACGCCGTCGAAACGGGCCATGAAGCGCCGATCTTCCGCTCCGTCCACCACGCGGGCGACGTCTCGCAGCCGAACGTCCGCACCGTCCACATTGGCGACGACCAGATCAGCGAGGGCCTCAACATTCTCGAATTCCGCATCCGTCTTGATCGAGTACTCGACCAGGTTGCTCTCGACGCGTCCGCCGGGTCGCTCGACGTGCTCGCGCCGAACCGCGGCCATCAAGTCTGCAGCCGAGAGCCCCCGAGCCCGCAGCGCTTCGCCGTCGACCCAGATTCGAATCGCCCGCTCGCGCCGGCCGAAGATCTCCGTCGAGGCCACCCCGGAAATCGTCTCGAGATAGGGCTTCGCGTGGTACTTGATGTAATCCGTGACGTCGACAGCGGGCCGATCCGAATTGATCGGGATCCAGAGGATCGGCTGGTTCGACATATTGACCTTCTCGACGACCGGTGGCTCCAGCTCCTTGGGGAGCTCGAAGCTCGCGCGGGACACCTTGTCTCGGACGTCCTGAGCCGCCTGATCGAGGTCGCGTTCCAGCACGAACTCCGCGACCACCACCGAGACACCGTGGAAGGTGGTGGAGCTCAGGGATCGGAGCCCGGCGATCGAGTTGAGGTGCTCCTCGAGCACCTCGGTGACGTCCTCTTCCATCACCTCGGGCGCGGCGCCCTCGAGCTGAGCCGTCACGGTGACGACCGGAAACTCCATGTTCGGCATCTGATCGACGCCGAGCTGTCGATAGCCGAGCACTCCGAAGACCACGATCGAAAGAGTCAGCATCAGCGTCAGGATCGGACGCTGGATGCACAGGTCGATCGGGTTCACGGCAGTGCCCCGGCGGTGCTCTCGCCCCCCGCCACCTCACCGGCGTGGGACACGGCCGCGGTGCCGTCGGGGTTGCGAGCGGACACCAGACTGCCGTCGATCAGGTCCGCATGTCCCCGCCTCACCACCGAGTCATCAGGCTGCAGACCCTGGACAATCTCGACCCAGCCGTCGCGAATCAGCCCCGTCTTGACCGGGAGGCGCTCGACCCGCGAGTCCGCGAGGACCCGAAAAACGATCGCACCATCGGCTCGCCGCAGCACGGCCTCCTCCGGAACGGTGATCGCACCGGAGCGCGTAGCCACCCCGAGGTTGGCACGCGCGAAGAGTCCCGGACGCAGTCGGCCGTCAGAGTTCTGGATCAGCGCCTTCACGCGGAGCGTCCGGGTCCGCGAGTCGATCTTCGGCGACACCATGTGAACCG
>CAXMOC010000187.1:0-10629 GCA_964194865.1 uncultured Opitutales bacterium | reverse complement strand
AGCGCTACGAGGTTTGCGAAACCCGCGTAGTCTTCCCGTCGCAGGACGCGCGTTAGCGCGACGCTATGAACAGACCGGGCGCTGCCCGCGCGCCGCCGCCGCTTCGAACAGGCTCATGGCGCTGGGAATGCGCTGCTTCAGATCTTGAATTCGCGTGGCATGGGAAGGGTGGGTCGACAGGAACTCCGGCGGCTGGGCCCAATAAACCCATCATCTGACCGTGCATCGGGCTAGCGGGGTCGGCGATGGCTGACACAGCGTTGAGAGCCACCTGGGCGGTCAGCGCGGCGGACATTCTCTCATTGGAGTGACCCGCGAGAACGTGCGAGACCTCGTGGCCGATCACCGCCGCAAGCTGGTGCTGGTTGCGGGCCGCGCCCAGCAGCCCGGTGTTGACTCCGATCTTGCCGCCCGGCAACGCGAAGGCGTTGGGGGACGAGTCGTCGAACACCCGCACTTCCCAGCGGGTCCTCGCATCGGGGCCGGTCAAGGCGCCCGTAACGGCATTCGCCACGCAGACGACGGTCGCGTTGGTTCTGGCGTCCGACGAGATCGGGGTCTGTTCCGAGATCTCGGTGAAGGCGGTCGCCCCCATGGCCGACATCTCGGATTCGGGCAGCAGTTTGAGTTGGCGCCGGCCGAGCGCCGAAGTCTGGCACGCGAACAGCGTCGCGACCAACAGCAAGAGCGGGATCGCTCGGAGCCCTTCCATGACGCCCCCTAGGAACTGAAGACCCGTTGGAGAAGCTCGGTGGTGCGCGCCGCAGGATGGCTGCGAATCTTGCGCTCCTCCTCTCCCAGAACCGTGAACAACCCGTCTAGGGCTCGCTCGGTCACGTAGTCGGATCGGTTCAGCGCCGGCTCCGTCGTGAAGGGAAGCGCCGTGTAGCGGCCCGTCAAGTCGTCGTACGGCGAGAGCAACGCCACTGACAGGACTCTACTGACCACCTCAACCCCTAAGAATTCTTCGAATCCTAGCGCGATCGCCCGAGGCAGTCTGTCGACAGGATTGACGCGCTCATCGGTCCAGCCCGGCGATCCATTGCAGCTTGTGGGAAGCTCCGCGGTGGACGGGCGTTAGAATGGTCGGAGTGTTGAGCACGCCGCTTTCGGGGGAACGCGTCAGATCGCGAGCGCCGTTGACTTCACGGCTCTGCGACGTCGTCTGCGCGGCGGCCGCTTTGTGGACCGTTTGTTGTCACGCTGCGGTCGCGCTCGGCGGCTCATTGGTTCACGTGCTGGCGTCGGTGCCGCTGCTGGTGGCGATTGGTGCCGCAGCGGTCGGTTGGCATCGACGGACTTCGTCGCCGCCCCACCACACCGGCGGCGGAGTTCCCGTTTCCGATCGCGCAGAGCTTCCGCTCTGGGGTCGCTCGGTGGGGGTCGCGCTGGGTGCCGCGACGCTGGTCGCGTACGCGCAGATCGGTGACAGCGTCGTGCTGTGGTGGGGCAGTTTGGCAACCCTGCTGAGCGGCCTGGTTGCCACCTCCATCTCCTGCCCGCAGCCCGTAGAGCAGGAAGCAACCGCGGCCGGCCCATGGAACGAGTTGACACTGGTCGGCGTGGGTCTGATCTGCGCGCTGATCCTGCTGAGCTTCCACCGGCCGGATCTCGACACGCCCTTCTATCTCAGCATCGCAGTGGCGGCCGCCGATTCTCCCTTTTCGCGCCTGATGGTCGACACCATCCACGGAGTCCCCGGGCTGGGCGTCCACATGCCCGCCCATCGGGTACACAGCTTCGAGATCTTCAACGGGGCGCTCTCCCTGCTCACCGGCCGGTCGGCGATCTTCTGCTACCAGATCATAACGGCCTCGGCGGCGGCGTTTCTCACACCGCTCGCCTTCGCGCGACTGTTCCGAATCCTCACGCCACGCCACTGGCCGTGGACGGTGATCGCGTTGATCGCGGTGCTCGTCGGAGGAGGCGGCACGCTGTGGTGGTACGGCAACTACTCGATCGTCCGGATCTTTCACGGCAAGTCCGTCTACCTGAGCGTGATGCTGCCGCTCGTCTACGCCTATGGGTTGCGCTTCGGAGCGCAGCCTGCTGTCGGGCGCTGGGCACAGCTGTGCGCGGCGCAAATCGCCGCAGTGGGTTGCTCGTCTTCGGCCCTTTGGTCCGCGCCGGTGGCGGCGAGTCTGGCGGTAGCCTGCTCCGTTCGGTTGGACCGAAAGACGTTGCGAACCCTCTCGCTCGCGGCCTTGTCATCGGCCTATCCCCTGATCCTGGGTCTTTCTTTGATGGGTGAACTGTCCCAGGTTGCGGCGAGCCTGACGCCCACGGCAACGGGCGACCGGCTGGCGGATGCACTGAGCCGAACGCTTGGAGACGGCTGGCTCGAGCTCAGCGCCCTCGCCGCTGCGCTCTCGAGCTGGGCCCTCTACCGGCGAGGGCCGGCGCAGCGCTTCGCGTTGCTGGTCCCGTTCGTGGCGCTCGCCACCATCCTCAACCCCTACGCGGCCGACTTCGTCAGCCGGAACATCACGGGGCCTTCTTACTGGCGGGGAATGTGGAGCCTGCCGCTCCCAATTCTGCTGGCCTTGTTGTTGACGTCACCACTGCAGCTGAACGGTCGTCGCGCGCTGCGGTGGCTCGGGATGCTGGCCGCGACGATCGCGATCTGCGGATTCGTGAAATTCATTCCCGCCTACAGCTCGCTCAGCGAACGGAACCAGGTCGTGCCAGGCGGTTTCCCCAAGCTGACGACTCCTGGGATCTACTACGATGCGGCCCGGGCGTTGAGCCGGCACGCACCGCGGGGATCGATGGTGGTGGCCCCGCAGAGGATCGCGATCTGGGTGCCGTCCTTTCACCACCATCCCTACGTCAGCTACGCGCGAGATGTCTATTTGCGTCGAATCGAGGCAGAGCAGGGCCGCGAGGAGGCAGAGCTGCGAATGCTGCTCTCCGAGGTCGTATCCCACACGCGGACGGACGTCGAAGTGCGGATTAGCCGCACACCCGACTTCGAAAGACGGGCGGCCGACCCGGACGCGTTGTTGCACTTCGCCCGCGGCATAGACCAGCTGGACGTGCACGGCGTTTGTCTGAACGCCCGCGCACCACTGGCATCCGACGTGCAGCGGCTGCTGGCCGCCCGGAGCTTCGAGAAACAAACCTCGGTGGGAGGCTACGAGATCTGGATCCGGCCGCGCGAAGCGCTACTGGAGCCGACGACGCGGCTCGTCGACTAGCACCACCACCATCGCCAAGGCCGCGAGCTGACAGGCAATGGCGATCCAGAAGAGCGTCACATAACCCAACGCCACGCTCGCAAAGCCGCCAACGACCGCGCCGATGGCGCCGACCAGATCGGACGCCGAATTCGCCACGGCGATCCGCATGGGCAGATTCTCGCGCGAGCCGAACTCGAGCACGAGATTCTGTGAAGACATCTGGAAGCCGCCGAGGCCGGCGCCCAGCACGGCGAAGACGACGATCAACTGGAAATTTGTGGTGGCCTGCATGAGCAGGAGCACCGCCAGCACCCACAGCGAGAGGGATGCCAGGAACGTCGCGCGGAAGCCAGAACGATCGGCTGCGACGCCCCAGATCAGGTTGCCGATGCTCTGGGCCCCAATGAAAGCGGCGCTGAGCTCGCCGAGCCGCGCCCCGGTCATCTCGAAGCGGGTCTGCGCAAACAACACGTAGAAGGGTACGGCCATCCGGCCGATCGTGGCCAGCGCTCGGGCGACGAAGTAGCGCGTGAAGGCCCGATCGGAACGCATCAGCTCGGGCAGATCTCGCAACCGGCTGGACAGACGCGACGGCTCGAGCACCCGCGGCGATGCCGGCTCGCGGATGAAGATCAACACCAGCAGCCCGATGCTGGTGAGGCAAAAAGCCAGCAGGAAGGTCGCCGCGTAGCCATTGCCGAGTGCGTCGGTTGCGATGAGACGATTACCCGCATACCAGGCCACGGCAGTGGCGGTCAGCCCGGCAAGTGCGTTGCGCAGACCCATCAGGCGCCCTCGGAGCCTCACGGGGATCACCTTGGAAACCAGGAAGTTGAAGATCACACCCTGGACTCCGAGGAACAGACCGAAGCACGCCAGGCAGGCGAAAGCTGCGAGCAGCGCGGCGCGCGGCGGCAAGAAGAAGCCGGCCAGCGCCAACCCCAGAATCGCCGCGCGCATGAGCCCGCCGTTCAAGAAGCCCAGCGGCATCACCCGACCGCGCCGCTCGACCCAGGTGGCACCAAGGATTGGGGACAAGAACATCCCCAGGTATTGAAGACCCCGCGCAATCCCCACCGCGGCGTCGGTCCCGGCCAGCAGCGAGATGTAGCTGGGTAGAAACGTCGGCGCGTTGAGGAGGCGCATGCCCGTTTGTCCCAGGAGACCGTGACACAGGTGGGCCGCGTAGTTGCGCTTCAGGTTCTGCTGCACCTCGAGGCGAAACGCGGCCTCGGCATCGGCCTCGGCAATAGACAATTCGATTACTCGCCGCGGCGTGACACCGCGGCCCCCCGGAGCACAGCCCGAGCGATTCCCGCCAGGTAGATCGAGCCGGCAACGCAGAGCAGGTCTTCACGCTCGAGACGATCGAGGGCGGAACGCACCGCGAGGTGCGGGTTCGGTATTACGTGCACTTCCGCGCGCGGGCTTGCGCTGCGAACCGCCTTCGCGATTTCGACGGGGCTCAGCGACCTCAACGGCTCGGCCCGCGTGACAGTCACTTCTTCCACCCCGGGTACCAGGCTCTGCAGGATTGCCTCGGTGTCCTTGCCGCTCGAAATCGACAGCACGAGGTGTGAGCGGTTGGCTGGAATCCGCTTCAAGACCCGCGACAACGCCGCGGCCGAAGCGCCGGTGTGGGCGGAATCGACCAACAACCACGGTGAGCGCGCGATCAGCTCGATACGTCCGGGCAGCTCCGTTGCGCCGAAGCCTTTTGCCGCCGAGCGCGCGATTCGCTCCGCCAGGCCTGCCTCGGCGTGGGGGATTCGCTTCGCGCAGGCCAGCGCCAGAGCCGCGTTGCGAGCCTGGTGTAGCCCCAATGCCGGAAGTCGGGCGTTGACGCGCAGCTCTCCATCCACGAGACGCAGCGATAGGCCATCAAGACTCTCATCCAGAACTTCGAGCTGAAAATCTCGCCCGAGCACCGAGAGGGGGGCTCCGACCGCCGCCGCTCGAGCCTCCACCACCGCTCGCGCCTCGTCGGCGAGCTGCCCCAACACCGCCGGAACCCCGGGCTTCAAGATGCCCGCCTTCTCGGCGGCGACCGCGGCCAGGGTGTTGCCGAGCTGCTCGGTGTGCTCGAGCTCGATGCCAGTGATGCAGGTGACCGCCGGCGACACCACGTTGGTGGAATCGAGACGTCCGCCGAGGCCCACCTCGATCACGGCGCGGTCGACCTTCGCTTCGCGAAAGAGCAGCAGGGCGACGGCCGTGGTCGCGTCGAAGAAGGTGGGGGCGCGCTCGGGATCTGCTTCTTGCAGGGCTTCCACTTCGACAGCGACTCGTTCGACTGCTGCGGCTAGCAGCGCGCCCCCGACTTCGCGGCCATCGATGCGGAAGCGTTCCGTCCAGCGCTCGAGATGCGGCGACGTAAAGGTTCCGACGCGCTCGTCCGCCGCCAGCAACAACCCCTCGGCGAACAATGCGGTCGAGCCCTTGCCCTTGGATCCGGCGAGGTGAATTACAGAGAGCTCGTCTTGAGGCGAGCCCAGCCGAGTCGTCAGGCGGCGAATCGGCTCGAGATCGAAGCGCGTGTAAGGAACCCGGCGCTCCTTCTCGACGTTGATCAGCCCCGAGAGATACGCTCCGGCCTCTTCGACCGTGCGAATGCGCCGCCTGGGAGAGAGAGCAGACAATCTGTACCGACCGCGAAAAAAAAAGAGCGAGGCGGCCAGGATTGGCCGCCTCGCCGGGTTACCCGACCCCAACTCGTGGGATCACTGAGCCATATACCGCTTCCACTGGCGGTATTCCTTGAGCGCCGGATTCGAGGTTACGTTCGCCGGGAAATAGAACTTCACCGCGTGTCCGCACTTCTGGCAGATCTTGTAACAAAACTTGAAGCCGTCGATTTCACGGTTGCCACCCACCATCTGGCGATTCTCGTCACGACAACACTTGGAGGGCTTGCTGGGCGAAACGATCTTCTTCGGATACTCGTTTCGCGGCTTCTCATCGTCGACGTACTTGATGATGTTCTTCATGACGCGATTCGCCTTCGCGTCGGAGTTCTGCTTTCTGATGTTGCTACCGATTCGTCTCAAGTGGTGCTCCTCGCGCCTGAGTCTCCCTCGGCGAGCCGTTCAGCTCGTGAAGGAGGGGGGTGTAATCTCGATATTCGGAAACGCATGGCGCCCCGTCCGCGTGCCGGAGTTCGCAATCTTCGAGCGCATCACCCAGCCGCAGCAGCGTCGAGCTTCGCGTGCCGTAACGTCCGGCGTGGACGCAGGTATCTCGGAAGCTGTCAGCGCCGCCTTCGTGGCTGCGGCAAATCGCCGCGAGAGCCTCCAGGGGCGTCTCGACACTCGTCCCGCCAGGCGGCTGGGCCTGCAGCTTCAGGCGTGCAAGCTTCGGGGTGGGCGGCGCGGTGGGGTCGGCGTTGCCGATCACGATGGGACCGGGGCCGAACGCGATCCTGCGCGGAGCTCGCTCGTAGGTGATCGCATGGACCTGCTCTCGATCAGCGACGAGCAGGTTGAACGGGTTGTAGGCTTCGATCGCCAGATCCTCGAGTTTCTTGATCGCTTCTTCCGCGCTTCGCGCCCGGAGGGCATCCACCACCAGTAGACCGCGGGAGCGCCTTTGCGGGTCCGGCTCTGCTGCCGGCCGGTTGGTGACCGCAGCGAACAGCCCATGCTCATTCAATCCCAGCCAAGTCCCGCCCGCTCGCAAGTCGCGAGGCGCCACGATGGCCCCGAAATCTGTTTTTCGCAGCGCCGGACCCTCTGTTGGGCGCTCGAAAAACTCGTCCCGGTTGGCTCCCACCGCGAGGGGTGTCCCCGGAATGCAGCGATGGAGGACAATCAGGGTGCACATCCGGCGATTCCCGAGTGCATCCCGCAGTGCATCAGAGCGGTCGGGATGGTGTAAGTATACCAGAAATCTGCGTTTTCACCACATACTGCGGCAGAAAGCCGCGAATAGAACGTGATTTTGAACCTTTAGTCGGAGCTGGTGATTCAACCGCTCTAGCTGCCGACCAACCGCAGGGGTCGATCCTCGCGGGGAGCCTCCGGTGCGCTGTCCTTCTCCCAGCCCAGGGCTGAACGCGCTCGAGCCGCGCGCCGACGAGCCGTGCTCTGATCCATTTCGAGGCCGTAGTGCGAAAAGACCTCCTGGAGAGCGCCGTAGTTCTGTTCGATCGTGGTGCGAACCGACTGGAAGCCGTGCGCAACCGCTTCGGAGCGCTTCCAGAAGGCCATTGGATTCATGGTAAAGAAGTTGGCGTCCCGCTCCCGGGGCTCCAACAACACGATGTCGCCCTGGAAGCGGTCGTCCGCCAGGTAGCGCTGGATGCCCAGCTTGAGCCGAGAATGGAGCATGGTCCGGAAGACCTGATTGAGGACCACCTTCATCCCCCGATCCGCCAGATAGCGACCCTCGGCGAAGTAGGAGGCCTCGGGATCCTGGGAATCCACTCGGTTGAGAAACGGGCGGAAGGGGTTGTAACAGATGATCAGGTCTGCGCCCTTCTCGATGGCGATGTCGATGTTGGCGGTGTGCCGGACCCCCCCGTCGACGTAGTCGACCCCGTTCAGGCGGGCGGGTTTGTAGAAGACCGGCAGGGCAGAAGATGCCTGCACGGCCTGCGAGATGGTGAGCTCGTTGTTCTCGTCGGCTCCGAAGATCGTCCTCTCCGCCGTGTCGAGGTCGCAGGCCGTGATGTACAGACTATGGCCGCGCTCGCGTTCGAAGGCGCGGAATTCGTTGGGCATCCCAAGCTTCTCGAGGTTGCGCCGGAGCCAGCGCTCGATGCTCGCGTTGTCGAAGAAGCCGCTCGGAAAGTGATTGGTCAGCGCGGGCACCTCGCGGGTGGGCGAGACGTGGTCACGCATGTTCATGATCGCGGTCTCGAAGCCGGAGTAGCTGGGCTTCTGGATGAATTTTCGCACCGCGGGCCAAACGCTCTCGGGGAGGCCGGGCAGCGATCGAGCGAAATCCAACGCAATACTCGGTAGATAGCTCGTAAAGTCGTAGGCGAGCTTGACTGGCCGGCTGGCGAACTCGCGGAAATTCGGATTGTAGAAATCGACGGGTCGAAGCTGGTTGAGGCGGCTGCTGGTGCCGTCGAGCACCTTGATCATCTCATCGGGGGTGACGCCCCCAGCCAGCGAGGCTCCGAGCAGAGCCCCGGCCGAGAGTCCCACGTACATGTCGAGCTCGGTGATCCGGCGACCCACCAGGAAGTCGTTGAGGGCCTTGAGACCGCCCACCTTGAACGCACCGCCGGAAACCGCGCCGCCCGCCAGCACCAGCGCGATCACCGGATCGGCTCTGGGCGGCTTGTTCCCGCTCTTTCGAATCAGCGTGAGGCCCATACAGCCACCCCTGCGGTCCCGTCGAAGCCGCTGAGGCCTCATCGGCACAAATGGGGGGGGAACTTTTGGCGCTTCCCAGCGCGGCGCAAAGGCCGCTGCTGACGACGCAACGCGTCAAGGGTATCGCCAGCCGCCAGCATCGTCGAGGACGCCCCGCTACGTTGCATCGAATCGGTCGCATGGGCGTCGAACGCTGCTCAAGGGTGCGGTAGGTTCGGCCGCTTCGGGCTGACCCTCTGTGGACTTCCCGGGGGGAAGCGACCCCACAGGAGGCGAAGGGATTCGGGATGACCCTGCGCATCACGCGTCGGTCCAAAGTAGACCGAGCCCCGCCGGCTGCCTGCGCGCCGTGACCCGCCGACGCCGATTCCTTCGATCCAAGTGGGTCGCCGCGGTACTCCTCGCGCTGACCACAGCCCTGGGCTCTGTAGCGGGCGCGGACGGTGACCTCGAGCGCGAAATCGAGGCCGAGCTGCGGCGCCAGGAGGAGATGCTGCGCTCGAGAGACCTCGACAACGAGCTCGAACGCGTACTCCAAGAGGTGGCCGTCGATGACGCGAATCTCGCCCAGCGCGCCAACCCGCGGATCGCACCGAAAGCCCCCACCGATCGCGAACTACCGATCGCCATATTCGATTCCGAAAACGTCGAAATCCCCGCCGGTACCTGGGGAAACGGCGCAAAGATCCTCGTGATCAAGCGCTCACTGGACGCCGATCGGGACGGCAAGCCGGAACAGATCCGCTACTTCGACGAGACCACGGGCGTGATCCTGCGCAAGGAGGCTGACCGCGACTACAACGGCGAGATCGACACCTGGCAGACCTATGCGGGCGGCGCACTGGTCGAGCGCACGCTGGACAACAACGACGACGGCCAGCCGGACGATTGGGAGACGTACCGGGCGGGCCGTATGACCGAACGCCGCATCGACCGCAACGCGGACGGAGGAACAGATGCCTTCTACACATTCTCCGGCGGCTCCCTGGTCGAAGAACGGCACGATCGAAACGACGACGGCACGCAGGACTTGACGGTGACCTACACGAACCGCCAGAAGGTCAAGAGTGCAGAAGATCGCAGTGGCAATGGTCGAATCGACACCTGGATCTACTACGCGGTAGTCGGCAGCGAGGAGATTCCCGCGCGCATCGAACGCGACACCGACGGCTCCGGAAATGTCGACGTCACCGAGACCTTCGAAACGTCTTCGGGCAAACCAGTCCTCAGCAGGCGCGAAGAGGACAAAAACGGTGACGGGGAGACCGACGTCACTTCGATCTACCGCAACGGCAAGCTCTTCCGCCGGGAGATCTCGAACCCCGATCTGATGCCGTAGCCTGGGCGTCGCCCCTCGGGCAGCACCGCCGCCCGAGGCCCGCTACTCGAGTTCTTCCGCCTCGAGCTTCAGATCCTTGCGCTGCTTGGCGCGGAAACGCTGGATCCGCTCGCTCTCGATCAACAGCTGGAGTTCTTTGTTCCGCTTGCGGATCCGCTCGAGCTCCAAGGCAAGCTCTCGGCCGCTCAGCCCGGAAACCTCGAACTCGAGTTCGAACTCCACCGAGCCTTCGGAGCCGTCCGTCGCCAGCGCGGTGACGCGCACACGGTTGGTCCCCTCCCGCACGGGGACGTAGCCGGAGAAGCTGCCATCCGGTGATAGCCGGACATCCTCGGAAATCTCACTCGTGGTCAGATTCGTGAAGATCACATCATCGACGTTCGCGAACGACGCTCCCTGCAGATAGGTGATCACGTCGCCCGGGTTGAGCACAGGTGTGAATGTCCCGAGCGTAATCCGCGACAGCTCTGTGGCGGCCAATGGGTTGGTCAGCGCGATCGGTCCCAGCGCATAGGAGTTGATCGTGACACCCGCCTTGTGGGCGACGCGGGCGGCATTGAGCGCGGCCTCGGTATCCCCAGGGTCGGAAACATTGGATTTGCCGAACGGGAACGAAGGCACACCATCCGTGAGAAACATCACGATCTTCTTGGCTTCCGGCCGAGCCGTGCTCTTCGCGCCCATGAGACCGGCGAGCTCCGTCACCGACAGCCGAACCCCGGCGGCAAAGTTGGTACCGCCGTGCGGGCCCCGGGCCAGGATGTTCGCCAGCGCCTGCCGGGCCTGGACG
>CAXMOC010000186.1:0-14435 GCA_964194865.1 uncultured Opitutales bacterium | reverse complement strand
CTGTCCCGCTTCGAGGACATCTGGCGCGCGTTCGCGGACTGGAAGACGTTCTCGTCTGCGGGCGGGGTCTCGCTCGAAGACACCTCGGCCATCAGCCCCGACATGATCATCACCATGGACCCACCCCGGCAGCTGAAGATCCGCGGGCTGGTCGCGCGAGCGCTCACACCGCGCCGGGTGGCGGAGCTGGAACCCAAGGTCCGAGCGATCGCAACGCGCCACATCGATCGATTCATCGACGCCCGTTCGGCGGATGTAATCGAGGATCTGGGAAAACTGCTCCCGATGGAGGTGATCGCAGCTTTCATCGGGGTACCGGACGATGACCAGGCGCAGATCCGGATCTGGACCGAGCAGATGCTGCACCGGGAACCGGGCTCGGCGGAGGTTCCCAAGAAGGGCGCCGAGGCGTTCGGGTCACTCGCCAACTACTTCCGGAGCGGCCTCGAGAGCCGCCGCGCAAACCCCGGCGAGGATCTGGTGAGTGGCCTACTCAGCGCGAGAGTCGACGGCGAGCAGCTCTCGGATGACGAAATCGTGGGCTTTCTCTTCCTGCTCGCCCTGGCGGGCGGAGAGACCACCACCAAGCTGATCGGAAACATGATCCACAGTTTAGGCCGTCATCCGGACCAGAAGTCCCTGCTACTCGCAGACGAGTCACTCACCGCGAACGCCGTAGAAGAGGCGCTGCGCTACGACACCTCCACGCACCAGATGACCCGCACCCTGACCCGCGACTTCACGGCTCACGGCAAGACCCTGCGGGCGGGTAAGAAAGTGGCGCTCATCATCGGCTCGGGCAATCGCGACGAGCGCGAGTACGAGGAGCCAGACCGCTTCGACATCCGGCGCAAGATCCCCCGCCTACTCAGCTTCGGACACGGCGTGCACCTATGCGTCGGCGCGTCGCTAGCGCGCCTCGAAACCCGCGTGACCTTCGAAGAGCTCCACCGTCGAATTCCCAAATACGAAGTCGACTTCGACCACTGCGTCCGAGTCCACAACACCAACGTCCGAGGCTTCGCCTCGATCCCGATTCACTTCTAGTCCACGAAACAAGTCAAATCTTCACCAGAGCGTGAACCACCCAATTGCGTGGGCTGGGGCCGATAGGGGCCCCGCGCGCAGTTGCGCAGCCGCGCAACCAACACCGCATCAACCCAAAACAAAAGCGGCGAGCATGTCCGAGCACGGGGCCCCTATCGGCCCCAGCCCCCTTGGCAACCAACCTCGTGATCCGCCAGCCGCAAGTTCCCCGAACCGAAATATCTGGCCAAATCCGCGAAGACGTCAGACCACTCCAGCACGCCAACTGCGAATCACCAATGGCCGAACCGCCACAAGCGTCGGAACCCCTCGGAACAGCGCCGTCTCGCGATACTGCGGATACTTGTTCCTCAGCGCCGCAACCGCGCCGGCAACCTCCGCGTCGCCCTCGAGATCCGACGGGCAGATCACCTCGGCGACCCCCTCGACGCGCAACCACCAGAGCCGCTCCCAATCCTCCGCGTAGTGATCGATCAACAGGCTCACGCCCGGCCGAGCCCGGATGTTTCGCACCCGCGCCAGCTCCCCGTCGCCCTTCGGCTTGCCATCGATCGGAGACCACAGGCGCTCTCCCGAGCGCGCGAACACGATCGGGACCTGCGATGGCAGCCCATCGGCGCGCTGGGTGGCCAGCCGAGCCACCGGCCAGCTGTCAAGAATCCGATCGATCTCGTCGCCAGCTAATTCCATGGCCTCACCCCGTTGCGACACGCCTGGTAGGATACTCGCGGGGGCCCATGGAACGCGTCGTTTCGTTGATTCCGAGCACCACCGAGATCGTCTGCGCGCTCGGATTCCGGAAGACACTGGTCGGCCGCTCCCACGAGTGCGACTTCCCGAAAGGTGTGGAGCGCCTCCCCGTCCTGACCGAGCCCAAGCTCGAGCTGGACGCGGCCAGCGCGGCGATCGATGGCCGAGTCAAGCAGCTCGTGGCCGAGGGCTCGAGCGTCTATCGCGTCGACCCGGACCGGCTGCGGGAGTTGCGGCCCAGCCTGATCCTCACCCAGGACCAATGTGAAGTCTGCGCCGCCAGTCTTCGCGATGTCGAGGAGGCGCTGGGCGCGTGGCTCGAAGAGCCACCGCGCGTGGTCTCGTTGAGCCCCGAATCGCTCGGTGACGTCTGGGCCGCCGTGCTGCAGGTGGCGCGCGCATTCGGGGCGGAGCCGCGCGGGATCGCGCTCGTGACAGAGCTCTCGGAGGCCGTGAGCCAGATCGCAGAGCAGGCCCTGCGGATCCGGAGCAGGCCCTCGGTCGCCTGCGTGGAGTGGATCGATCCGCTGATGGCGGCCGGCAACTGGATGCCGGAGCTCGTCACGCTGGCGGGAGGCGACCCCCTGTTCGGGCAGGCGGGAGCGCACTCAGCCTGGCTCGAGTGGTCCGAGCTGCGGGCCGCCGACCCGGAAGTCGTAGTCCTGCTTCCCTGCGGATTCGACATCGCGCGCACCCGCGCCGAGCTCGGCCCGCTGCTGGCGCAGCCCGGCTGGTCCGAACTCCGAGCCGTGCGAGCGGGCCGCGTCTTCGTGGTCGACGGCAACCAATACTTCAATCGGCCGGGCCCGCGGCTGGTGGAGTCTCTCGAGATTCTCGCAGAGATCCTGCATCCGGATCACTTTGGCTCCGGTCATCGGGATGTGGGATGGCAGACGCTCTGATCAGGAGGACCCATGGCCGAACTTCACGACGTCACCGACGAATGCTTCGACGCCGAAGTGATCCAATCCAACATCCCCGTGCTCGTAGACTTCTGGGGTGAGCATTGCCCACCGTGCCGCGCGATCGCGCCGATCCTGCGCGACCTCGCCGCCGCCTACGCGGGCCGCGTGAAGATCGTCAAGCTCGACTCCGACGAGAACGGGAACACGATGACCCGTTTCCAGGTGCTCTCGCTTCCCACGGTGCTCGCCTTTTCTGGCGGCCAGGTCGTGGGCCAGCTCAGTGGGGCGCGCCCCAAGAAGGACTTCCAGGCCTTGATCGATCGGGCGCTGGAGTCCTGAAGCCAGCCGAGCATCGAGCCAACTCAGCCCAGCTCCTCGAAGAAGCGGGCCTCCAGCTCGCTCAGCCCCGCGCGATAGACCCGCTGCAAGGAGCGTTCGAGGTTTCGGGTCCGCATCAAGCCCTCGCAGAAGTCGCGCAACGAGCGCTCTCCCTTGTGACGCGCCAGGAACTCGACCATTCCGTAGGACTCCAGGTAGGCGAGGCGCGCCGCCTCGGGACCGAGCTGGCCGAAGCTCGGCGTACTCAGGGTTTGAAGTGACCAGAGTGCGCCCTGTTGTCGAGCCGCCGAGAGAATCTGGTACTCGATGCCGCTCAGGTGCCGCTTTCCCTGGGCGCGCGCCTCGAACCATTCTGCCAGGCCCTCGTTGAGCCAGGCCGGCAATCGGTAGGAGGGCGCGGCGGCATCCAGAGCAGCGTGGACGAGCTCGTGATGCAGCACCCGCGACAGCCTGACGTCCAGCTGCGTCGCGCCGCGGATGCGAATGACCCCGTGATAGAAGCCCGCGGCGGCGAACCGGAATAGTCCAGAGAACTGTTGATCGAATACGCCCGCGTCGTAGATCACCACTTCGATCCGCCGCGACGGACGCAAACCAAGGGTGTCGTCGAGCTTGTCGTAGGCGCGCTCGAGCTCCGCGAGCACCTGCTGTTCGAACCGCCGCGAGCCATTGAAGCCGCCGGTTCGATCGATCGCAACATCCTGATAGAGTTCGAAGTGTGCCGAAGAACGCTGGTCGAAGTCGCCGTCAGCACCTCGATCGATGGCGTAGCTCGACCCTGCGAGCAGAAAGACGATCCAGACCAGCGCGCCGGCTTCAATCCATCGGATAGCGGATCTCCTTCGCGATGGCGTCGCATTCGGCGAGGGCCTCGGGCGG
The DNA here is from genome assembly GCA_964194865.1 of uncultured Opitutales bacterium. Classification (GTDB taxonomy): domain Bacteria; phylum Myxococcota_A; class UBA9160; order UBA9160; family SMWR01; genus CAXMOC01. The sequence goes on along the minus strand of CAXMOC010000186.1, from coordinate 10,515 downwards.
GATCTCGACGTCTGCCGCGGCAAGGTGGTCGTCCAGCTGATCGGCATTCGTGACGCCCACGAGGGTGGACCCGACGAAGTCGCGGGTGAGCGTCCAGGCCACGCAGAACGTCACCGGAGACATCGCGCAGTCGGCGGCTACCTTGGCCAGGCGCGCAGTGGCGGTCAGCGTCCGTTCGTTGACGAAGCGCGCCACCATCATCTTGGTGCGCGGGCTGTGCTGGCGATAGTCGGTGAAGCGCGAATTGGCCGGCCACGCATCAGCCAGATACTTTCCCGACAGAACGCCTCCGGCGATCGGGCTGTATGCCAGCAGGCTGATCCGCTCGCGCCGGCAGACCTCCGCCAGCTCGTCCTCGAACCGCCGGGAGAGCAGGCTGTAATTGTTCTGGATCGTCTCGAAGCGTGCGGTTCCCACACGATCGGACGCCCAGAGGCTCTTCATCAAGCCGTAACTGTTCTGATTGCTGCAACCGATGGCTCGGACCTTGCCTTCCTCTACCAAGCGATCCAATGCCTCGAGCGTGGCCTCGATCGGAATTCCGGGATCGGGCCAGTGAGTCTGGTAGAGGTCGATGTAGTCGGTCTGCAATCGCCGCAGGCTGTCTTCCACCGCGAGGGTGATGTGGTGGCGGTCCAATGCGGTCTTGCCCGAACGCACCGGGCCCTTGAACCAGCCCCCACCCGGACCCGCGATCTTGGTCGCCACCACCACCGAGTCACGCGACCGGCCCGACAGCCAGCGACCACAGATCTCTTCACTCAGCCCCGCCCACTTGGGATCGGGCGGCACCGGATACATCTCGGCGATGTCGATGAAGTCGACGCCTCGGTCGAAGGCCTTGTCGAGGGCCTTTCGCGCCGTAGCCTCGTCGGCCATGCTGCCGAACGTCATCGTCCCGAGGCCGATCTCGGAGACCGAGATTCCCGTGCGGCCGAGTCGTCGCTGTTTCATCTCAAGCCTTGGCGCTGGGTCGGGAAGACACTTCCCCGTACCAACGCGCGAGGTCCTTGTGATCGGGGTCGATGCGGATGTCCGAGACGCGGCCGAAGTCGATTCCGACCAACAACGTGATGTCCGCGATGCTGAAGCGATCACCGGCGACGAACGGCCGACCCGCCAACTCAGCGTTCAGCCATTCCAAGCGTTTGATCGCGCCCTGCTTGCAGACGGCTCCGTACTCGGGAACCTGCGGAATCCTGCCTTTGAAAAAATCGTGCGTGTTGCGGAAGCTCTGCATGATAGGCACCGCCACCTCCAGCTCCATGCGGCGCTGCCACATCTCGACCACTGCCCGATCTACGGCATCCACTCCCAGCAACGGAGGCTCGGGGCTCTGCTCCTCGAAGTAACGGCAGATCGCCACGGATTCGGCGATGATGCGGCCGTCATCGAGCTCGAGGATGGGAACTCCGCCCATGGGGTTCTTGGCCAGGAAGTCCGGCTGGCGATTCTCCGCCTTGCCGATATCCACCTGGACGGTCGGAACTTCGATTCCCTTCTCGGCGAGAAAGATACGTACGCGGCGCGGGTTGGGCGCTATGGTGCTGTCGTAGAGTTTCACGGGGGGACCTCGGGGTTTGGGGGTCGGCTCGATTCGGGTTAGGGGCTAGCTCGAAGCGATTGTATCGGCGGAAACCGGAAGTCGCACGCAGAACACCGCCCCTCCCCCGCGCCGCGATTCGACGCTGATCTCGCCGCGCTGCTTGCGCCCGATCTCGAGGGCGATGCCGAGGCCCAGTCCAGTGCCCTCTCCGACCGGCTTCGTCGTAAAGAAGGGGTCGAAGATCCGGTCGATCAGCTCCGGCGAGACTCCGCAGCCGGCGTCTTCGATCCAGGCGAACACGGCATCGTCCGTCGCCTCGGTTCGGACCACCACACTGCCCTGGTCCGCGATCGCCTGGCCGGCATTGATCACCAGATTGAGGAACAATGCTGCAGCTCCTGGGGTGCGCAGGCGATCAAGGGGAGCGACTCGTAGCGCTTCTCGACGACGGCCGTCTCCCGCAGCAGCGGAGCGGCCATCCTCAGAACTCCATCGAGTGCTGTGCGGACTAGTAGGAGCCCATCGTAAAGAATGTAACAGCAGCGCTCGCGGCGACTTTCATCAGGATCGCGAGCTGGCGGGCCGCTTCCTGTTGCTCGTCGCGCGCAGAGTACGAGGGACAGCGCGATGCGAGGCGATCGTCCAACAGATCGACGTGTCGCTGGGTGTTCTCGGCCCAGCCGTCGTTGCCCAGCTGCTCCGCCCGGTCCACCATGCCTTCGAAGTGATTGATCTGACGCATCAGCCGACCACAATCGGGCGGATCGGCAGAGGCGATCGCGGGTAGCAGTAGACCGAAGCTGATGAAGACGGCGAATGCGCACTTCATGGTGTTCCCCCCACCACCGCGAGCGGCACCGCGGCTACCGAGATCATCGGTTGACCGGCCGGCCAGGTGTAGCCCCTGTGGGGAGATCAGACCGTCTCGGCAATCCGATGCGCGGAGCGGTGCGCGAGGGCCATCGCCGTCCACATGGGGTTCACCGAGGGGCACCGAGGAAAGATGCCGGTATCCACGATGTAGAGGTTCTCGACGTCATGGCAGCGCCCCAACTCGTCGACGACGCCGAGCCTGGGATCTCCGTGCATCCGCGTGGTGCAAAAGACGTGGTTGCCGCCGAGGACCAGATCGGTGGCGCGCAGCGGACGGTCGCGGAGCACCTCGGCCTCGCGAAGAGAGTGCAACTCGGGTGCAACTCCGTGGACGCCGGGAATGATGGTTCGCGCACCGGCCGCAAAGAAGATCTCGGCGAGCACCCACAGCGCGTGGGAGAGAATCGGCACGTCTGCCGGGTGCAGGCTCCAACGAAGAACCGGATCGAGCGAACCGCGCTTCACGCTTACTCTTCCGAGCGATCGATCGCAGCTGGCGATGGCGTCCCAGATCGCCGAGTACGGAATGTCGGCCAGCCGGTTCTTGAGCGCGTTGCCGGAGCCCGGCAGCCTCACAGCGGTAATCGCCGGCGGCGCCCAGAGGGTTTCCAGCTTGAAGCCCTCGTTCAAGAAGTGGCGCGACTGATATCCCTGGGTGGCACCGAATTGCGGATGGACCAGGTCGGGAAAGATCCCCATGATCGCAACACCCGGATGGAATTGCAGATTTTCGCCCACCTGCCCCGAGCGATTCGCGAGATCGCCGCTCTTCTGGAGCAGCACGGGGGTGGCGGTGCAGCCTGCCGCCAACACGACGGCCTTGGCGCGGATGCGAACCCGGTGTGAAGGCTTGTGGGTGAAGGGGGTGACGACCCTCCCTGTCACCCCGGTCGCGCGCCCACCCTCGGTCAGGATCCGCTCGATCCGTACGGACGTCAGCACCCGAGCGCCCCCCCGGATGGCGGCAGGTACGTAGCTGATATCCATCGACTGCTTGGCACGAGCGCGGCAACCGGTGAAGCACTCGCCACTGCCCCGGCAGCCTCGAACATTGCGCGAAATCGGCTCGGACTGGTAACCCAACGCTTCGCAGCCGTCGCGAAACAGCAGGTTCCGACGCCCGAGCACCTCTTCAGGAGTCGGAGCGATGCCGAGGAACTCCCCAACCGCGTCGTAGTGGGGGTCGAGATCTTTGCGCGACGTCCGCTCGAGCTCGAAATCACTACACCATCGGTCGAGCACGAATTCCGGAGCGCGGTTGCAGATCGCCGAGTTCACCAGCGAGCCACCACCGAGTGCAATCGCCTGCATGGTGGGCATGGTGGTGCCGCGTGTGGTGCGAAGACCGCCCTCGCGCATGGTGCGCGTCATCGACAGCCCACCCTCGAACTCGTATTCCGAGGGAACGAACGGCGGGCCTTCCTCCACCAGAACCACGCGCTTGCCCGCGTCGGTCAGCTCCTTGGCCGCAACCGCACCCGCCGGGCCGGATCCCACCACGACCACGTCCGCCTCGTCATCGATGTCGCGGTCGTATTGAGCGAATACGCGAACCTCTCCCTCGCCCGGCCAGCTCACTCCCGCGGCTCCGCAAAGCCGGGGCGCAGGGCTCCGTCGAGTGCCAGCGGAATTCCGTCGCTTGGAGGGGTCAGCTCGGCACGCGTCAGGCCAATCGTCGCCGGATGTTCACCGATTCGCGGATACAGCAGATCCGCTTCGCAAATCGGCGTATCCATGGCGAGCGGAGCCAGCCCGAGCTCCCGCAACACCGGTGGGTGAGCGAAATAGCCCATCGTCAGAACCGCTCGCAGGCTGGTGAATACGAGGCGGCGCGCGAACAGCGAGCTATCCGCCCAACCATCGAGGACGGCCACTCGCTGCTCGGCGTCGAGGGCCGAGAACCGCCGCAGCCCAGCGCGGCCGGGCGCCGGAAAGAACACGGTCGCGTGCTCGACGAGATGGAACAGCAAATGCAGCAGCAGGCGAATCCGGGGGGCGGAAGCCCGCAGAAACCGATCGACGTAGTCCGGCAGGTCGGCATCGAGGCCCGAGCTGGCGATGGCGCCTCCGGCCGGGTACATCGCCTCTCCCGCCGCAGAAACGAAGGCGACCTCTCCGCGCGTGAGGGCTCCATAGCTTCGGCGCAGGCTGGGGTAGCCGAGGGCGACCCGCCAGACCGCGTACCCGATCACCAACGCCGCCAGCAGGCCTGTGATCATCGGCGGCGATGATAACCCCAACCTCGGGACTGTCGCTGGGAGCTGCATCCGCAGAATGCACACACGCCAGTGCCGCCACCGTTCGCTGCATGGGCAGCTGAAAAGCTGCGGTATCCGGGCTTCCGCAGGCCCGAGCCCGCTTCCGGAGGCGCCGGGGTACGGATTCCGACGGCACGCCTCTTGCTACAGGCAGTTCCAGGAGTTCTCGACATGAAGAACCGAACCAGTCTCAGGAGCGCCGCTCTCTGCGCCACGCTCGCCGTGCTCCTTCCCCTGGCGGCCGGCGCCGGCACCCTGAAGCAGACGATGACCGCGCCGCCCGGGGGCGTGCTGCGGATCGAGCTGGACTACGGAGCAGTCAGCGTGGTCTCCCACGATGCCGACGAGGTTCGGGTGGACGCGCGTGCGCACGGCATGGGCGCCAGCGGCTTCGCGTTCGAACTGCGGCAAGATGCGGAGGGCCTGAAGCTCGCTGGGCGCGCCGGGTCATGGCTGCAGTTCATGTCGATGGTGCCGAGTGTCGAGGTGCGGGCGTGGGTGCCCCGCTGGCTCGTGGTGGAGGTCGAGACCCGGGACGGATCCGTCGAGGTCGCCTCGGTCGGGGGAGTGTCGGTGCGGGCCCGTGAAGGCTCGATCCGGGTACGCGACGTGGCCGGCGCCGTCGACGTGGAGACCACTCGGGGATTCACTGGCCCGCAAGCCGAAGCCGCCGGTGCGATCGACGTGTTCGGTGTCGGCGGCGACGTGAGGGCCAGCTCCTCTGGCGCACGAATCCACGTCTCTGGCGTCGCAGGAAATGTGGAGGCACGCGCCGGCGGCGGCGAAATCGAGATCGACGGCGTGTCGGGCGAGGTCGTCGCCATCACGTCGGACGCAGCGATCCTCGCGCGGTTCACCCGAGCACCGGCGGGTGTATTCGAAACCGACGGTGGCCGAATCCAAATCGCCTTCCCGGCAGACGTTGGGGCGCGGCTCGACGCAACCGCACGGGGAGGCTGCATCTTCGTCGACCGGGATACGAGCTCGGCTTGCGGGACCCGGGTGGGAACCGGCGGATCGGCGCATACCAGCGGCCTCGCCGATCTGGAGCTGCGAGCCGGCGACGGCGGCATTCGGCTGCAGACACTCTAGAGCCCATCTCACAGAGCCGTTTCCCTGGCATGTGCAAGATCGCGCACAGCTCCCAACGATCAGTCGGTTTTCAGACTCAAGCGAGAGCCGATCACGCCCGATTGGATCCGCATGGAGTCCGAGGCCGCCAAGCGCGCGCGCTGGGTGTTGCCCTTGTTGGCCGCCGCGGTCATCGCGCTTCGCGTCCTGACAGCCCTCAGCGCGGCTGGCAACTGGGACGAATTCTCGCTGTTCGAGAGCGCATCCAAGACCGCTGAGACAGGTCTGCTTCACTCGGGCGGACGACCCGGCCTGGCCCAGCTGCTTGTGCTTCCCCTGGTGGCCGGCTGCGATGATGAAATCGAGGTCTTGCGCTGGGGGCGACTGCTCTGGTTGGTTTTCACGCTGGCCTTTCTGGCGGGGGTGGGCGTCCTGGCGGCTCAGCTCCAGCCCGTTCGCGCGCGCCGGCTGGGCGATGCGCTGCTGGCGATCGGTTTACTGGCGTTGGTTCCGGCGTTTCTGGAATGGTCGATTCAGGTGCGAACCGACCAGATCGCCTTGGCCGGTGGCGTGTGGGGAGGCGTTGCCTTGTTGGCATCCCAGCGCCGACCCGTCCTGGCGCTCGCGGCCGGTGCGCTATTCGGCGTCGGATTTCTCTCGTCTCAGAAGCTGCTCTACACCGCGGCGCTGATGGGGCTGCTCGCCCTGGCTCAGCTCGAGTTCGGGCGAGGCCTCCAGCTCCGAAGGGAGGCGATCCGGGGTGGACTCTGTGCCCTCGCCTTCGCTGGAAGTCTTCTAGCGATTCACGCCGCAACCCCTGGAGAGATCCGGCTCGCGGAGGATCACGGAAGCCGGGCGATGCTGTCTCCCACAGTGATTCGCGGCGGACTTTCTGCGTTCGACTTCTACCGAAAGACCATCGGCTGGTCTCAGTATCGCGCCCTGCTGCCGACTCTGGGACCGCATCTGGTGTTGGCAGCCGCCCTGGCGGCCGCCAGCATCGCCGCGCTTCGCCGACGCAGGCGCCTCGACCACGCTCTCACGCTGGCCTGGCTGATCCTGGCTCTCGGAGCCGCAGTGGGCGCCTTCCATGCGGCAGCGTTCTTCTACTTCTGGATGACGCTGGGGGTGTTCCCGGCGCTGGCCTTCGCGGTGGCTCGCCGGCCCATCTGCGATCTCTTGCCCGAGCCCCGGCGCCAGCAGGTGCTGTTGACTGCGGCCTTCTGGCTGGCGCTGGCAGGGCCCGGCATGATCGCGATGATCGATCTGCTCGACGACACACAAAAGGTTCAACGCGATAGCTTCGACTTCGTCCACCACAACTTCCAGAATCACGACGCCGGATTCAGCCCCGAAAGCGCCCTCTTCTGCCGCGGGGAGGGCCAGCCTTTCAAGAACTACTTCTCACGGGACATCCACCGGAACTTCGGGGTGCCGGGCTCCGAGCCCAATCGAGAACGCATGATCCAGAAATTTCGAGATGAGCCGGTGCTCTTCCTCCTCGAATCGTTTCGCCTCAACCAGTTCCCTGTCGAAGTTCGACGCTTCTGGGTCGAGCACTACCAGCCGTATCGAGCGTCTGTCTTTGTCGCGGGCAGCCGGCTAGCGGGCAGCGCGGGGAGCCACCGCACCTTCGAGCTGATCGCGTCCGGTGCGTATCGTTGGCTTCCGGCTTCGGGCAACGTGGCGGTCGCAGTCGACGGAACCTCACTGGCTCCAGGAGAGGTGGTGCGCCTCGACTCCGGAATCCACGTGGCCGACTTCCAAGAGGACGTGTCTGGAGGCATGCTGGTGTTGGCCCTCGCGGACCTCCCCGACACCGCACCCTTGCCTTTCTACAAGAGTTATTGAAATGCGCGCTGCACTACTGACCAACATTCTCCCGCCCTATCGCATGCCGGTGTACCATGACCTCGCCGTGACTCCGGGCTGGCGCTGGCGCTTCTTTACCAACGCAGCGACGGAGGTCGGCCGCTCCTGGCGGGTCGACTCCGGCGATCTCGACGTAGAGCAGGTGCGCAGCTTTTCGTTTCGACGTCGATTCGCCTTTCGCCGCCAGGGAGATCAGGTCGTCACGGCCTATCTGCCACTGGGGCTCCTGGGCGCGTTGCGCCGCTTCGAACCAGATGTGGTCGTGAGTGCAGAGTTGGGTGCACGCACCTTGTTGGCCCTGCTCTATTGTCGAGTCTTCGGCGTGCCGCTTGTCATCTGGAGCTATCACTCGAGGGTCAGCTCCTCCGTGGGGGGGCGCAGCTTGCAGACCTTTCGCCGCCTGCTCCTTTCCTGCGCCGACGCCGTGGTGGGTATGGGAGCTGAGGCCCGCCGCGTACTCTCCGACTTCGGCGTTCCATCCGAGCGGATCTTCGACGCCCCAAACGCCCACGATCGCGACGGCCTCGAAAAGGCGCTCGCGGACGCTGATTCCGGCGCGCCGCGCACGCTGCAACAGGAAGGAGGTGGGCGCGAACACTATCGAGAACATGTCGCCCTCGTCGTTGGGCGCCTGGTGCCCGCCAAGGGGATCGAGCCACTGTTCGACGCTTGGGATGATCTCCCGCCCAGCGTGCGCGGCCGCTGGACATTGCTGTTCGTCGGCGATGGCCCGCTGGCACCGAGGGTCCAGAGCGCCAGCCGATCTCGGTCAACTGGCGAGATCTTCCTCATCCCTGCGGTCCAGCCGGAGGAGCTCGCCGCCTATTACGGCGGGGCCGATCTCCTGATCTTTCCCAGCCTGGGCGATCCCTGGGGTCTCGTGGTCAACGAGGCGCTCGCCTGTGGCCTCCCAGTGCTCTGTTCCAGCCGTGCGGGCTGCGCGACGGACCTGGTTCTGCCCGGGCGCAATGGATGGATCGTCGATCCACTGGAGACGCCGAAGCTGACGGCCACCCTGTTGGAGGCGCTCGACCACCCCGACCTCTCCCGCCTGGGCGAGTGCGCTCGGGGCACGGCACGGCGTTTCAGCCCGGAACGCATGGCGGACGGGATTCGCCGGGCGGTCACTCACGCAGCAGCCGCTCGTCCACGCCGGGCCCACCAAGCGGCCCCCGCTCGCTGACCTCTCATCGAGGCGCGCATCCCCCCGGCGAGTCAGGGGTAGCGAGCGGGCGCGTACTCTTCGAACGAGCGCCCCGCCAGTGACCAGAGGTGCCCTGCCTGGGTGCATATCCGCAGCCAGATCCGCGCCAGCGCCCGCCGACCGCCCAGGACCCCAAGCGGGGCGGTCAAGGTCAGACTCCCGAGGATCAGGACCGCTTTGGCGCAGCTCCGCAACACGCCCGCACGTCCGTTGGAGATTTGCAGCCTTGTGTGAAGCCAGCCGCCGCGAAACGCGCGACGTGCCAGCCAGCCGAGCCGATGACGCTCCGGTGGTACGAACTCGATCACCGGAGCATCGTCACACCACAGAAAGCGCGCACCGCTACGGGACATGCGCCCGAATAGCTCGGAGTCGCTTCCGCCAGTTCTCCCGAATCGGGGATCGAAGCGCCTGTCTTCGAAGAGGTGACGGCGCAGCATCGCGTTGCTGGTCCGCAGATCTCTCGCGGCCAGGGGGGCGCCCGTGAAATGACGGGGCCTGGTGTAGAAGGTGTCGACGTCGAGCCAGGACGCACCAACACGCTCGAGCCGGGGCAGTACCGGGCCGAAGGCGCCATCGCATTCGACCCGATCGAACAGCCGCATGTAGCCCGCCAGCCAGTCCTCGTTCACCTCCTCATCGTCGTCGACGAACATCACCCATTCTCCCCGGGCTTCAGAAAGCGCCAGGTTGCGTGCGTGCGCGATGTTCTGTCGCGGCTCGACGAGATAGCGAAGATGGCTGAGCACCTCCGTGCGGGCCTCCACGACGGCTGCAGCGCTGCCCGCCGCGTCGTTGTCCACGACGATGATCTCGACAGCCAGGCCGGACGGGAGTTTGAGCCTCGCCAGGCTGTCCAGCAGCCGCCCGAGACCGCGGGGGCGCCGGAAGCTGGCAATGCAGATCGAGACGTTCGGTGCCATCACGCCGCTCAGAATGCGCCGCGCCGGGAGAGGACCGCTCCGACGGTGCGAATCATGATCGACAGGTCGTGAGCGATGGACCGATTGCGGATGTAGTAGAAGTCGTACTGGAGATTCTGGTGCATCGGAAGGTCCTTGCGGCCGAGGATCTGCCACAGGCCCGTGATGCCCGGCTTGACGGCCAGCCTCCGGCGCTGCCAGTCGTCGTAGGTGTCGACGATGAACGGCATTTCCGGACGCGGTCCGACGAGAGACATGTGACCTGCGAGGACATCGAGTAGCTGTGGAAGCTCGTCGAGGCTGGTAGCCCTGAGCCACCGACCGAAGGGAGTGATGCGCGGATCGTTTCGCTCGCGGGGCGCCACCTCATACGGATCGACGTCGATGTGCATGGTGCGAAATTTGTGAACCACGAAGGTCACACCGTCCTTGCCGACGCGAGACTGACAAAAGAGTGCTGGCCCTGAGCTTTCCCGAACGATGCGTCGAGCGCACCAGAGCATGACGGGCCCGAATAGAATCAGGCCGACAACAGCGCCCAGGATGTCAGTCAGCCGTTTGACGGGCTCATAGAAAACGTGGGCGCGCTGCCGTCCCAGACGAACGAGCGGAAGGTCGTCGACGAGATCGATGGGCGTGCCCGCCGTCAGTACCTCGAACAGATTGGTGACGACGCGAAACGTCATACCCAGATCTTCGCAATCGAGCACGATCGAAAGCATCCGGGTGTGACTCAGGGATGGCATCGCGACGAAAATTTCCTTGACG
>CAXMOC010000185.1:0-6989 GCA_964194865.1 uncultured Opitutales bacterium | reverse complement strand
CGGGTGATCGGCGGCTTCCAGGCCGTGAAGCACATCCTCGCCGACATGTTCGTCCGCCAGGAGGTTGCTCGCGCTGCGGTCTACGCGGCGGGCGCCACCATGGATCATCCGGTGGTTGGCGATGTCGCCAGGGCGGCTTCCGTCGCGAAGCTCACCGCGGGTGTTGCTGCCATGGGAAATTCGAGAGCGTGCATCCAGGTCCACGGTGGGATGGGTTACACCTGGGAGGTCCCAGCCCATTACTACCTGAAGCGCAGCTGGGTGCTCGAGTCCGTGTTCGGCAGCGTCGAGGAGCACGAGCTCGCGATTTCGGACACGATCGCCAGCGCCAGCTGAACGTCTCGATTCTCGATCGGCCAGCCGCGGCCGCGATTTTGACGCCTCCGGCTTATTACTATACGCTACGTCTCGTAATTACCAACCGAGGAGTGGGCGATGGGAATTCTCGACGGCAGAGCCGCCGTCGTCACCGGAGCCGGGCGCGGCATCGGTCGGGGCCACTGCATCCACCTGGCCGAGAACGGCGCCTCGGTAATCGTGAACGACATCGACGCCGTGGAGGCCCAGAAGGTCGTCGACGAAATCGCCGAGAAGGGCGGCAAGGCCGGTGCGAATAGCGACGACATCGGCACACGCGACGGGGCTCAGGCCCTGATCGAGCAATGCGTTCGCGAGTTCGGAGCGATCGACATTCTGGTCAACAATGCCGGCAACGTGCGCGACCGCTCCTTCCTGAAGATGACCGACGACGAGTTCCAGAGTGTATTTCGGGTTCACGTCCAAGGGACGTTCATGTGCAGTCAGGAGGCCGCGCTGCGGATGCGCGACCAGGGCAGCGGGGGCTCCATCGTCAACACGGTCTCTGCCGCCCACTTTGGGAACTTCGGTCAGACCAACTACGCGGGTTCCAAGGGCGCGATCGCTTCGATGACCTACACCTGGGCGCTCGAGCTCGCGCGCTACGGGATCCGCGTCAACGCCATCAGCCCCAGCGGTACGACCCGGATGTCGGCGACCTACAAGGGCCCCGACGGGAAAGATGTCGAGCTTCCCTTCATGGACCCGACCCGCAACGGCGCCTTCGTTGCATTTCTCTGCAGTGACGAAGCCGATTTCGTGACCGGGCAGATCTTCGGCTCCGGCGGCGAGCGCGTGGTGATGCTCGAGCAGCCGAAATACGGCACTCAAATGATCAAGCCGGGTGGCTGGACGGTCGACGACCTGCGCGATCATTTCAAGGCCAATCTAGGCCGCTTCTTCGAGCCGGTGGGACTGATGAAGAACCCCTACCCCTACTACGACGGCGTGAAGCCGAAGGCGAAGTAGCGCGTGGTCGGCATCACGTCCTACGGAGCCTACGTTCCGCGTACCCGCATTCCTCTATCGGTGCTCGGGGGCGGGCGGCTCAAAGAGGGGGGGCCGGAGAAAGCGGTCGCCTGGAACGACGAAGACAGCGTCACCATGAGCGTCAGCGCTGCGATGAACTGTCTGCGTCAGGTCGACCGCTCTACGGTCGACGGCTTGATGTTCGCATCGACCACCTATGCGTTCCGTGAGAAGCAGGCCGCCGCGCTGATCGCCAAGGCCTTGGACCTGCCTCGCGGGATTCGGTCCGCAGACTTCAGCGGGTCGTTGCGAGCAGGGACCGCTGCCTTGCGGAGTGCCATCGACGCAGTCGAGGCGGGCTCCGCTCACAACGTGCTGGTCGTCGTGGGCGACTGTCGGATGGGAGCGCCAGGCTCCGGGCTCGAGCGAAACGGCGGTGATGGGGCCGTGGCCTTTCTGATCGGTGGGACCGACGCGATCGCCACCCTCGAGGACTCTTTTGGGGTCTCGGATGAGATCGTCGATCTCTGGCGCGGTGATGGCGATCGATTCGTTCACAGCTGGGAAGACCGCTTCGTGATCCAGGAGGGTTACACCCCGAACCTGATCGAAGCCGCGCGGGGCGTACTCGAGAGGCTGGGAGCGTCTCTGTCCGATTACGCGCAGGTCTGCTTGTACGCGCCCGATGCCCGCAGCCACGCAGCGGTTGCGCGCGAGCTCGGGGTCTCCGCCGACTCACTCCAGGATCCGCTGTTCGGCCGTTTGGGTAACACCGGCGCGGCATTCGCGCCCATGCAGCTCGCTCTGGCCCTCGAGACTGCCCGGCCCGGCGGTCGCATCCTCGTCGCCAACTACGGCGATGGCGCCGAGGCGCTCTCCTGGAGGGTGGCCGATGCAATCGAGAAGCTTTCCGAGCGTCGTGGCGTCAGCTGGCATCTCGCGCGCCGCCGCGCTGTCCCGACGTACGACCGCTACCTGAAAGCGCGAAGCCTGGATTCCAGAGAGTGGCAGGCGGGGGGCGATCCAGGCCTGTCGGCGACCGTGCATTTTCGCGAGCGAGAGGAAGACATCAGCTTCTGTGGTCAGCGCTGTCGGCGCTGCGAGGCCGTCCAATTTCCAAACCAGAGGGTCTGCGAAACCTGCTTCGCGAAGGACGACTTCGAGAGAGTGCGGCTCTCCGACCGGATCGGTCACGTCGTCACGTTTACCTTCGACTTCTTCTTTCCCACGCCGGAGCCTCCAACCGTGGTTACGGTGACGGAAATCGACGGGGCCCGGGTGCATCTCCAACTCGTCGACGTGACGCCCGAAGACACGCGCATCGGCCTGCCCGTCGAATTCAGCTTCCGTCGAATTCACGAGGCCGGCGGGCGACCGAACTACTACTGGAAGGGGACCCCGGCAGCGGATGCTTGACGGGGATTGCACGCGCTGCGGATGAACCGCCGAGCGGGGCGGCCGAGGTACAACGAGCCATGAGCAGAGATGGAATCCGAGACCGGGTTGCGATCGTCGGTGTGGGTTGCTGCAAATTCGGGGAGAACTGGGACCAATCGCCGTCCGACATGATCGTCGACGCCGCCTATGAAGCCTACGAGGACGCCGGAATCGACCAGCCCCAGGAGCGCATCGATGCCGTCTTCACCGGCTCGCTCTACTCCCAGAAGGGGCCCCACGAATGCAGTGACGCCCTGAAGCTGTGGAAACCGGTGACCATGGTCTCCAACTACTGCGCGACCGGGACCGATGCCTTCCGCTGTGGCGTGATGTCGATCGCGGCCGGCATGTACGACACGGTGCTCGTCGTCGGTTACGACAAGCCAAAGGACCGCGGGGTGTCCGGACCCAGTGTGATGATGAATGGCGTGCGCGATCTGCCCCAGACCCCTGCGGGTTGGTTTTCGTTGTGCGCATCGACGTACTTCGACAAATACGGTGCAGGGCGTGAAGATCTCGCGAAAATCGCGGTCAAGAATCATCACAATGGAACTCTGGCGCCGAAGTCATTCCTGAAGCGGGAGATCACAGTCGACGACGTTCTCGGAGCCCGGATGATCTCCTGGCCCTTCGGGTTGTACGATTGTGCGGCCCAGACCGATGGCGCGGCCGCGGTCGTCTTGACCCGCAGCGAGTTGGCAAAGAGCTACCGGGAAGATCCTGTGCTGGTAAAGGCCGTCACGGTCATGGCCGGACCCAACCCCCAGAAGGATCCGAGCAACGACTTCTTGTCCTGGAAGCCGACGAGCTGGGCGGCCGAGGATGCCTACCGCCAGGCCGGGATCGAGGATCCGAGAGCAGAGATCGGCGTTGCCCAGGTGCACGACTGCTTCTCCCTGACCGAGTTGCTGAGCTACGAAGACCTGGGGTTCTGCGAGAAAGGCGCCGCCAAGGAGCACATCGCGGCGGGCGACTTCGAGCTCGGCGGTCCGCTTCCGGTGAACACCGACGGCGGTCTCAAGAGCTTCGGCCATCCCACGGGCGCGACCGGCGTGCGGATGATCTACGAGAACACCCTTCAGCTGCAGGGCCGGGCGGAGAAGCGACAGGTCCACGGCGCCGCCGCGAAGCTGGCGCTCTCCCACAACATCGGCGGCCATCCCACGGCCTGCGGGATCGCGATCCTCGGCGCAGGTTGATCGCGGCCTCGGCGGAGGACCCATGAAGTTCGAGACACTGCTCTACGACGTGCAAGGCGGTGTAGCGCTGCTCACGCTCAACCGTCCCGATCGCCACAACGCGCTCAACCTCCAGATGGCGCGCGAGCTGCGACAGGCCTGGGACTTGGTGAAGGCCGATCCCGAGGTCGTCTGTGTCGTGCTCACGGGGGCCGGTGACAAGGCCTTCTGTACGGGGATGGACATGGCCGACGTCGCCTCCGGCGAAGCGACCTCCAGTGGACAGGTCTCGCGCGAAGAATCGCCCTGGCTTCATCTGACGGCGATCCACAACCGCTGTTGGAAGCCGGTCATCACGGCGATCAACGGCATGGTGGTCGGCGGTGGCCTCCACTTCGTCGCCGATTCCGATCTGATCCTCTGCGCGGAGCATGCCACCTTCTTCGACACCCACGTGAAGGTCGGACTCATCGCCGGGCTCGAGCCCGTCGGACTGACGCGCCGAATTCCCCTGGAAGCGGTGTTGCGGATGGCGCTACTGGGGGGTTCCGAGCGGATGGGATCCGCCGAAGCGTTGCGCCTGGGGCTAGTCGGTGAAGTGGTTCCCTCCGATCGCTTGATGCCGCGAGCCCGCGAGCTCGCCGACAAGATCACCCAGCATTCTCCGACCGCGCTCGCCCGCACCAAGCAAGTGATCTGGGATTCGCTCGATACCGGCCTGGATCAGGGGATTGATCGGGCGTGGCTGGCGATCAACGATCACAATACCCACGCGGATCTCGAAGAGGGCAGCGTTGCCTTCGTGGAGAAACGCAAGCCGCGTTGGGCGCCCTACACCGGTTGAGCGCCCGGAACCCGATGTACGCAAGCATTCTCTACGAAACGAGCGATGGCATCGCGACCATCACGCTGAATCGGCCGGAGAAGCTCAACGCCTACACGACGGAGATGGGGGAGGAGGTGGTCGATGCCTTCGCCAGGGCTCGCGAAGACGCTGGAACGCGGGTCGTAATTCTCACCGGGGCCGGGCGTGGCTTTTGCGCTGGCGTCGATCTGGAACATCTGAAGGCTCACCGGGCCGGTGGCAACGCGTCGGCCAATGCGCCGCGACTCGGCGAAGAGGCCTTCCTGACCGAGCTCCCCCACGAGCTTCTCGAATTTCCCAAGCCGGTGATTGCCGCGATCAATGGACACGCCATTGGCGTTGGCGTCACCATGGTCCTTCCCTGCGACATTCGGCTGGCCGCAGAGGGTGCGAAGCTCGGCTTGACGTTTGCCAAGCTCGGCCTGTTGCCGGGTCTGGGCAGCACCCACCTGCTGCCGCGCCTGGTGGGCCGGGCCAAGGCGCTGGAGCTCGTGCTCACGGCGCGCGTGATCCTCGCCGACGAGGCCGCTGAAATCGGTCTGGTCAACCGGGTGGTGCCCGTGGAGTCGCTGCTGACCGAGGCGCGCGAGATGGGTCGCGCCATGATCGAGTGCGCGCCGGAGGTTCTCGACTACGCGAAGCGGGTGCTGAACCGCGGAGCCGACGCCAGCATGACCGAAGCGATGGCGAACGAGAGGGCCCAGAGCGAGCAGCTGCGCAAGCGGCGCTCCTGAATTCGCGGCGGCAGCTCGCGAAGTGCGCGGACCGCTGTCTCAGGAGCCTTCGAGATCGGCAGTCGTATCGACGTCGAAGGCCGCTTCCGGAAGCGGAATCTGGAGAATCTGCTGTCCGAGGTCCACCAGCAATGCCTTGGCTCCTCGATCGCCTTCCAGCTGACGAAGCGCCTCGTAATGTTCGCTGCCGAAGAGGGCGGGAACCCCGATCGTACCCGCATACCGGCTCGCGACGGCTGAGCGCCCCAAGTTCGTGAAGGCGCGCGCGATGCGGTCGATGTGCGGCGTTGTGACGCGCGGCTGATCGGCCAGGAGCAGCAGAAGGGCGTCGAAAGGGCCGCGGTCCGACGCGCTGACGGCCTCGATGCCGGCGCGAATCGAGCCGCTCAATCCCTCGCGCCAATCGCGTGCTTCGGCAATCTCCAGCTCGAGGCCCGCGAGCTCCTCGCGGACCTCCGAGCCGGCGTCCCCGACCACCACGAACAGGGCATCACAGCGCGAGGCCAAAGCCGCGAGTGCCGCACGCCGCACCAGGCTTTCGCCCTCGAATTGCAACAGCTGCTTGGGCTGGCCCATCCGGGCCGACGCGCCGGCTGCCAGCAACACGGCCGCAACCCGGCTCACGGTCTGCCCCAGACCTTGCTTCGGAGTGCAACTCGACCCGACATCCCGACGAACTGGATAGCAGTTCTCGATCCGGCGGCGACGGCAGCGTGGACACGCTTCTACTGAGCCTGCGAATTTGCAATCGGGTTGGTGATCTGGGCGTCCAAGAAAGTGCCGAAAAGATGGACGGAGGAATCAAGGCCCTAAAGGGGGGGGACGATACCCCCATATAGACGAGTGGGGTTCGATCCCTGCCGTCCGGAGCGTATCAATGACGAAGATTGGCGTATGCGCTGTAGCGCTGATGCTGTCGCTGGGATTCTCAGCCGACGCATCCGCCACCTTCATCATGGCAACCGGGACCTTCCACGAGAACCTCGGGGTCGACTCAACCCCGGACGATCTGACGATCACCAACGATGGAAGCTCTGAAGCCGACATCACGATGATCGTCATCGATCTCAGCGGCTCCGCGAACACCGCCATTTTCAATCCGGGCGACGCCGCCTTCGCGGTGGTCGGAGTAGACAACACCGGCTTCGACGGCAACTTCACGCTCAACGGCAACCAGGAGCTGACGCTGGTGTTCACCAGTTTCGATCCCGGTGATGTCTTCAGCTTCGAGGTCGACATCGACGACGGCAACGGCCTGACGACTGGTGCCGACTTCGACGGATCGACCTTCACGGCCACCTTCTCGGGGGTGGTCCCGACCCTGGGGGTCAGCTACCTCGACCAGGGCGGCTTTGACGCGCTCGGGTCCAACAGTCTCAGCACTCCGGAGCCGGGTACGTTTTCCACCGTCTCTCTCGGCCTGCTCGCCATCGCCGCGGCACGCCGTCG
>CAXMOC010000184.1:0-26145 GCA_964194865.1 uncultured Opitutales bacterium | reverse complement strand
GATTCCTCCGAGATCAACGCAGGCCTTGCGTTCGACCACGACCGCATCGTCGCAACGGCGATAGCGCTCGAGACGCCTGTCTTGTTCATCAACTACCCGTTCGAGTATCTGGGGATCCGGAACACGATCGCAGCGAGTGGGGACAGGCTCGGCGTCGCTGTGATCGACAGCCAGCAGTCGATGAAGCGGGCGATCACGGACGGGCGCGATTGGAGCGAACTACTCGTCAGGGCCGCAGGCCCGCACCCGAAAGGCCTCCTCTATCGCTATGTCGTTGAGGATATGATGCCGCTCGTAGTCGATTCGCTCGACACCAGCCTCAGGTGAATTCCCTGCTCCACGAAGGCAATTCACCGCCTAACCGCCCCTTCGTCCGATTGGAGTACCGTCTCGCCATCTACCTCCAGTTCTAGATGTCGAGGATCCGGGAAGTGGCGGGGTCAGAGCAGCAGCCTGCGAAAAGGGAACCTTGCGATTGGGATCGTCGCGACACGGCGATCCTCGCCGCCTTCCTTGCCTGCTTCATCGCGTCTCGAATCTTCTGGCTGGCAACCTCGCCGGGCTCCTCGCAGTACTGGGAGGAGGGGTATCGCTGGCTGGCGACCGAAGAGATCGCCGGCGGCGGCGCGCTGCCGCTGCTCGACTACCAGGCGGATCACTACCAGGGCGGATCGCTGCTCGTCATCGTGCTCGCGGTGGCTCTGAGTGGGTTGGGGCTCGGTTCGCTGGCCGCGTTGAAGGCCGTGGCGCTGGGGTTCTCGAGCGCCACGCTGGTCGCCCTGTACGGGATCACACGCATCTGGTTCGGACGCAGCGCCGGGCTGTTGGCCGGACTCATCTATTTACTCGGTCCGCCGCTCGTGGCTTTCTGGGGCGTCGTCGCGATGGGGTTCCACTCGGAATCCGTGTTGCTGTCGCTGCTCTCGATCGGCGTGTTCCTGGGACTCTCCAGCGGAACCTGGAGGGGATCGTCCGCGTGGTTCGCCTTCGGCGCCATCTCGGGGCTCGCGGTCTGGTTCACTCCCACCGCGGCCATCGCGCTACTCGCCTGCGTTCTTACCTGGCCGCTGATCGCCCCGCTACCCCAGCCGCGCGCACTGCTCGCGGCAACGGCGGGCCTGGCGCTCGGCCTTGCACCCTGGCTGCTCTACAACGCCACCCACGAATTCGCCGGCCTCGCACGGGTGTTCGAAGTGTTCGGTCTGCAAGCTTCGAGTGATCCGTGGCGGAACCAGGGACTGCTGGAACGCGCCGCTGATCTGCTGGTGCGCGTGCCGAGCCAGGGGCTGCTGGAGCCCGGCGGGGGCGGCCCTCGCTGGATGCCGGCTCTGGTCGCCGGTGTGTGGTTTCCGGCCGGCGTGGCTCTGGCACTAGCGTTGAGCCGCGCGTTCGGGGTCGTCCGGCAGGGCCGCACCCAGTCGTCCCGCGAAGCGCGCTGCGAGCTCGTCTTCCTGGTCTACGTCCTGGTCTTCAGCCTCATCTATCTCCTCAGCCGCTTCACCCTGAACGCCGATCCCAGCCCGATCGGGTTTCGTCTGATGGTGCCGCCGGCCGTGCTGCTGATTCCGCCGATTGCGGTGTCGGGAGCCAGGGCATTGCGCCGACGCGCTGGCTGGCTTCCGTGTGCGCTGGGTCTGCTGTGCCTGGGAGCATCCACGCTGGGATTCGCGCGCAATCACGTGGAGCCGGGAACACCACTCACACTCAAGGCGGGCGACCTGACCTGGGGGCGCCTGCTGCACAGAAAATACGAAGGCGACGTCTCCGTCGGGGCGGCGATGACCGACTTCCTGCCGGATCAGCGGCGCGCATTGCTTCTGTCCGGAATCGGCTGGGGGATCGAGGCCGCCTACGAGAACTCGGGCACGTTGGACGACGTCCGCCAATTGCTCGACCGGATCGATCCTGAGGATCGACGCGTGGTCGAGAAGGGAATCTGGTTCTGGCAGATCATGAGCCGGAGAAAGATCGAGGCCGCCCTGGAGAGCGACGGCACTTCGGATCAGCTCCGGGTGCTGGCGCGCCTCGACACGTTGGCGGCCTGGATGGCGCCCTCGATCGTGCTGATCACGCTCGACACGACCCGCGTCGATCACCTGTCGTGCTACGGCTACGAGCGAAAGACTACGCCAAATCTCGACCGCCTGGCGCAGCGCGCCGTACGCTTTCGTCGCGCGTGGTCCACGTCCTCCTGGACGCTACCGGCTCACGCTTCGCTGTTCACGGGCATGTATCCCTCGCGCCATGGCGCTCGCTACGACTCGAGCGGGAGTGCAGCACTCGGCGACGTCCTGAGTTTCCCTGGCGCACAGCTGTTGCGGGCGGGCATGCTCGCCGACGGCTTCACCACACTTGCGGAGCTGCTTTCCGCTGCCGGTTACCGAACCGGCGCCTTCGTGGCTGGGCCCTGGCTGCATCGCGACTTCGGGCTGCTCCAGGGCTTCGATCACAGGGTCGACGAGGTGACGGATTACAACGGGCGGCCGGCCCACGAGATCACCGCGACAGCACTGGAGTGGTTGGATGGAATCCCGCCCGAGGAGCCGTACTTCCTGTTCGCCAACTACTTCGACCCCCATGCCCCGTATCGGCCGGTGGGCAAGTACGCCGACCTGCCACGCGCCCGGCAGCCGTTCGAGTTCGACTACGAAGCGCTGATCCGGGGTACGGCCAGAATCGAAGGCGAGCAGCGCCAGATTCTCCTCGAGCGCTACGACGCCGAGATCCGCGACATGGATCGCGCCATCGGAACGCTACTCGATGCAATCGCCGCGCGTCCCAACGGGGACCGCGCACTGGTGATCATCACCGCCGACCACGGCGAGGCGCTCGGCGAAGAGGGACGCATCGGCCACGGCCTCTGGCTCAGCGAGGAGCTCACGCGCGTCCCGCTCATCGTGCGTTACCCACGTGACCGCGCTGCAAACAGCTGGCGCGACGAGCCGGTCCAGCTCGTCGACGTCCCCCACATCGTGGCTGAGGAGCTCGGGATCAAGCTGCCAGCAGACGTCGAAGGCGTGGCGCTGGGCGAGCGCGAAAGCGCGTTCAGCGAGATCTACCGCGAGGCCAGGACCGCGGCCCGCTTCGGGGACGCCTTCGATCGCGATCTCCAGGCAGTGGTCCGCTGGCCCCACAAGCTGGTGCGATCGGACCGCGGCGACGAGACTCTGACGCGCTTGGCGCTCGACGCGCTTCGCGAGAAGCCCATCGCGGAGCCCGAGCGAGCCACAGCGCTGGGCGAATCCCTCGACGCGCACGCGTCGAGCCGCCCGGCTGCACCGCTGGTGGCGCCGACGACCAGTCCCGAGATCGTCGACGCCCTGCGCCAGCTCGGCTACGTCGAGTAGGACGGCGCGCGGATCGCCTGCTCGATCGCGGTGGCCATCTCGCTGGCCGCCTGATCCCAGTCGAAGCGCTTCGACCAGGCCAAGGCGTCCCGGGACATGCGAACGGCGAGCTCGTCGTCCATCAGCAGCCTGCCAATGGCTTCCGCAAACGCCTCCGCGGTAGCGGTTTCGACCAGAATCCCGGTCTCACCGTCCTGGACGGAATCTCGAAGCCCCGGCGCATCGGCAGCCACGACGGGCGTCCCAGCGCTGTTGGACTCGATGACGGTGAGCCCCCACCCTTCCTTCGGGGACGCACAGACCGACAATCGGCAACCCACCAAGAGTGCATCGCGCTCTTCGTCGCTGACGAAGCCCGTGAAGCGAACGCAGTCCGCAAGATTCAGGTCCGCGGCCAGCGTCTCGAGCGACGCTTGCGCCGATCCGCGGCCGATCACGACGAGCTCGATCGCAGGGAAACGGTTTCGGAGCTGCGACACAGCGCGGATCACGCGGTCCACCCGCTTGTAGGGCTCGAGCCGGCCCAAACAGGCGATCCGCTGGGGGCGAACCCCTGTCGAATCGACCGGGGCGGAACAGGGCGCGATGCCGGGCAAGCTCACCTGGACCTGCGCCCCGGGAATTCCCCGAGCAATCAGGTCTTGGCGCGAGCTTTCGGAGATGGCAATGAACGGACAGCGACGGTACAGCCATGGAATCCCGCGCTCAGCCGCCCAGACCGTGGCCGCAATCGGCCAGGCCACCTGCGCGAACGCAACCTCGCCAAAGAGGTGATGGCAGAGTGCCAGCACGGGTGCACGCGAGTAGACGGGCGAGTAGTAGGGCAGCTTGTTGAGGCACTCCACCACCACGTCGAACTCACCGTGGCGCGTCTGCCGCGCGCAGCGCCACAGGGCCCTCGGGTAATAGATCGCCAGGGGGCCAAGCCGGGTCACGGCGATGCCGTCCACCTGTTCCCGATCGGGCGCCCCGGGAAAGCCACTCGACAGTTGCGTGATCTCGAAGCCCTCTGTGGCGAGACGGCTAAAGATTTCGGCCACATGAATCTCGGCGCCGCCGGCTTTGGGGTGTCTGGGGTCCCGCTCATTCAGGACGAGAACTCGACGGGGAGGAGGCACTCAGAGACGGCCCAGCAGATCGGCGAAGCGCAGCCTCCAGACCACCCAAAGGGCCTCGAGTCCGATCTTGGCCGTCAGCTTGGAAACACCCCGCGTGCGGTCGACGAAGAAGAACGGGATCTCCTGGATGCGCACGCCCTGCTTGGAGAGTCGGTAGTTCAGCTCGATCTGGAACGCATAACCATTGGTCCGAATCCTCTCGAAGCCCAACTTCTCGAGCACCTCGCGACGCATGCAGCGAAAGCCACCGGTGGTATCCGTGACTGGAAGACCCGTGACCTTGCGCGCGTACAGGTTTCCGAAGTAGCTGAGGAGAATCCGTTCGATCGGCCAGTTCACGACGGTGATGCCGTCCAGGTAGCGAGAGCCCATGACCACATCGTGATCCACGAGCTCCGAGAGAAAGCGCTTCAGTGCGTCGGGTGGGTGGGAGAAGTCGGCGTCCATCTGGATCACCGCATCCGCACCCAGATCCAGAGCTCGGCGGAACCCGTCCCGATAGGCTGGACCCAGGCCCTGCTTCAGCGGTCTGTGGAGCGCATGAACCCGTGGGCTGGATGCCGCCAGGTCGTCGGCGATCTTGCCGGTGCCATCCGGTGAGTTGTCGTCCACCACCAGCACTTCGAGGCTCGGGTCCTGTTCGAGCACCTGAGGCACGATCAGGGGCAGGTTCTCTGCCTCGTTGTAGGTCGGAATCACGACGATGGTGCGACCCATGGGGCGCTCCTCGAGAAGCGCGTCATTCTACCGACTTCCTCGTCATTCTACCGACTTCCCCAATGTTCTACCGACTTCCCCAATGCGGTAGGAACGAACTCTTTGGCGCGTCCGGTCGAAACGACAGCGCGACCGCTGCGGTTGACTTGCCAATTCCTTCCCGCGTACGATGATCAACCTCTCGTCCACCCAGATTCGCTGGCGGCAGAGGCCTTGGTAGACACGCTGCTCGACTTTGCCAGACTCGATGAGATCGCGAAGTGCGAGTCCGCCTCGTTCGCGACGGCAAAACCCTTTCCCCACATCGTCATCGACGATTTCTTGACCCCGGCTACCGCAGAGACCGTCTTGGGGGAATTCACGAGTACGCAGGTAGGATGGGATTACTACCATCACTACAACGAAAAGAAGCAGGCCTTGACCCACGTGGCGGGGATGGGCCAGACAACCCAGGATCTGGTCGCATGCCTGCACTCCCGGCGCTTTCTCTCGTTCATGGAACGACTCACCGGAATCGATGGCCTGCTCGCGGATCCCGACCTCGATGGCGCTGGCCTGCACAAGACGCTGGCTGGGGGGTTTCTCAACATGCACACGGATTTCCTCTCCCACACCGAGAAGAGCCATTGGAGCCGGCAGTTCAACCTGCTCGTCTTCTTCAACAAGGATTGGAAGCCCGAGTGGAAAGGCGCGCTCGAGTTCTGGAACGCGGATTTGAGCAGCCGGGTTCGGTCGATCACGCCGAGCTTCAACCGCTGCGTGATCTTTCACACGCGCGAGATTTCGTACCACGGTCATCCGGAGAAGCTCGCGTGTCCAGCGGGCGTCGAGCGCAAATCGTTGGCGCTCTACTACTACCGGGACGAGGGCCGCAGCCTGAACTTGCGGCCGACGAGCTATCGAGCGATCGCCGGGGATTCCGCCTACAGGCGCCTGCTCATCGCTACAGACAGCCTCCTGCTGCGCGCCTATTCCCTGCTCAAGCGCTATACGCGAATCTCGGACGGCCTGGTGAGCCGCATCCTCAAGCGCTTCTGATCGCCGAACCTCTGTGCACGCAGACTCGATAGCGAACCCCACGCCCACGCGGACTTCGCTGCTCTGGCAGCTCGCGCTGCTGGCCTGCCTGAGCGCAAGTTACGAGGCGCTCTTCGTCTACCACGGAGTGAGCGCGCTCGATGAGGGGTGGCCGCTGTAC
Source organism: uncultured Opitutales bacterium (assembly GCA_964194865.1). Classification (GTDB taxonomy): domain Bacteria; phylum Myxococcota_A; class UBA9160; order UBA9160; family SMWR01; genus CAXMOC01. Next base: position 19,765 of record CAXMOC010000184.1, on the reverse strand, counting down.
GCAGTCAGCCGACTCCTCGATGGCGGCGTCCTCTACGACGACGTCCTCTTCGTCTTTCCACCCGGCCACCTGTTGCCCGCCTGGCTCGGCTACCAGCTGGACCCGCCGGGCATCATCGCCACCCGAGTCATCGATGCAGCGCTCAACGTCGGGCTGTGCCTGTCGATCTATTTGTTGGGTCGTCGACTGATGCCAGCCGGCTACGCACTGCTCGCGGGGCTGCTGCTCGCAGTCGCTGCTCCGTGGTCCCACATGGGACACTTTCTCTTCGGCTATCGCTACCTGGTCTTCAGCACCCTCGCTCTTCTGGCATTCGCGCAGCGGCTTGACTCCGGCTCCAGGCGGTGGACCTTCGTTGCCGGTGCGCTCACGGGAGTGGCGCTCTGCTTCCGGCTGACACCGGCCTTCGCGGTCAGCTGCGGGGTGGGAATTGCAATCGTCTCAACCAGTCGGCGCTGGCGCGATTGGGTGCTGGATTGGAGCGCGTTCGCACTCGGCTTGGCCTGCATCGCGGCGCCCGTCGTCGCCTGGTTCGCAAACTCGGTCGGTCTCGCCACTCTGTGGAGCGAGGTCGTGGTGCGGCCAATGGCGATGATCGCGCACCAGAGCCTGCCGTTCCCCGAGCTGAGAATGCCAGCAAGCTGGACGCGCGTGGCGCTCAGCGAGTGGTTCACGGCCCTGCAGTTCCGGCTCTACCCGCTGATGTACCTGGGATATTGGGGGGTCCTTGGGGGGCTCTGGCTTCGCGCGTGGCGACGTCGCGAGCCCTTCAGCCATGTGCTGCTGCTGGCGGTCTCGGTCTGGGGAGGCGTCTACTTCCTCCGCACGCAAGGCCGTTCCGACATCGGCCACCTCGAGTCGGCCATCCCGCCGGCTTGTCTGCTGATCGCGTTCTCGTGGCATGCGCTGTTGCGCCAACTCGGCAAGCGCATGCCACGTTCGAGAACAACGACAATCCAGCTGGCCGTGGGCTCGTTGGTGCTCGGCTGCTGGATTTTCCTGTTCGGCAGCGATCGCTACCTTCGCAGCGAGGTCCGGGGCATTCATCCCTTGCAGATTCCCAACGCGACCCTCTGGCTCCCAGATCCGGTCATCGCACAGTCGCTGGGCCAGCGAGTCGAGGCCATCCGCGAGCTGTCGGCGCCCGAGAAGCCGATCTTTGATCTGAGCGCCTCTCCGCTCCTCCACCTGTTGGCGGACCGACCCGGTCTCGCGCACTCGGGGCTCATCATGCCGGGTACCTTTGCAGACCCCGAAGAGGAGCGCAGGATCGTGGCTCAGCTGCAAGACGCTCCGCCCGAACTCGTCATCGCGCCGCTGTGGCCCTTCGACAGCATGCCCGCTCGCTCGGTCAGCGTGACCGCACCGCGGGTTTCCCGCTGGGTGATCCGACACTATGAGGCCCAGAACCGAGCCCGCTATCCGCGCGTACTCTCGCAGCGCCCGCGCGACAGCGTTTCCACCGAACCCTCGGAAGGTCCGTGACCTCGGGCGCCGAACCGGCGAGCGCGGCGGCCACGCAGCCGGTGTCCGTCGGGCTGCGAGCGCTCACTCATACGGCAGCCGTCTGGATCGGGCTGGCACTGACATCGCTGCTTCTGGGGTGGGTCCTCGGGGGAACGACGCTGCAAGCGACACTCTTGCCTGCCTACGAACGCCATGCCCTGGTCGCCAGAGAGCTGGTCCTGCTGGCCCTCCCCGTCATCGGTCTGGCTGGCCCGTTGTCACTGGTCGGGTACGGCATCGCGCAGCGTCGGCAAAGGTCGAGCCGCGCGGGCCTGGCGCTGATCACGCTGGCCGCACTTCCGGCCCTGTTCCTCTACGCGGCGAGCTGGACCACCTTTCACAGCACGGGGCGCTTTCTCGATTCCGCCGGCTTGCGCTTCATGGCGGCGAATCCTTTCCAGTTCTTCGAGCACGTGGCCCACATCGAGCCGTTCCTGCTACCGACCGCTCCGTTGCTGCCGGTTGTCGGCGCCCTGGCGCTGGTCGGGGGCGTCGCCAGCGCTCTGCTGAGAATGAGCCGGAGAGGACATTGGATCCTGATTGTGCTGGCGGGCTTGAGCCTGCTTGGCAGCTGCAGCGTGGCGGTCCGCGGAGTCAGCGATGAGTTTCCGGCCGGCCAATTCGTCAGCGACCCCAACGCCGGGATGGTCTACACCTACATCGATCTCTACTGGGATTGCCGAGACGATCGCGCGGGCCCCATATCCCACGCCTGGTCCGACGCTACCCGCCAGCTGCTTCGCGGCGAAGGGAAGCTCCGCGCTGATCCGGCGATCGCCGTTCTGAACCGTCCGATCGTCTCGTTGGACGAATTCATCCAGCGCATCGACATCGAACGCGTGCGGCACTGGAACGTCATCCTGGTGATCGTGGAATCCTTGCGCACCGATCAGTTGGTGGCGCTCGGCGGGCAGCGCGAGGTCATGCCCGTGGTCGAATCGCTCGCTCGTGAAGGCCTGGCCTTCCCAGATCACTACACCCAAGCGAGCCATTCGAACTACGCCGACACCGTCCCGCTGTCATCCCACTACCCGTTGCGATCTTTACGCGTGCATCTCTATCCGGAGAATCCAACCTATCCGCGCGTCCTGCTCTACGACATCCTGCGGTCGCTCGGTTGGCACACTGCGATCATCTCTTCCCAGAACGAGAGGTGGGGGCAGATGATCAACTATTTCAAGACCGGCGGTCTGGAACATTTCTTTCATTCCGAGTCGTTCGACGGTCCCACGTATGTCCCGCGCAACGACACGGGCTTCGAGAGCTTCTTGAAGGGAGACAAGCGCTCGGGGAAGATCGACGACCGCTTCACGGTCGACGAAGCCACGCGCTGGATCGAGAGCTTGAAGGACGAAGCTCCCTTTTTTCTCTATCTCAACCTTCAGAACAGTCACCTCCCCTACGAAACGCCGGCAGACTTTCCGCGCCGCTTTGGCCCGGCCCAGCTGGGTTTCGCGATCAAGTTCGGTGGTTTCCCGCCCAGCCAGGCCGAGACGGTCAAGAACGTGTACGCCGACAGCCTCGCCTACAGCGACTATCAGATCGGGAGGCTCGTCGAATTCCTGAAGCAACGGGGGCAATGGGATCGAACGCTGGTGGTCGTGACCGGAGATACGGGACAGGCCTTCTACGAGCATGGTTTCGTCGCCCACGCCAATCGCATCTACGACGAGCTGATGCGCGTGCCATTGGTCATCCGTGCACCCGGCGTGGCGCCGGCTCTCGACACGCGGCCGGCCCAGCACCTCGACGTCGCCCCGACCGTGCTCGAGCTGCTCGGTATCCCGGTCCATCCGAGCTTCCAGGGCGTGAGCTTGATCGCCGAAGAGCCGGATCTCATGCGGTCGCGGTTTCTGATGGTCCAGGCGCCGCTGGCCCACCAATACGGTGTGGTTCGCGATGGCTTCAAGCTGGTACACGATGTCGAGCGCAACAAGACGACGCTCGTGAATTTGCGCAAGGATCCGGGCGAGACGCGCAACCTGATGGACCGGCGCCCCCTGCTCGCCGAGGAGCTGCGTCGGCGTGTCGACAGCTGGCGCAAACACCAGCTCGACTACTACCGCGACCCCTCGCTCCACACGAAGGTCTATCCCCCTGTGTTACTCGACTGATTCCTCTCGCGAACGGATTCGGGCCAGCGCCGCCTTGGCTCGCTGATTGGTCCGCGAGAGCGACAGGGCGCGGCTGAGCGCGAGTTTTGCGCGAGGGGGATCTCCGAGCTCCTCGTAGAGCTCTCCTTGAATCGCAAACGCCTCGGCGTCCCGCGAGAAGGTAGCCGTCATCCGAACCGCCACCTCCAGCGCGTCCTCGAAGCCGCCTCGCTCGCGAGCCGCCTCGATGCGATCGATCAGCAACCGCCTCAGTCCGTGACGCAGGCGCGGATCGTGCCGCGCAACTTCGAGCCCCTGGCGAAATTGTGCCTCCGCGAGATCCCAGAGCCTCTCCGCCTGCGCGCGCTCGAGGCCGGAGTTGCGCACGTCGCCCTCTCGCGCGTGCACCCGAGAGCTCTGATGATGCACGCCGGCTCGACGGGCGTGCGCCAGCCCGAGGTTCGATCGGTACAGTGCGAAGTCCTCCTCCAACAGCTCCTGATGGGTCAGCGTCAGACCCAGCGCCAGGGCAACGCTCACCAACGCCAGAAACCGAAGCTCGCGACGTCCGGCGAGTCGCACGATCTCCGACACAGACCAGCCCGAGAACACGAGCACTGCGGGAAGCGCGGGAATCCGATAGCGCGACGCATTGAAGAAGAAGATCACGCTGACTGCGTAGCTCGAGAAAAACAGCACCATCAGCCAGGCGCTGCGCCGACGCCGGGCGAGATAGACCCCGATCACGGCGAGGGGCAACAGGACTCCGAAACCGGGTGTTGGGATCGAAAGCAGCCAGGAGACGTTCTCCTGAAAGAAGCGGAAGCTCTGGTTGTCTGGCACCTCGTAGTCGTTGAAGAACAAGCTCGCCTTACGCGCCGTATGCCGGAAGAAGTGGGCCGGATCTGCGCCGATCTCTGACAGCGCCTGACGGAACCAATAACGAGACAGCTCGCTCGGTTGGAGCGCTACGCCCAACCGCCGCTCGGCCTCCTCCCGGAAATCTTCCTGCTCGTGAAAGGCGTTGGCCACGACGAAATCTGGCGCACGGTAGACGCCTGTATCGTTGCCTCGGTAATTTCCGATGAAAAAATTCTGTCCGGCCTGGCTGGTGATCAGGACGAAGTCGGAGCCCACCCAGTAGTTGCGGGCGGCAACGGGGCCCACACAGAGCAGAACCCCAAGGGTGACCGCAGCCATCGCTGCCAGCTTTCGCCTCCATTCCAGCCCGTATGCCAGCCCAATCCAGAGCAGTAGAAGCGGGGCGAAGACCAGGTAGTTTCCACGCGTCAGGGACGCGAGGCCCAAGGCCATCCCCGCCGCCAGCCAGGAAGCTGGGGTGCGTCTGGAATCGGCGCGCACTAGCAGGTAGGCGGTCAGCGACGCGAGGAAAAAGGTGAGCGAGACCTTCAGCAGCAGAGCTTCGTAGTACCAGAAGACCCGGTAGAAGGCCGCGAAGAGCCCCGCGATCAGCGCGCTGCGGCGATCGAAGAGCTCGCGCGCGGTCAGGTAGACGAGCAACACCGAGAGCGAGCCCAGCAGAGCCTGAGCGAAGAGCACACCGGTCGTGCCCACACCGAGGGCGGAATAGAGGATTGCGAGCACGTAGGGATAAAGCGGGTCTTGATAGAAGATCTCGCTTCCGAGCCAATCGCCCGCAAGGATCTCCAAGGCCGCTGCGTGGTAGGCGAGACTGTCACCGAGAGGGTAGACGACGGATGGATCCGCCGAGACGCTCCACACGTAGATGCACCGAACGACGGCCGCCAACGCGAAGAGCGCCGCCAGAACGGTCAGGTCGCGGCGGGGCGCGGTCACCGGCAACCCATCGCTCATCGAGATTTCTCGGCGGCCCCAGCCGACGCCAGATGCAGGCGATTCAGCGAGACCCAGATCACGTCCTTGGTTCCGGTCTGGGCGAAGCGTCCGAGTTTCTCCAGCTCGTCCACGCCGAAGTTCAGCCGCAGGGCCCCGGGCTTCAGATCGTCGTTCACGGATCGGGTCTTTCCGAATCCAACGATCATGACCCCACTGCGTGCGCGAGCCAGGAATAGGCGCCCCTGGGGCCCCGACGCCGCTCTCGCGGCCGCCAGCACCACGCCGGCCTCCCTCCTCAGCCAGTCGGGGTCTTCCAGCAGACGCCAGTCGTTCTGGGCACCCAGATGGCGCGCGGTGTCCCGAGGAAAGGACAGGATCGGGACAGTCTCGTCGCGCAGGTAGTATTCCAGCGAGGCACGGGTCAAAGAGGTGCAGAGAATCACGTCCCCGGGTCGAAGCCGCGCGCGAATGACCTCGGCCATTTCGCGGTCGGCGCCGGCGAACCCGAGGGTGGAATAGTCGGTGTAGAAGGTGGATTTGTTGACCAGAGCGATCGCGAGCAACGCGATCCCGAGAGCGAACCGGACGGACGACGGCCTCACAGATGTGATTCCGACCGCGGTGATCAACGCGAAGATCGGAAACAGCGTCTGATCCACCCTTCCCGGGACATAATGCGGTGTCACCAGAGTCGAGAACGACAACGCCGAGACCACGGGAACAACCAGGGCGATCGGCGCCCAGCTCCAGCCAACCGCGCCGAGCTCACGACGTCTGCGCAGAAGCTGCCAGAGCCCCCAGCCGGCCAGCGCAGCGGACACCGCTGCGGGCCATCCCTTCCAATCCATCGCGTCGGCGTATTCGAACATCGCAAACTCACCGGCGGGCGAGAACGACAGCAGGGTCTCCCACAATACGCCCAGGGGGCCGCTCTTCGTCCAGAGGGGGAGAAACCACGCGTAGTGGTCCGCGTTGGCCAACTGTTGCATTAGAGTCGGCACCCAAGGCGCGTACACCACGCCAATGACCGCGGCCGACATCAGCCAGACGAACCAGCGCCTCAGCAGCTGGCCCGACGCTACGACGATGCCCGCCAGGACGAGCAACCCATAGAAAGCAAAGTTGTGCGTGAACAGACCAGCGAGCGCAGCAACCAGACAGCCCAACAGGTGAAGCGTCCTTCCCGATTGCAGATACTTGACGAGGGACCAGACCGCCCACAGAAAGAGCAGCGGGAGCAGCGTGTACATCCGAACTTGTTGGGAGTAGAAGATCTGCACCGGTGAGATCGCCAGCAGAAAAGCAGCCCACAGACCCACCCCACGCGAGATCCATTGGCTTCCCACCCAGTAGACGGATCCAGTCAACAACACGCCAAAGCCGACCGAGAGCAGCCGCAGCGCTACGGCACCATCACCGAACAGACGCATCCAGATGGAGAGCAGGAAGTAGTAGGCCGGCGGACTCGAATCGAGCGCCAGCATGTTGACGATCTCGCCCCAGGGCTGTCGGGCCGTCAGGATCGCGTTGGCCTCGTCGATCCAGACATCGCCTCGACTGATGGCGTCAATGCGCAGTGCAGCCGCCAACAACAGCAAGGCCACCAACGCGAGACCTTCGCGCCGACGTTCCAGGGCCGCCAACGCAAGCCTCGGAGACCGAAAGCGACGCATCCCCTTAGCGCGCCTGTTGGAATCCGAGCGCATCCGGACAGCAGAACCCTTCCAACCCGGTTCGCATCGCCGTGCCCGCGTACACGACGACGGGATAGCACAGCAGCGCGTCATTCGAGGCAACGCCGCGTCGATCGCGGGACAGTTGCGGTTCGCTACGAGGCCGTCGACTCCTCGTCCAGGGTGGTGATCTCCGCTTCGAGAATCACCTGGTAGGCGAACAGCTCGGGCCAGAGCCGGGCCAGTCCGTGGTACAGCCGTGAGACGGAACTGATCAGCCGACTGCGCCCGGTCGAGCGGAACACCACCTCGAAGGGCAGCGCGGTTACGCGCTCTACCACCACGCGATATCCGGCGGCCTCGACTTCACGCCGAAACGTAGCCCGCGTGTAGAGGTGCACGTGGGTCTCGTCCAGAACGCCACGGGGGCCGTATTCGAACCGCCCTACCAGCAGCGAAAGCCGATAGAACCAAAGGGCGACGTTGGGGGTCGAGATGATGAGCCGCCCGCCTTCTTTCAGGTAACGCCGCGCCCCCCTCAAGAGCTGGCGGCGGTTGCGGAGGTGCTCGATGACATCGGAGATGACTACGTAGTCGAATTCTCGCCCGACCGGAAGCTCGATCGGCCGATCGAGATCGCGTTGGTGGTAAGCCTCCAACTCGTCGGCCAGATGATGGGCCTGTCCAATGTCGACGCCCGTGACACGAACGTCCTTCTCGAGCAGCGGTCGCGCCAGCAGCCCCTGAGAGCAGCCCAGGTCGAGCACGTGGCTGCCCGATTCGATCGCGTCGACCACCTGCATATGCGAGCCAGTGGAACTCAGCTTGAGGGTGTACTTGACGTCCTGATCGACGAAATAGCGACCCCTGCGAGTGAGATGAAGTTGGTGTAGGCGATAGTCGATCGCGTGGCAGCAAGAGCGCAGCCCGTGATTGACGCCCGTGCTCCCGGCGACGAACTCTCGCCAGGCGGGCCGCACCTCGACTTCCTGAACGGGTACACCGAGGGCGCGCAGCTGGATCAGGATCTGAAGGTCGAACGAGCGCGTGTTGCCGTTGAGCTGGAATGGAACTCGCTGCAGCGCCCGACACGAATAGAGCCGATAGCTGGTGTCGTAGTCCGCCAGCCGCAGACCGAGAATCCTGTTGACGATTCCCGCTGCAATTCGGTGGACGAACCAACGCATGGGCGGCATTCCGGTGCGCGCGGCCGCAGACCGCCCGCTGAAACGCGACGCGGTTACCACCCGATGGGGATCGACGTGAATCGCCTCCAGCAGCAATGGAAGCGACTCGGGAGAGTGCGACCCGTCGCCGCGCATCACGACGATGTGAGTCAAGCCGGCTTGCAACGCCTGCTCGAAGGCGGCCTTGCGCGCCCCACCGAAGCCCGATTTCCGGGGCAGACGGTGAACGAGGACCCGCCGCTCCGGAGATGGTGACAGGTCGGCCGGGTTGATCCAATCTCCGTCGTGAGGCGGCTCGAGCACCACGACCACTTCTTCGAGCCATTCCCAGACCGATTCGGGAATCCGCTCGAGCGTCTCCCTCAGAGGAACCACGTCGCTGCAATCGAAGAGGAACAGGCCGACTCGAGGAACGCGCTCCGCGCTGTGGAGTCGACCGGAGCGGATCGACTTGACGGCCGCCAGGTCCACCGGATGCGCAACGTCGACTGCTGATTGGCTCAACGTTTCAACGCTCCGCCTCAGTGACTCAAGCGCGCTAGTGCGCGCTCCGTTTCAGCGACGAGGCGGTCCACGATCACAGCCGCGGGAGCGAGGTCGCGAATCACCGCAGAGGACTGGCCGGCCGCCATCGCACCCTTGTCGATCTTTCCCTTGCGCCGCGCGGCTATGTAGGGATCTTCTCCGAGCCACTCGGCGATCGAGCGCATCTGACGGGGAAAGGGTGCAATCTGATCTTGGAGCTCCCGGGATTCCCAAGCAAGCGTGGTGTCGTTCTTGATCACGCGGCAGGGCTTGCCGCTGAAGCAGCGGGTGCGCGTCGTACCTTCGTCGTCGATCTGGACGATCCGCTCCTTGTAGGACTCGTGGGCGTAAGCCTCACGGGAGGCCACGAAGCGCGTTCCCATCCAGACGCCGATCGCGCCCATGACGAGCGCTGCGGCGACTCCACGTCCATCTCCAATGCCGCCGGCCGCCACCACCGGAACGTCGACGGTATCGAGCACCGCGGGCAGTAGGGCCATGGTGCCGACGCGCCCCGTGTGACCTCCGCCGTCGTAGCCCTGAGCCACCACGACGTCCACGCCACTGGCGGCAACCCGCGCCGCGTTGCGGGTGTTGCCCACCAGCGCCAATACCTTCATCCCCAGCTCGTGGGCGGTCGGCACGATCGGGCCGGGATCGCCAAGCCCACTGGCCAACACCGGGACGCCCTCCTCGAACACCACGTCGATCTGCGCCTGAACGTCCCGGGTGAAGGCGGCCTCAGCGCGATCGTTCGCTGGCCTGCCGACGGTTGCGAAAAGGATGTCGACGCCGAACGGCCGATCGGTGAGGCCGCGCAGCTTGCGGATCTCTTCGCGCAATCCGTTCGCGTCGAGAGAGGCCGCCCCGATGACCCCCAGAGCGCCGGCCTCGGAAACCGCGGCGGCCAGCTCTCCGCGGGCCACGTAGCCCATCCCTGCCTGGATTACCGGAATCTCTATTCCCAGCAGCTCACAGAGTGGTGTGTGAAGAAACGGGTGCATGTCATACCCCACGCCGAAGGCCTCGCCCCACCGCCAGGGTACTCCGATTGGCCGCCGAGAGATCGCGCCTCAGCGCCCTTCGTAGTGACGCCAGGCCTCTCGGTGCGCCTCGATCGGACGATCGAGCTTTGCCCGATCCGGCAGCTTGACGATCGCCGCCTTCCAGTGGCTGATCTCCAGCTTGAACTGGGTTTCCCAGAGCTCGCGGGTGCGCCGGCGAACGCGATAGCCGGGACCGCTGCCTGGAGCGGGGGCGGGTTTCCCAACGACCGCCGCCAGGACATAGACGGCCCCCGGCTCGGCCCGCCAGCGAGTCGTACTCAGCGTGGTCGACTCGGATGTCTGGGTCGTGGCGGACAGCCCATCCTCGACGGTATTGCGCGAGTAGTAGCTGACGGTCAGCTCGTAGTCTCCGGACAGCGCCTCGATGCATTCGGGATAGTGCCAGGGTTCATGGCGCGCCTCGACGGGGACGGGATCTTGTCGCCGCCGGATGGTGGCGATGTGAGTCGCACGATCGAGGTGACACAGGATCGCCACCTGACCGGCCGAGCGCATCGGGCCCTCGTAGAACCGAAACCACTTGACCCGTGGCTCGAAGCTGGTGGGCTCCGGAGGGACGACGGAGTAGAGCGCGAGCTCGCCCGCGGCCAGCAGCGTGGCGGTGGGGCCGGTCACCAACACGCCCAGCCCTTGAGAGTCGACATCCCAACCCTCTTTCAAACGGTCCGAAGATCGCCGCGCCGCGTCGGGCAACGCACAGCCAGCCAGTACAGCAGCGAGTACTGCCATCCATCCCAGGGCCGGAACCCATCCGCTTCGGTCCGTCACAGCGCCAGCATGGAGCAGCGGGCGCTTCAGTTCCACGGCGCGCCGGAAGCGGTATTCTTGCCCCCCTCCGCGGGGAGCAAAGGGGACCATGCAAGTCAATCGACACTGGCGCGCAGCCCTCTGGCTGCTTGGCGCCGTCGCCCCCTGGGGGTGCGCGAGCACGCCGGAGGGCTCTCCTCCCGCGTCGAGTCTGCCGGGAACGCTCGCCGTCGAGTCGAGTGGGTCGGCCGATTGGGTCGAGTACGGCGCCACCGGCGTGGAGGTTCCTCCGGCCAACCCGCCTTTGGAGGGACAGCTGGCCCCCGCACAGCCGGACCCGGATGACGGGGCGGGCACGATGCTGATCTACACCGCGATCACCGGCCATCAACCCTTCGGAGAGGGTTCCGCGCGGGCAGCCCCCTCGGAGCCAGGCCGCTGGACGGCGGCGGGCGAGGCATCCCGAGCCCGCTCGCTCGAGGCGCAGATCGAAGAGGAGCTGCGTCGACAGCAGGCGGCAATCGACGGTATCGAGGCCGAGGGCAGCGGCCAATCGACGATCGAGTCGCTGATCACCGGCCAGGCGCTGGCGGAACGGGCCAACCCCCGGGTCGCCCCCGATGCTCCCAAGGACCGCGAGCTACCGCTATCGGTCTTCGAGCTCGAGCCGGTAACGATCCTGTCGGGCAGCTGGGACAATCCCGAGCCGCTGAAGGTGACTCGGGGCGTTCTCGATGCCGACCGCGACGGGACGCCCGAGCAGATTCGCTTCTTCGAGCCCGAGACGATGGTCTTGCTTCGCAAAGAACAGGACTCGAACTTCGACGGAGCCCTCGACACCTGGAGTACCTACGAGGAGGGCAACCTCTCGGTCCGGGTGCGCGACACGGATGACGATGGGAACCCCGACGTCTGGGAGGACTTCGTCAACGACCGCATGACGAGCCGAACCATCGATCGCAATCGAGACGGCGTGGTTGACGCCTTCTACCTCTACGCGGGCGAGATCCTGGTCGAAGAGCGTCACGATGCCAACAACGACGGCGTCGTCGATCGCCGCATCCTATACGAGAACCTGTTCCGCCTGATGGCGGAAGAGGATCGCGACCGCGACGGCGCGATGGACGTCTGGACGTCCTATGGCATCTCCCACGGCAAGGAGGTGGTGGTTCGAGTCGAGCGCGCCAGCGGTGGGAGCGGCCCTCCGGATGTGGTCGAGATCTACGAGACCAGCACGGGTAAGTCGCTGCTCCTCAGGCGCGAGGAAGACCGCGATGGCGACGGCTCGGTCGACGTCACGTCGCACTACGAGAAAGGCAAGCTGGTTCAACGAGAGATCGCCAACCCCGACCTGGCGCCACTCTAGGCGGGTCGGTCCGACCGCCGCGGATCCCCCATGGAGAGAGGCTCGAATTGAAGCAGCAACGCCGCGGCTGGAACCTGTCCGCCCTCGCACCCCTCGGCCTGCTCGTATTGCTGGCCGCCTGCGCGCTAGGCCCACGCGACACGGGGCGGGTACTGGTACAAGACGATGCCCGGATCTTCGATCCCCGCTTCCGCGATCTCGAACCCGACGAACTCGATCTCTCCGACTTCTGGACGGAGGCGAACGACGGGCCGCGCGGCGAGGGAATCCCGATCCACCACCGTACGTACGCAAACATCGTTGCGTCGGTCGGCGACAGCATCGTCAATCTCTATACCAAGGTTCTCCGAGAGCGCGAGATGCGGATCGGCATCGATCCCGGCGATCTGCTCCCCATCCGCATCCCAATCGTTTCCGAGGTGCTCGACTTCATCCCGTTCCAGCTACCGATTCCCTACAGCGCCGAGGGCTTCAGTCTGGGATCCGGATTCATCATCAATCACCAGGGCTACATCCTCACCAACGCCCACGTGGTCCGCAACGCGACGGACATTCGAGTGGTGCGCACCGGGGATCGACAGGAATACGAAGCCCGAATCATCGGCATCGATACCGCGACCGACACCGCCCTCATCCGCATCGATCCACCGCCCGGCATGACGGTGCTGACCCTGGGAAGATCCGAGAACCTCGAGGTCGGTGAGATCGTGATCGCCGTGGGAAACCCTTTGGGCCTGAACCACACGGTTTCCTCGGGCTTGATCAGTGCGAAAGAGCGGCTCGTTCCGGCCGGGAATCAGGTGCTACTCGACTATCTGCAGACCGATTCGGCCATCAATCCGGGAAGCAGCGGCGGTCCCTTGCTCAACCTCTACGGAGAGGTGGTGGGGATCAACACCGCGATCGTTTCGGACGCCCAGAACATCGGCTTCGCCATTCCGATCGACACCGTCAAGCGGGTGATGCCGCTGCTCGTCTCGGGCCGCACGGAGCGAGGCTGGTTCGGAGCGTCGGCTCGCCCCCTCGCGCCCGGCGAAGCCCAGAAGTTGGGACATCCGAATCCAAATGCGGTGATCGTCGATAGAGTCATCGCAGAAAGCCCGGCATCGAAGGCCGGTCTGCGCCCGGACGATCTGATCCTGCGCGTCGGCGACCACCCAGTGACCGACTTCGTCGCCTTCCGGCGACAGCTGATCGGTCTACTCCCGGGCCAGACGCTAGATCTCACACTCTTGCGAGAAGGTGTGCAGATCGAGGTCACCAGCACGCTGGCGGACCCGCCCGCGGGCAATCGCTGACGCCGCGGTCCGCCCGCACCCTCCGAACACCGATCTCGTCGACAGTGGGTGCCAATCCCCGAGGCGGCATCGACGAATTGGCTCCAATGTGTCGGACGCGCTCGCTCGCTACCCTCGCCTCGACGCAGCTCGCCGTCCCGTGCAGAGCCGCGACCAGGAGAACCAGATGGCACGACTCGAGGGTGTGTCGATAAAACGAGCGGGGTGGTACTACCGCCTCATGCGCTTCCTCGCTACCAGGAAGCAGGGTGCCGAGACCGAGCCGCTGCGAGTGCTCGGGCATCACGCCACGATCATGACTGCCAGCGGGTCGTATCACGCGATCGCGGAGCGGGCGAACCGGGTACCGGGGCCGCTGAAATCTCTCGCCGTCATCAAGACGGCCATGCTGGTGGGTTGTCACTTCTGAATCGACATCGGTTCTGCCGTTGGCAGAAAACAGGGCGTCACCGAGGACCAGCTCCAAGGGCTCTCTCGCCATCTGGAGAATGACAGCTTTTCACCCCTGGAAAGGAACGTCATCGAATATGCCGTACGGATGACGCTCACCCCCGTCTCCGTTCCCGACGACTTGTTCGAACAGCTGCGCAAAGAATTCGATCAGGCTCAGCTCGTGGAGCTAACCGCCGCGATCGCGTGGGAGAATTACCTGGCGCGCTTCAATCACGCGCTGGAGATTCCCGCCCATGGCTTCTCGGAGGGCGCCTACTGCCCGATTCCAGAGCCCCCACTCGCCGGATCCGACTGATCGGGGCCCTGGGATCAGTAGCCGGTGGCGTCGGCGCGTCGTTCGTACTCCCTGGCCTCGGAGACGCGTCCGGCCGCGAGCAACATTTGGCTGTAGGCGCGGTAGGTCTTGCTGAGCTGATAGTTCGCGTTCCCGAGGGTCTCCCGGAGTATCGAGATGGAGCCCTGGTAGAGCCCTTCCGCCTCGTCGTAGCGGCGCTGTCGGGTGTACAGCATCGCCAGGTTTCGAGTGAAGACCCCCACGTCGGAGTTTCGCTCCCCTCGGGCCTTGATCGAAAGCCGGATGGCATCGAGATGGTGCCGCTCGGATTCTTCCTCCCGCTGGGTCGCTCCATACACGCGCGCCAGGTTGTTCTGGGCGATCGAGGCCTCCCGATAGAACTTTTCGCCGGAGAGCGCGTAGATCGAAAGCGCCCGCACGAAGAGCTGCTCGGCGTTCTCGTAGTTCTCCACCCGGCGTTCTGCATCGGCGAGATTCTGCAGGAGTACCGCCACGAATGGGTGTCGCCCACCATAGATGGCGATTCGAATCTCCAGCGCCTCGGTCAGCAGGGCTTCCGCTTCGGGGATGCGGTCTAGATCCACGTAGAAGACCGCCAGGTTGTTCAACGCGTTGGCGAGCTCCGCTCCGCGTCCACGCGTCGAGCGTTCGCGCTCGATAATCGCGCGAAAATCTCGTTCGGCTTCCGCGTACTGACCCCGCGCGAGCCGTACCTCCGCGCGCTGAGACAGGGTGTCGATCACCCGCGGGTCGCCCGGCCGAAAGGACTGGCTGATCTCGAACGCCTGGGTGTAGAAACGTTCCGCGCTGGGATAGATGCCCCGGCGCTGAAAGCGCGCCGCCCGGGCCATCTGTTCCTCCCAGGCCTGGTCCGGATCCAGCGGTTGAGCCGACTTTTCGACGACCGTGCTCGTGCAGGCGAGCGCGGCCCAGAGCAAGACAGGGGCCAACGTCAAGCGCGTTCTCATCCGCGTTCTCATCCGAGTTGTCGTCGGGCTCGGCTTTCCTTCGGCACTCATCGAAGGAGCAGACTACCGGATCTCGAAAGTCGGCTGAACTCTCCTCGGAGGAGTTGCCTCAGGCTTCGGTTCGTCGTTGTCCGAGGAGTTGGCTCAGACCGTCCATGCTCTCGGCCACGAGAAGGCCCGGTTGACCTGCGGTTTCTTCGAGACGAAGGCAGAGAGCCCTCCCCGCAGAGCGCGCATCCGGCCAACCGCCCGCAGGTGCGTCGAGCGTGAATTGGAAAGCGCGCAATGCCCCGGGGCCGAGCGACAGCTCGTCGCGGATTCGGGGTAGCGCCCGTCTCAGCAAGCCGATCACGACCGTGCCGAAGGTGAAGCGAGCGTTGAATTCGACGACGCTGCGCAGCGCGACGCGTCCGGGCTCCGCTTCGAACGCGAAAGCGTCGATCCCACAAGGCCCTCGATAACCCGCCGTCGCGGCTACGCGAGCCACCGCAACCGCCGCTTCACGCAGTGGCTCGTCGTAGCGGCTGCCCGAGGTGACTCGCCCCTTGCTGTCGACGAAGCCGCGGTGGCCGCGATAGAGCCCGGACGGCTCGACGAGTAGCTCGGCAGTTCCCAACAGCACCAGTTCTCCCTCGGAACCGATCCACAGCTGCGCGCTGAAATCACCGCTGCGAGCGAGCCAAGGCTCCAATACGGCTCCACCCGATTGGGCCAGCCGCGGGAGCGAGCCCCGCACCCGTTCCCACTGACCTGCCTCGCCCGAAGCGCGACCGCGACCGCTCGTGCCGAAGCGGGGCTTTAGGGTAAATCGACCCTGGGTCCAGCTCGGCCAGCGCGCCAAGCGAGCTTCGATGGCGGCGAGGGCCGCGTCCGCATCGCGGAGCAGAGCGGGTTCGAGCACCTCGATGCAATTCACCAGACCCTCCGGCAGCAGACCCTCCTCGAGTGCGGCGCGATGGGCGAACGCCTTGTCGTGAACGGTCCGCACCACCGCCGACGATGCGCCGATCAGTTGGCGGCCGGCTCGCTGAGCAAGACCTTCGGCGGCCGGCGTGTTGAGCCAGGCGGCGGCCGCCGCGGGTGCGTCGAGCCATGGGAAGACCGCCGCCCCGGGGCGCGGCCCCAGCGCGCTGGGCCACCAGCGCTGCGTCTGGGAGGCCCGCCCTTCCGTCATCGGCGCGGCCGCTCCTGGCTCGGCGGCCCGCCCGGCGACGGCCTCCGGAGCAGCGTCCACGATATGGCAGGCGTCACCGAACAGCGTACTCCAGAGCCGGGTGGTCAGCTGCCGGAACGGCTCCACGGCATCCTTCGCGACGGGTCGTTCACGATCCGCGGGCTCCGGCTCCCCCCACTCCCCGGCTTCCTCCGCGCCGACGTTGGGGATCAACAGCACGTCGTGGCTCACCGCCTTGGGGTTCCGGGAAATTGCTCCTGAGTCGAACGCGCAGCTCGCACGAACGCGATGAATCGATCGCTGAGTCCCGCACTCTTGCGCGGCTCGGCCCGAAAGCGGCGACCCTTGGCGCGCGCCGCAGACAACGGGAACGGCACCGCACCCAGGTAGGCGCCCAGCTCGTCCTGGTCTGGCGGTGCCAGTGCTCGGAGCCAGTGGGCGGCGATGCGAACGTGCTCGATCTCGTCGTCGTGAACCATCTGACAGACCTTCGCCGACGCTTCATCTCCAGCATTTCGAAAGCCATCTCGGTAGATCAGCGTAAAATCGAGGTTCGCCTGCTCGAATGTGAGCCCCATCGCACAGAGAAAGGCCATGGGGCCGTGGGGCGAAGCTGCGATGGCGGGCAGGTGCTTCCAGAAATAGTCTGACAGTGGGTGCTCGGACAGCACCGATCCGTGGGCGCGAAGCCGCTCCAGGTACAGGCGGCAATGCCGCTGCTCGTCAGTGAGGACCCCCAGGAGATCCCGGCGCAGCGGCGGCGGCAGATCCGGCCAACGCAGCAGAGCCCAGGCAAACAGCTCGACCGCCATCAACTCGTGGTGGGCGAAGCGCGCCAGGCAACGCGCTCGGGCCTCTGCGGACTGCAGCGCGTTGGGACGAGGCAGCGGCTCGGCTCGGCGGCGAAGCGCGATGCCGAGATCGCGAGTCGGTTCGTCGATGAACAGCGGCGCGGGCACGGGCTCATCGAGCGCGGCACCGATGTCGGCGTCGGACGCTGGACGCAGCTTCGCTTCCAGACTTCCCGATTCGAGAATCCCGCGGCAGAACTCGCGGACCGTCACTTGGGGTCCGTCTTCTTCGGCGGCGCTGGTTCGGTCGCGTAGCCCAGGGCCCGCAACGCTTCGCGGTCGGCGTCGGTCAGCTGCTGACGCACGGCCGGAACACCGTGACCGAGGCCATCGCGAACCTTCCCGAGGCGTTCCATCATCGCGCGAGCCAGCTCGGGATACTCCGCGGCGATCTCGATCTCGTCGTCGCCACGCCGATAGAGCCGGCCAACCGGCTCGTCGCCACTGACCGAAACGATCCACTTGTAGTCGCCGTCGACCAATCCGTAGCGAGGCACGGTCGATGCCCCGAGTGTCGCCATGTAGGGAACGCTCGCCTGGCTCGGAGCATCCTTCGCCAACAGGTCTCGCCCGCGGTGGCCGAGCTCGCCCGACTCCCCGGTCAGGGCTCGAAGCAGCGTCTCATACAGATCGACCAGCGAGACGACATCCTCTCGGCGGGCCGGGGCCTGTCCGGGGATACGCAGAATGAGCGGGACGCGCACGAGCTCTTCGCTCAGATGCTCTCCGTGTGCGAACCAATAATCTCCCTCTCCGAGAGATTCGCCATGGTCAGCCGCAAATGCGATCACGCTGCGCTCGGTCAGGCCACGCTCCTCGACGCCGCGTAGCAGTCGGCCAACCTCTTCGTCCATGTAGTTCACTTCCGCGTCGTACCCGGCCCGATAGAACGCCACCTGTCTTTGATTGTCGAGAAACTGATAGCTCGGAATACCGCCGACCCCGGTCGGACCCGGCTCGACGGGAAGCAGGCGTTGCCCGTCGGGCTGCTGGCTCTCGAGCCGAAGATACTGGGCACGGCGGGATCCTGGGGGCGTGTAGGGGCCGTGCGGATCCTGATAGTGAATCCAGACGAAGCACTTCGAGCCCGCGCCCGACGCGCACGCGTCGAGCGTTGCGAGCCCCGCGTCGGTAGTGCGCGCGGCGACCCGCTCGGGCCACTTGCGCACTTGCTCCCGCTGGGAGAGCGCATCGTCGTAGCGATCGAATCCCGAGGCGAGGCCCGACGCCTTCCGCAACACGAAGTTGCTCACCACGGCCGCGGTTCTGAAGCCGCGATCTCTCAGCTCTCCCGCAAGAGTCGAGGCTGAATCCGGCAGACCCGACTCGTTCTTCCAGATCCCGAACTCTTCTGGATAGCGGCCCGTCATGATCGAACTCACCGAGGGAACGGTGAACGAGGACGACGCGTAGGCGGAGGTGAAGACCAGACTCTGGGCCGCGAACGCATCGAGGTTGGGAGTGAGTTCGAGGGCGCCTCCGTAGGTGCCGAGTCGATCCGCGCGCAGGGTATCGACGGTGACGAGGATCAGCAGAGAGGGTCGCGGCTGCTCGGGCCGATCGGCACACGCCAGCACGACCCCGCTGAGCAATAACCAGACGCATAGACGAGCTCGCGGCAAGATCACGCCGTCCCCGAGGCTGCGGAGCGCCGCAGGCGAGATCGCAACAACAAGCCGGCGGAAGCCAGACCACAGCTCCAGGCGAACCATTCACCCAGGGAAGCGTAGGGCGAGGCCACCTGCATCGGCTTCACGTCGCGGACCAGGGTCTCTCGCGTGAATAGCCCTGTTTTGGCGGTGATGATTCCGCGGGCGTCCACGATGGCGCTGATGCCCGTGGTCGTGCTGCGCACCAGTGGTACGCCGTAGAGCGCGGATTGCACGGCCGCGAGCATCAGGTGTTCCGAAGGTTCGCTGGTGTCACCGAACCAGCCATCGAAGGTCAGATTGACCAGCAAATCGATTCCGTCGCTCACGCCTTGCCCGACGAGCTCGGACCGAATCGCTTCGTAGCAGATCAAGAAGACGAATCGGGCTCGATCGGAATCGTAGACGAACAGCTCGCTACCCGGAGCGAAGCGCCCCACCCCGCGAATCTTTCCGAGTACCGGGAAGACGTCGAGCAAGGGCATGAACTCGCCGAAGGGGAGCAGAATGATCTTGTCGTAGCGGCGGTCGGTCCGACCCTCAGGATCGACTCGAAACGCCGAGTTGTGGAGGTGGCTCCCTCCCGAAGGCGCCCGCTCCTTGTGATCCCCGCCGGTCCAGACCTCGATCCCCGTGTCGTGCACGAACTCCAGCACCGCCTGATTGATCGTGTGTTGGGGCGATCGAACCAACACCTTCTCCGGCCATACGACCACGTCGAGCGGGCCCTGCTCGCGATTCGCGGCTCGGGAGAGATCGACCAGATCTCGCGCGATGCCCTCGGGTTTCGCGCTCAATGCGGCGTGCCGCCGGACACCGTAGTTGGGCTGGACGATCGCGACACGGAAGGGCTCCGTTTCCGCTTCGGCTCGCTCGATGAGCGTGAGTCGGTACGCCGACCACGCGCACGCCGACAACACCAGGGTTCCCAGGATCGCAAGGTTGATCACCAGAGCGCGCCCGGCTTCCCGGCTTCGGAGCCACTCGAGCGCCTGCAACGCGATGGCGTTGGCCGAGATCACCAGAAACGTCACTCCCGCAACACCAGTGAGAGACACGACCAGGAAGACCGACGGCAGCTGGTACCAGGCCACA
>CAXMOC010000183.1:0-3708 GCA_964194865.1 uncultured Opitutales bacterium | reverse complement strand
TGGCACCCCGGGAGGGAATCGAACCCCCGACCCGCTGCTTAGAAGGCAGCTGCTCTATCCAACTGAGCTACCGGGGCCGGTGTCTAAGCTAGCCCTGGCGGGGTGCGGGCGCTGGCGCGGCCGCTGCGTTGACACCCCGATGGGGCGTAGATAGGTTGGCGGCGGTCCTGCGGTGGGCGTAGCTCAGTTGGTTAGAGCGCCAGGTTGTGGTCCTGGAAGTCGGGGGTTCGAATCCCCTCGTCCACCCCAAAACCGCTCCCATACATAGTTCAGGTTCTCAAGGCGCTAGGCCGCGCAGATGGCGGCTCCTGGGGCACGATGGGCCCGTTTGCGATCCGCATGCGATCTCTATAACTAATTGATTTTATTCGATTATTCTAAGATCTGGCAGATCTGGAGGCGCGCCGAGGGCCCGGACCCTCGCTGATGTAGACACCGCGGGGCGCTATCATTCGTGCGTCAACGCGTGTGTGGAGCCCCCAATCCATGAACCGCATCAAGGCTGCCCGGCAGGCGCTGGGTTGGACGCAAAACGAGCTGGCCCGCAAGGCGGGCATCTCCGCGCGCACGATTCACGCAATCGAGAAAGGTCGACCGTGTCGGCAGGCCACCAAGCGCTGCATTCTCGGCGCGCTCGGTGTTCCGTGGGATATGCGCAACGATTACTTCCAGCGCGTGCGGTCGGTTCGACGCGTCGCACCCGTCGACCAGGCGCGCTCCGCCTAGCCGGCCTGGCTCAACCAATTCGGCTGCACAGCAGCTGAGCGCGCTCCAGCACCTCCGCGACTGTCCGCTCCATGAAGTCCGTCACCAACCGCGCCGCGCGATCTCGCTCGCCCGCCTCGCTGGATCTACGCGCCGCACTCTCGACTGATCGCCGCGCCAGCTCGACAGCCTCCTCGATCTCCGCCCAACCTTCCCTCAACGCTGGCGTGTGTCGTAGAGGATCGCGTCCGGCTGCATCCTGCAGCTCCTTGAAGACCCACCAGGCGGAATCCCTCTTGTGCTGCTCGCCCCCGCACGCCAGCTCCGGGGGAAGCGCCCCGTCGAGATAAACGGGTAGGAAGATGCTGGTGCACGGGGTTCCAAAGGAAATCCAGACGGGCCAGGGCGCCCGCCGATCCGCGGGCAGCGGTGCCACCACGCTGGCGGTCGTCCAGAACACCGGCTCACTGTGGGCGCAGAGCGTGAAGTGGCGCTCTTCGTCGGGCGTCGAGCCGGGGCGCCAACTCTCGGTGCCGTCGAGATGGTCGCGCAGTAGTCGCTGCAGAGAGGCGACATCGTGGCGGCCGCGTTCGCGGTCCAGCAGCTGGCGCGAGCGCCGCTGCCGCCCCTCGGAGAGATGCGGCGGGACGTTCGGATTGCGATAGGCCGCTGCCATGTCGAGCCGCCCGCTCTCGGACCACCAACCTTCGAATTGCGCGAAGGCTGCCAGATCACGCGAGCCAATTTCCCAGTCGGTGCGGATGGAGTGATGATTCGAAACGCCGTCCAGTTGCGTACGCCGCGCGGCCCAACGCCGGTTGGAGGTTTCGAGCACCCAGGCCTCGGTCGGGTCCGCCAGTAGAAACGAGTTGTGATACCCGCTGGCGTCAGGCGCGAGTGCCGACCCGCCTTGGCCGTGCGCCTCGATCAGACCTGCAATCACCTCGAGGGATTCCCGCGAGCTGCGGCCACGCTCCAGACCCAAGCGAACCAGATCCATTCCGATCAGGCCCGGCGTTGCTTCGATCGGCTCATTGGAAAAGACCGACTGATTTCCGATTGCCACCGCGTGCTCGTTGACCCCGTGCTCGAAGCCCCAGACCCACCAGGGCGAGTGGCCCATCACGCGATAGGTCTCGGCTACCTGCGAAATCTCGATGTGGGTGCAGCGCACCTGCGCGCGAGGCGGGTAGCTCGCTTCTGGGAACTGGATGAAGGGTTGGCACTCACTGGAGGCGCGGTCGCTGTTCTTTCCGAACAGCGTCACGCCAGCAGCGGTCTCGGCACCCACCGCGACGACGGAGTCGCACATCTCGAGACACTAACCCACGGCTGCGGAGTGAGCGTCTGGTGGCCGCGTCAGAGCGGCAAGCGCGCGTCGGGGGGAGAGAGCTTCACCTCGGCGACTTCTGCCAACCGCTCGAAGGCTTCCCGGATCATCGCGACGAAATCCGGGAGGTCTGGCACCAGCCCGAGGTCTGCGTTGAAGCCCCAGCAGACCCGGCCGTTGTAGCTGATCAGTGCGATGCCGAGGCCGACGTTGGCGAGCAGCGGGACCTGGGGATACATGGCCAGCATCTCGGCGCCCAAGGTGTAGAGCGGAAACTGCGGGCCCGGGACATTGGTGACGATCGAGTTCATCGTGCCCGATGCCGCCTGGGCACCCAGGGAGAGCAAACTGTTGGGCATGCTCTCCATCACCGAAAGAATGATCTCGGCACCCAGCGCCTGGCGGGATTCCTTGAGCCCTCGCGTCGTCTCGCGAATGCGCTCGAGCTGCTTGCGCGGATCTTCCTCGTCGAGTGGCAAGCGAACCAGCCAGCCCGACACGCGGTTGCCGAGCTTGCCGCGCTCGTCATCGCGCCGAACGCTGACGGGTGCCTGGATGCGGAAGTCCAACTCTGCGGGGCGCAGCTGTCGGCGTGAGAGAAACTCGCGAAAGGCGCCCGTCACCACCGTCAACACCACGTCGTTCACCGTACAGTCGAGCGCGTGGCGGATCGCCTTCACATCCGCAAGGGGCACGTTCCACCAGTCGAAGAGCCGATGCGGGCCCAGCTTCCCATTGATGGGTGTGGACGAGGCGTAGGAAGACTGGCTGGTGATGGCGTTGCGAACCGCGCGCGTTCGCAGCGCGAGCTCGTCACGGATGTTCTCCGTCTCGCGCCGGAACTGCTGAACGCCTCGCAGGGCACGCAGCGGCATGCGCAGCCTCAGGCGCGCAGCGTCGGCCATCAGTTGAGCGTTCGTCGGCTCGGGCCGCGGCAGGTACTGAGGCCCCGCTTCAATCGCCGGATCCGCCGTTAGCCGCATCAAGATCTGGGAGATGTCCACGCCAGAAGTGCCGTCGATCATGCAGTGGTGAACCTTGCTGATCATCGCGAAGCGGTCGCCTTGCAGCCCTTCCACGACCCAAATTTCCCAGAGCGGTCGGTCGCGATCCAGCTGCTGCGCCATTACGCGGGCGGCGAGCTTCTTCAGCTGGGCCTCGGAGCCCGGCTTCGGCAAGCTCGTGTGGCGCACGTGGTAATCGATGTTGAAGTCGGCGTCGTCGTACCAGACGGGTCGCCCCTCGAGCGGAATCCACTTGAGCTTCTGTCGGTAGCGAGGCAGCCGGTGAAGAACGGACTCGGTGAAGCGTTTGATCTGCTCGAAATCGACACCACCGTCCTCGGTGCCGAGCGGCCCGAGCTCCAAGACCAGCGTGGAGGCCACGTGCATGTGGAGGTTCGGGGTCTCCAGGAGCAAGAAGGTGGTGTCCTGGCCGGAGAGGCGATCGTAGTTGTAGCGGCCCACCGGGCGTCGCTCCTTTTCCCCCGGCCCCACTTTCCCGCCGCCGCGCGACCCTGTCAAGGAGCTGCGGCCGGGGCCGATGCGCAGTTGACGCGTCCTTGTAAGTGCCCGAACCTCCTCGCGGTTCGAGTGCGCGCCGGTAGCTCAGCTGGATAGAGCATCAGGCTTCGAACCTGAGGGTCGGGGGTTCGAGTCCCTCCCGGCGTGCCA
>CAXMOC010000182.1:0-2680 GCA_964194865.1 uncultured Opitutales bacterium | reverse complement strand
TATCTCGAGCCCTACGTCCCACTCTGGTTCGTTGGCCTCGCCGTGGTGGTACTGCTGATCGGCTGACGCAGGGAGATGCGCGGCTGTTGGTGAGAGGTCTCTAGATGCCCACAGCCCATCGCGGGCTAGAGATCCGGGACGACAATCGGTTCGAGCAGTCGTCAGTTTTTGAACCAGTAGACACACTCTCGTGTCTACTCCCGGATGATGAGCGTGTCCCTGAGCTCGTTGACATCGTTCTCGCCGACGGGAAATTCCGTCGCCAGGATGTCGCCGCAGCGCTCGATCGCGGCTGCCAGGCCGAGGCCTACGTGTCCCTTCTTGATGCCGTCGATGGTCAGGCCGATCACCTCGTTCCAGGTTTCGTCCGGGACCTTGGCGTCGATGGCCGTGTCGGCGAGGACGACGGCGCGGTGTTCCATCAGCGACACCAGCAGCAACACGCCGGTGGCGTCGGCGGTGGTGTGGATGTTCGACTGGTAGAACTCGATCTGTGCGCGCATGTCGACCTGTAGCGCCTGATCGCCGCTCGTCGTCAGCAGACGCTGCAGCAGCGGGATTTTCGCCAGCTGCCCCGACAGCAGCAGCAACAGCACGGTATCGACGAGATACCAGGCCCAGTGCTCGCCGATCAGTTCATACTGCCAGCCGGGCCCGTCGGAGACGATGAAGAGGGTCACCAGCAGGCAGGCGAGAATCACCGGTACATGACCGATCGTCGACGAACGTCGCACGATCATCGGCACGATCTCGCCCGAGGTTTTGGCCTCGGCGGTGCGGATAGCATCTTCCACGAGTTGCACGCGCTCGGGCCGTAGGTAGCCTCTCGCCCACTTCGGAATATCGACCATTACCATCCTCCTGAGGCGCCGCCGCCGCTGAAGCCGCCACCTCCCCCGCCGAAGCCGCCGCCCCCGCCGAAGCCACCCCCCCCGCCGAAGCCGCCGCCGCGGCCCAGCATGCTGCCCAGCAGCATGCCGGTGACCAAGCTGCCGCCCCGGCCCCGGCGTCGGCCGCCGAAGAGCAGCAGCCCCAGGAAGAGCAGCGGAAGCAACGAGGCCCCGCCGCGCCGAGTGCGGTGCGACGCCTGCCAGTTGCCTCGCGGGCCGGCCTGGAAGAGGGGCGCCAGGTCGAGATCCGGGTATACGCGCTGGGCGATCTGGTAGACGCCGACGAGGATGCCCTGCTCGACGCTGCCCGAACGGAACAACGGGGTCATCGCCTCGTCGATGATGCGCTTGGCGTAGGCATCGGGCAGGTCGCCCTCGAGGCCCTGACCGACCTCGATGCGGATGCGGCGCTCGGCTTGGGCGATCATCAGCAGGATGCCCTTGTCCTTGGCTTCGCTGCCGAGCTTCCATGCGTCGACGACCTGAATGCTCGCCTGCTCGATGGTCTCGTCGCCGAGGTTGGGGACGGTGAGCACGGCGATCTGTGCACCGTCGGGTTGTTGGTGCAGTCTCTGCAGCGCGTTTGCGATCTGGCCCTCGGCGGCGGCCGAGAGCATGCCGGCGCGGTCGACGACAGGGCCGGTGAGGCGCGGGACGTCGAAGGCGCACAGCGGCAGCGCCAATACAGCCAGCAGCAGGATGCACAGACGCTGCATGCTCAGAACTCCACCGCCGGCGCCTGTTCGACGCGCTCCGCCTCGCCCTCGTCCAAGGACCACTGCGGCATCTTCTCGTGGTGGTAGAACAGCGAGTTGGTCCAGCTCTGGGGCGGCACGGTGACGAGGTTGTTGAAGCCCTTGATCGCTGCGATGTGGCGGTTGCGGGCGACGGTGATGCGATTTTCCGTGCCCTCCAGTTGTGCCTGCAACTCGCGGAAGTTGCGGTCCGCCTTCAGATCGGGATAGCGCTCCGAGACGACCATCAGCCGACCCAGCGCCTGGGACAGTCCGCCCTGGGCGGCCTGGAACTGCTTGATCTGCTGCGCGTCGAGGTTCGACGGATCGAGGGTCACGCTCGTCGCCTTGGCGCGGGCGGCGATCACCGCTTCCAGCGTTTCGCTCTCGTGCGAGGCGTAGCCCTTGACCGTGCTGACGAGGTTGGGAATCAGGTCGGCTCGGCGCTTGTACTGGTTGGTGACCTCCGCCAGTGTCGCTTCGACATCGTTGAGGGATTGCGGGATCGACTGTACCCCGCAACCCGAGAGAAAGAGTGCGAAGACCGCCAACGCGAGTCCTCGGCGAATCAGAGCCATCGTTCGATCTCCTGTGAACAAACCACGAGTTCTTTTCGAAGGTTGGGATGGGCGCCTGAACAGGCACGGTAGGAGAAAGGAGCTGCGTTTTCGACGGTGATCTCGCTCTTGCGGATGATCGTCACCACCACCAGTGTCGACGCCGAACCGATCGGTGTGAGATTACCGCCCAGGTTTGCGCCGAAGATCGCAGACCACCAGTACGGCGAGGTAGACGTCTTTCGCCAAGAAACCCGCCATGTGTTCTCCCTGTCCCTTCCGAGAATCTGGTCCGGCCCGTCGTTATTGAGGATTCCCTGGATTTGGCCCAAGCTGACCCGACGATGATCCCTGCTCTTCTCGCCGTTCTCGCATCGTTCAGATCCGTGTTCCGCAGGCGGGCCGCACTCCAGGCCGAGGTGTTCGCTCTGCGCCATCAGCTCCTCGTCCTCCAGCGCCAGCGCGCGGGAAGGCGCGTCTTGCTTCGGGCCTCCGATCG
>CAXMOC010000181.1:0-4544 GCA_964194865.1 uncultured Opitutales bacterium | reverse complement strand
ACCCAGGATCACCGTGGCCATGGCCCCGATCTTGACCAGGCTCACCAGGACGCCGATCACGAACACTTCCACCATGCTCCAGGGGCTCAGCATGAAGAGGAATCGACCGGCGGGAACCAGCCACGGTACGGAGTGCCGCCCCCGAAGGGGCACCAACAGTGCCACGATCGTTGCCAGCATCAGCGCCGGAATTCCAACGATCGGACCGAGCACCAGCACCGCGATCGTCAGGTAGCCGTCGCGATAGAGTTCGACGGCGCTGCGCGGCAGGGTCATCACCTTCTCCAGCCCGCTGGCCTCGAGTTCCAGAAACGGAAAGAAGTTGGCCAGCGCGAGCAGCACCGCCGAGGCCAGCGCAAACGCCAGCGAACGCGTCATGGCATCTGGCGCGCGGGCGCTGAGGAGATGTCCGCAGCGGGGGCAGGTTGCCCGCTGGCCGCCGCGGAGCGCGCCGACGCTGACGATCAGGTCGCACTCGATGCAGGCGGTGCGTTCCGCGGAGGTCACGTGAAGCTCCGGTTTTCTGATGCAACTTCCAATGCAAAGTAGGCGGCGCCGCCGCATCTAGCCAGACCACGCGTGGATCGGCTGGCGCTCATCTCAGCGACTCAGCCCGTCTCACCACTGTCGCCAGGTTTTGAGCGAGCATCCACCCCACTCGAACGGCCGATCTCGGACGCAACGCCGGGGCTCAGCGTACGCAGGTGGAGGTCGCGCTGCGGGAAGGGGACACCGATCTGCGCCTCCTTGAGGGCTCGCTGGATGGCGACGGCCAACTCACTGCGAACGCTGAATCCGCCCTCGAAGTCGCCGACCCAGACCCGCAGCAGGAAGTCCAGCGAGCTGTCGCCAAATCCCACGAAGAGCGCTTTGGGCTCGGGCTCGTCCAGCACCTCGGAATGCTCGGTCGCGACGGCGACCAGCAGGTCGATGACCCGCTGGGCGTCGGTACCATACTCGACGCCCACGCTCACCTCGAGGCGCCTGCGGCGGTCCGAGAGTGTCCAGTTCGTGACGGATTCGGAGACGAGCTGACCATTGGGAACGATCACCTCGGCGCCGTCCCAGGTGCGAATCACACTGGCCCGAATTCCGATGTGCTTGATCTCACCCCACAGGTTCTGGGTGTGGAGCTCGACGGCGTCTCCCACATGAACGGGCCGCTCGGTGAGCAGAATCAGACCCGAGACGAAGTTGTTGACGACGTTCTGGAGACCGAAGCCAATTCCCACCCCTAGGCCTCCGGCAACCACCGTGAGGTTCGACAGCTGGATGCCCGCCGCAGCCAGGGCGACCAGAAAGCCGACGAAAATGAGCACGTAGCGAACCAGGCTCGATACCGCGTACGACACTCCGCGCTGAAGGCTCATCCTGGAGAACACGTCCTCGTTCAGGACGAAGTTGACCAGGCGGGCCAGCACGAAGGACAACCAGGCGGTGATTCCGAAAACGACCAGGTTTTCGACGGAGATCGTGATGGCGCCGACTGCCAGCGAGGCACCTAACACACTCGACAGGATGGACCGCGCCGGGTCGGCCATGCCGAAGATCGAAAGCGTCAGGGAGATCCACGTCAGCAGCCCCAGCAACCGCAGCCCCCGGTCGAGATGCCGCCGAACGAGCTGCCGATTTCGCGACACCAGCCGCAGCAGCCGCAGCGGGCGAAGTACCAACGCGTAGGCGACCAGGCTCTTCAGGACCTTGACCAGTGCGTAGATGAATAGAGCCGTGTAGGAACTGCGCAGCGGGGCGGTTCCCATGATCTCGACGAGATTGCCGAGACCAACCACTTCTGCGAACACGGCCACGCTGAAGAGCACGACCAAGACGCGCATCGCCGTACCCACCACCCGCAAGAAGGGCGTTCGTGCGAGCTCCTCCGGAACCCCAGCGAGGCGGCTGGGACGAATCAGCCAGAACACGAAGCCGAGTGCCCCGACGAGCTCCACCAGGAGCACGAGGCGCTGGAGTGTTGGCAGCGTTTCCATGATGTCGCGGCACCGATCTGCCACGAACAGCACGGGCAGCGCAAACACCAGCGGTCTCATCGAAGCCGGCGCGAGGCGGTAGACGATCAAGGCCGTTGGGAACGCCAGCGCGGTGACCGCGAGCTGCACGAAGAGGTTCGGCGCGAGCGGATGGAACTGCCGCACGAGAACCAGCGTGATGACGGCGGCCATCGAGATGGGAAGCTCGAACACCTGAGCCGCTTCGCCCAGGCCGTAGCTCTTCTCCGCTTGCGCCCTCGCGCGCAAGCCGAGTGCGCGAAGACCGAGGGCGAGGCCGATGAAGAGCGCCATCTGCAAGATGAGCACGCGCTGGCGATCGCCCAGGTAGCGCACGAGGCGAGCGCGACGCTCCGCGAATTGCTCGGTCCAGCCCTGGCTCAGCTCTTCACGGGCCGAGACCGCCAACTCCGGGCTCCAGAGCGGAGGCCGATCCAGCGTGAATATCCCACCGATACGCGCTGCAATTGCTTCCCGCACCTCGGCGAGCGTGCGGTCGAGCGACGCCGCTGGGTCGACCAGAGAATCGCGCCGTGTCAGAATTTTGTTTCGCCACGACGTGAGCTCGCCACGCAGACGATCGATGTCACGCCGGGTCGAGGCGATTCGACGCAAGGTCGCCTGCGACGCTCCTTCATCGCGCGCCGCAGCTTCGGTCTTCTTCCAGGTTGCCGCCGCGATCTCGAGCTCATCGAGCGCAACGCGCAGCTCGACGAGATCTTTCTCGAGCGCGGCGTCGGGAACCTTCAGCTGATCACGAAGGCCGGTCAGCTGCCCCTCCAGACCCTGCAGGCGCTGGACGCTCGGTAGCAGGGCGAGAGCGGATTGTGCGCCCGCCACCCGCGAGACGATGTTCTCCTTCAGGCGATCGAGCTCCTCATCGATCTTACTCAGCGCCTCGGTGTCCGACTCGGTCGGAGCCATCGTTAGTAGCTCCGCGGCAAGCGACTCGGCTCGACTCGCCACCTCGTCGAGACTGAGCGCTTGAATCTCCGGCGCCTTCTGCTCCACCGGGGGCGACACCGGCTCCTGGGCGAGGGCGTGGGGCGAGAGCAGCAACGCGGCGGCAAACAGGCCCGCCAGGCTCGAAACTGTCGTGGGGGTCGACATGGCGGGCGCATGATATCAAGCCGAACGGCGTTGTAAGGCGGCCCCTGGAATGCCGCTCTCCGGCTGTTTGCGCAGTGGGATCGCAGGCTGTCGGGTAGCGTGAAGACGCCCTGGGAGCGGCCGTCGCGATCGACCCCCTGCGGATGGCCGGGCTACGCTCGGGAAGACGGTGGCAGGCTTGGGACTGCCGGGGTTGGGAGGGTAGGGGCACGACGAACATCCCCATCGAGCCCAAGCTGATCGAGGAGGCTGTCGCGCTGGCCCGCCGCCTCCAGCTGCGCGCGGCCGCACTGCAGACCCCCCAGGAGCGCCGCCAACAGGCCGAGCTCGACCGGATGATTCAGCACCCGGAGGGCAAGTCTGCGCTGGTCGCGCTGACCGACCAGGCCTTCCGTTCGAACACCGCCCGCCGCTCGGCCGACCAGCTCACCCACATCCTCGACGTCCAGGGGATCCCGCGGTTTTTCTCTCCGCTGGATCGCACACTGCTGCGCGGCTTCCAGTCCTTCGGCGGCTACTTGCCCGGTGTCGCGGTGCCACTCGTCAAGGAAAAGATGCATCACGAGACCGCCAACGTGGTGTTGCCCGCAGAGCCGGAGATGCTCGCCGATCACCTGGGCGCCCGGCGCCGCGAAGGGGTGCGGATGAACGTCAACTTCCTCGGCGAGGCCGTACTCGGCGAGGGCGAAGCCGAGCGACGGCTCGAGCACTATCTGCAGGCCCTGCAGCTACCCGAGGTGGAGGTCGTATCGGTCAAGATCTCGACGATCTTCTCCCAGATTTCGCCGCTCGCGCGCGAGCACACGATACGCACCCTGTGCAACCGGATGGAGCTGTTGTACCGCGCCGCCGCCAGGGCGCGCTTCCAACGGGAAGACGGCAGCGAGTGCCCGAAGTTCGTCTACATGGACATGGAGGAGTACCGCGACATGTCCATCACCGCCGAGGCGTTCATGCGAACGCTCGAACGCCCGAGCCTCGATCGGGTCTCGGCCGGCCTGGTGCTGCAGGCCTACATCCCGGATTCCTTCGCGATGCAGCAGCGCGTCACCGAGTGGGCGATGCGCCGTTGCGCGGCGGGCGGCGCCCCCGTCACACTGCGGATCGTCAAGGGCGCCAACATGGAGATGGAGCGGGTCGAGAGCTCACTGGCCGGCTGGCCGGCGGCACCCTTCCAGGCCAAGCGGCAGACCGACGCCAACTACAAGCGCATGCTGGCCTACGGGATGGAGCCGGAACACGCGCGGGCGGTGAACATCGGTGTGGCCTCGCACAATCTGTTCGAGCTGGCATTTGGCCTGGTGCTCGCGGCCACCCGCGGAGTCGAAGGGCAGATGCAGCTGGAGATGCTCGAGGGCATGGCCAACCACCAGCGTCGCGCGCTATTCGAACAGAGCGACAACCTGCTGCTCTACGCGCCCGCATGTC
>CAXMOC010000180.1:0-7667 GCA_964194865.1 uncultured Opitutales bacterium | reverse complement strand
TCGGTATGGGACTCGTGATCGGCAAGCCGATCGGTATCGTCGGATTCAGCTGGCTCGCGATCCGTGCGGGACTTGCCGCGCTGCCCCAGGGCGTGACGTGGGGACTCCTGCTCGGCGGCGGCCTTCTCGCCGGGATCGGTTTCACCATGGC
This sequence comes from uncultured Opitutales bacterium, assembly GCA_964194865.1. Lineage (GTDB taxonomy): Bacteria > Myxococcota_A > UBA9160 > UBA9160 > SMWR01 > CAXMOC01. The sequence continues at coordinate 7,516 of CAXMOC010000180.1, read as the reverse complement.
GCTATTCATTTCCGGACTGGCACTGGACGCCGACACCGTCGACGCGGCGAAGGTCGGCGTGCTTGCAGCCTCGGCCGTCGCGGCGGCGCTGGGCATGCTCACGATGACGCTGCTGCTGCCGCGGCGGGGAGACGCGGAAGGCCAAGATCGCCCCGATGTGGGCGAGCTGACGTAAGTGAGAATGACAATTTTACTTGTGGCTGCGCCTGCCCTACTCGCTGAGCCGTTTCTCACCGACGCCCTGGCCCGAGATCCGGTGCAATGTGAGGCAGAACACATCGTGCAACGGGGAGACTGGCTCAGCAAGATTGCCGAGAAGTACTCGGGCGATGTCTTGACCTACGACCTGATTGTGCACGCCAACAATGCAAGACGCGATGACGCCTACACCGACATCGAGAACCCCGATTGGATTGAGCCGGGCTGGGTGCTGTGCATCCCGAAGCTGTCGGGGCAAGCGGGGACCGCGTCCGACCTGAGCGGAACCATGTGGCAGTGGCAAGAGACCCTGATGAACGACGATGACAAGTTCGTGCCCGACGACCCTGTCAACTACATGGTCCATTTCATCGCGGACGGAACGGTGGCCGTTCAAGCGGACTGCAATCGGGCGGGCGGCACCTACACGGTCGACGGAAATGCCATCACGATCGCTCTGGGACCTTCTACCATGGCCGCCTGCCCGGAGGATTCGCTCGGCGAGCGGTTCGCGGGCCAACTCGTTGGGGCAGCCATCTACTTCTTTCGGAGCGGTGATCTGTACGTGGATTTGAAGTACGACAGCGGCACGATGAGATTCGGACCGCAACCCAGCGAGTTGGGCGGCACGAGCTGGGTCGTCATCGGCCACAACAACGGACGGGGGGGTGTCGTCAGCTCGATCATCGGCACCGAGATGACCGCCGCTTTTGGCGAGGATGGCAGCATCAGCGGTTCGGCCGGTTGTAATCGGTACAGTGCCGGGTATCAAGTCGACGGGAAAACCATCGCCATCGGCCTGCCCATCGCGACCCGGCGATTCTGCGCCGAGCCGGAAGGGATCATGGAGCAAGGGCAGGAATACCTGACCGCCCTCGGCACCGCAGCCACCTATCGAATGACCGGCGACAGAATGGAGATGCGCACCGCCGAAGGCTCTCTTGTCGCCACCCTCGAAGCGGCGAAACGGTAGCCGGCGGTCCGCGTCGGGCGGGCTCCCCGCACCTGGGTCCCCGGCTACGGTGCAAGGCGTGCCGGCGCGTTTGGTCTCTCCAGTCGCTGAATCGCAAGGGAAATCTGAGCCTTATCGCGATTCCCATGCTTGTGCGCTTCGCTGATTCCACGCTACAACGGGGCTGCTCAACGCGGAGTCCAACGCCCTACTCGCCTAGGAATTCGAACTAGGGGGATTTCCCTCTCGCCTAGTGTTCGTGCATGGAGTGCGATCATGATCTTAGGTCGTCCCAGGTCAACACCCGCGCTCACCTCTGGGAAGGGCCATCACCTCCACGACGACTTCGGACGTGTCCGGCGGGACGAGCTCCGGTTCGAGGGTGTGGCGCCTATCCGCCACCAGCTCGATGACGTCGAGCGCAGGCTCAGCCAGCTCGCGGACGTCGGATCGTGATCGGAGAGCTAGTGGGAGCCCTGGTCGAGGCGCTGCGCTCCGCGCCCGAGTTCGCGCTCTTCCTGCTCCTGGGCACGGGCTACCTGGTCGGCAACGTCAAGCTCTTCGGCTTCCAGTTCGGCTCGACCGCGGGCGTACTGGTTGTCGGCTTGGTGATGGGACACCTGGAGATCGGGATTCCCCTCAACACCCAGTCGATCGGCTTCATCTTCTTCATCTACTGCGTCGGGCTAGAGGCCGGCCCGCAATTCTTCAGTGCCTTCCGGGAGGACGGCGGCCGGTTCCTGCTGCTCTCCCTCTTCGTTGCTGCAGTCGCGGTGCTGGTTACGGTCTGGCTGGCACAGGTCCTGGGATTAGGGGCGGGCTACTCGGCCGGGCTGCTGGCGGGCGCACTAACCAGTACGCCCACCCTCGTGGCCGCCCAAGACGCCATCGACGCTGGCATGGCCGATCTCCCGCCGGGGGCGTCGGCGGCGGTAGCGGCCGGCAACCTCACCGCGAGCTACGCCATCACCTATCTCTACGGCCTCGTCGGCCTAGTGACCCTTGTCCGTCTGATGCCGCGCATCTTGCGCATCGATCTGCCCAGCGAAGCTGCGAAGCTCGCGCAGCTGCGCGACCTTGGGCAGGCGGCTGATCTCGATCGCGAGCCGTGGCAGCGCGCGGGATTGCCGATCCTGCGCGCCTATCGGGTCGAGCGCGAGGATCTTGTCGGCCGGGAGATCGAGCAAGAGGAGTTCTTGGAGCGCACGGGCTGCGTGCTGGGGCGGCTCAAGCGCGACGGGGTGGTGCACGATGCCGCGCCCCGATTCACCCTCGAGCCCGGCGATCTGGTGGCGGTCGGCGGAACGCGTTCCGAGCAGAGTCGTGCCCGCGAGCTCCTCGGCCCGGAGGTCGACGATGACGAGCTGCTCGAGGAGCGCCCCGAGACCCGCAGCGTGGTGATCACGCGGCGAGAGGCCGTCGGGCGCACGGCGGCCGAGTTGGGGATCGTCGAGACGCGCGGCCTCTTCCTCTCGAAGATTTCCCGGGCGGGCATGGACCTCCCGCCCAGCCCCGACCTGAAGCTCCACAAGGGAGACGTCCTGATCGTGACGGGCGGCGGGCTCCCGCTCGACGAACTCATCCGCAGGCTGGGCCACGCCGAGCGCCCGATCCACGAGACCGATCTCGTGACCTTCATCTTTGGGATCGCTGCCGGCATCGCGGCCGGTCTCTTCTCGGTCCAGATCGGAAAAATCTCGGTGGGCTTGGGGCTGGCCGGCGGTCTCCTCCTCGCTGGTCTGCTGATCGGCTTGCTGCGCACCCAGGTGCCGAACCTCGGGCGGGTGCCGCCGGCGGCGCGTTGGGTCTTCATGGAGTTCGGCCTGATGTTCTTCATGGCGGGGGTCGGCGTGCGCGCGGGCGGCGGGATCGTGGCGGCCTTCCGCGAGGCGGGCCCAGAGCTCGTGGTCGCCGGCATGCTGGTGACGACGCTCCCGATGCTGCTCGGCTTCGCGTTCGGCCACTACGCGCTGCGCCTCCACCCGGTCATCCTGATGGGAGCGCTTACCGGTGCCGCCACCAGCACCCCCGCCCTCGGTATCGTCAACAAGCAGGCGGGCAGCTCGCTGCCCACCTTGGGGTACGCGGGGACCTACGCCTTCGCCAACGTGATCCTGGCTCTGGCGGGTGGCCTACTGATCCGTTTCTGACCGGGCCGACGCCATGCTACCGGGCGGGTCCGGTCGATTGAGGGACGCAATGCGAGCCACTCCCCAGGGCCCGTTCCGAACGCAGGTGCTGCTGGCGTTTGCATTCATCCTCCTCCCGACCGTGGCGGCCGGGGACGCGATCGTTCGCAGCAATGCGATGGAGGCGACCACGATCGTCGAGTTCTTCATCCATGAGGGCCGGATTCTGGCCGAGCTCGAGATCGGCGCAGCCGACATGGCCGCCTTCCGGAATCTCATGCCAGATGAGATCTACGAGCGCATGGGCCACGGCCCCCGGCCGCTGGCCGAGCGCTTAGAGGAGTTCTTCTCTCGCGACCTCCCCATCCTCGGACCGGATGGGGAGGTTCTCTCTGGGGGCGTGCAGGAGATCGGTCCACGCGAGCGCGTCGTTCGCGACAGCATCACGGGAGAGCCGCTGCCAACCAAGGAGGGCGACCGCCCCGAGACCGTGCTGATGGCCCGCCTCGTCTATCCGTTCGAGGGGCAGCCCGAAACGCTCACCTTCTCGGGGCCTCCCGGTGCCAGTCTCGGCTTCGTCGCCTACCACCGCGGCGTTGCGGTCAATGATTTCCGCTACCTCAGTCGCGGAGTGGTGCTCGATCTCGATTGGGACGATCCGTGGTACACGCGCTTCCGAACGCGAAGTCTGGTGCGGCAGTACGCCGAATCCATGAGCGGATTCATCTACGTGGAGCCCTACGAGGTGCGCAAAGAGGTGATCGTCAGGCCTCTCGACCTCCAAGCATGGGTCGATCTCGGACTCGAAGGGCGCGAGACGATCCCTGCCGAGATCCAGCCCGAGCTGAAGAGGCGGGTTGCCGAGTTTCTGCGCGATCGCCAGCCCGTCGAGATCGATGGCGAGACCATCGCGCCCGAGCTCGCCCGAATCCATTTTCTCGAGCGCACACTCCGGACCAGTCGGGTGATCGATCCGCCGGAGGATCTCGACATCTACTCCGCGGTGCTCGGTGTGATCTTCGTATATCCCACCGATGGGCTACCCGAGCGTGTCACCATGGAGTGGGATCTCTGGAGCGAGCGGCTCCAGAAGGTGCCGGCCTCGGCGGTCGATCAGGCGGGCCCACTTCCGACCTTGCTCGACCCCGGATGGCGTGTGCTCGAATGGCAGAACTTTCTGAAGAATCCGGAGCTGCCGACGCTCACCGAGGTGGTGCCGCCGCCGTCGTCCATCGCCCGTGCGGCGCTGTGGCTCCGCTGGATCCTGCTCGCTGCGGCGTTCGGCGCCGTGGTCCGGATGCGCGGTCGTCCGGGTCCGCGCGCCCCGCTGGCGCTTGCGCTCATGGCCTGTGCGATCGGACTCTTCTGGATGGCCCGCGATGCGCGACTCGACGAGGCGCGCAGTCGCGAGGTCGTGACCGCCTTGCTCCACAATATCTATCGGGCCTTCGACCATCGCGGCGAAGAGCGCATTTACGACGTTCTCGAGCAGAGCGCTGCGGGCGATCTGCTCGAGCGAATCTATCTGGACACCCGACGCGGGCTCGTGCTCGCCAACCAGGGCGGCGCCCGTGCCAAGGTCAAGGAGATCGAGCTCGAATCCCTCGCCGCCGAGCGGGCGGACGGAGGTGCCTTTCGAGCGGACGCCATCTGGAACGTCAGCGGCTCCGTCGGGCATTGGGGGCATGTGCACCAACGCCGCAATCGCATGCGCGCGGAGCTATTGGTCGCACCTGTGGACGGAATCTGGAAGCTGATCGATCTCGAGCTGATCGAGGAAGAGCGGCTGTGAAGTGAGTTCGAGGGAACACGACACCAAACGAATCGAGAGGAAGACCGCCCTCCCCATGGTCGAAGTCAGCGACGTGTTGTTTCGATATCGCGAAGGTGAATTCGAGCTTCGCGTTCCGGGGCTCGAGCTCGCTCGCGGCGAGCAGGTCGGTCTGATCGGTCCGAGCGGTTCGGGCAAGACGACGCTACTTCACCTGGTTGCCGGAATCGAACAGCCCGAGCGCGGCCGGATCGCGGTAGACGGGACCGCGATGAGCGCGCTTTCTGACGCGAGCAGGCGCGCGTTTCGCATCCGCAAACTCGGGCTCGTGTTTCAGGAGTTCGCACTGCTCGAGCATCTGAGCGTTCTGGACAACGTCGTGCTGCCGTACCGCATCACGCCGGCGCTGAGCTTGGACGCAACCGCGCGGGATAGGGCCCGCTCCCTGATGGAGCGCGTAGGGCTCGCCGAGGCGGCCGATCGTCTTGTGACTCACCTCTCCCAAGGTGAGCGGCAGCGCGTGGCGGTCTGCCGGGCCCTCGTGACGGAGCCGTCGCTGCTGCTCGCCGACGAACCGACGGGAAACCTCGACCCTGCGAACAAGTTCCGGGTGATCGACATCCTGCGCGACTACGCGAAGGAGCACGATGCCACGCTGCTCACAGTGACCCACGACCACGACCTGCTCGGCCGCTTTCCGCGAGTCATCGATTTCCAGTCGATTGACTCGGAGCCTTCTCGAGGGAAGGCGTCGTCATGAGTCTGGCAAAGGACAGCTTGTATCTGGCGTGGTGCTACCTGCGACATCATCGGATGAAGACGGTCATCCTGGTCGCCGCCATCGCTACGATCTCGTTCCTGCCCGTTGGCCTGAACGTACTGGTGGCGAAGAGCGCTCAGGAGTTGATGGCGCGGGCGGAGACCACGCCGCTGCTGATCGGCGCGAGAGGCAGCGCGCTGGAGCTGGTGCTGAGCGCGCTCTACTTCGAATCCGACCCGCCGCCGCCCGCGCGTCATGGCGAGGTCGATCGGATCCTAGAGAGCGGGCTGGCTGAGGCCATCCCGCTTCACGTTCGCTTCCGGGTTCGCGATCAGCCCATCGTGGGAACGACCCTCGAGTACCTGGACTTTCGCGGCCTCCGGATGGAGGCGGGCAGACGGATGGTGCAGCTCGGCGAGTGCGTGGTCGGTGCAGAGGCGGCACGGGTATTGGATCTGGCGCCGGGGGATGTGGTGGTTTCCTCACCCGAGAGCGCATTCGACCTCGGGGGTGTGTACCCGCTCGAGCTCACGGTCGTCGGCGTGCTGGCACCCGCATTCGGCCCCGATGACGCCGCCGTCTTCGTGGACATCAAGACGGCCTGGGTGATCGAGGGGATTGGTCACGGCCATCAAGATCTGGCGAAGGCTCGAGCCGAATCCGCGGTGCTGTCGCGCGAAGGCGATCGCATCACGGCGAACGCGTCCGTGGTCGAGTTCAATCGCATTACGGACGCCAACCGCGAATCGTTCCACTTCCATGGCGATCGGTCCGGGCATCCCGTCTCGGCGATCATCGCAGTGCCCCACGACGTGAAATCGCGCGGTCTATTGATGGGGCGCTATGCCAGCCCGGATGAGCCGAGCCAGGTCGTGCGCCCAGCGCAGAGCATGACGGAGCTGCTCGAGACCGTATTCACGGTTCGGAGCTACCTCGTGGCGGCCATCGGAGTGGTCGCAATCGCGACGCTGGCGACCGCGTCGCTCGTCTTCATGCTCTCCTTCAGACTGCGAGCGCGCGAGATCGACACGATGATCAAGATTGGGGGTGCCCGGACCAGCATCGTGGCGATTCTCGCCTCGGAGGTGGTGGTCGTGGTGTCGATGGGGCTCGGGCTCGCGGGGCTCCTCACCCTGCTGACCGAGCGCTTCGGATCCGAGATGATTCGGGTGTTGCTGACCTCATGAGGAGCGTCGTCGGTCGAGCGATGGGCTTGCGCAGAGCGTTGAGATCCCTTGTCGCGAGTGCGATCGCGTTAACGCTCACGCTGGGTTGCACCGATGTCGCCGAAGACGAAGCGTCGGAGCGCGTCGATGGATCCCTTCCGCTCTCCGTTTACGTCGTCAATCATCCACTCGAATACTTCACACAGCGGATCGGCGGTGCGCATGTCGAGGTCGTGTTCCCCGCGCCGCCCGACCTCGACCCCGCCTTCTGGATGCCGCCGCCGGAGACGATCGCAGCGTATCAGGAGGCCGATCTCATCGTCGAGAACGGCGCGGGCTATGCGCGCTGGACGGGGCAGGCCTCTCTACCACGCGGCCGTCGCGTCGATACCTCCGCCGGCTTCCGAGATCGTTGGATCGCGTTCGAGGGCGCCGTCAGCCACGGCCACGGTCCCGAGGGCGAGCACAGCCACGTCGGCACGGCCCATACAACCTGGCTCGACCCGACGCTCGCGAACGAGCAGGCGCGCGCGATCGCCA
>CAXMOC010000179.1:0-2850 GCA_964194865.1 uncultured Opitutales bacterium | reverse complement strand
CCGTTTGAAGACTTCCCAGACGCCCTCGTCGTAATCGCTGAACCGCTGATCTTCGTAGAGTTCCATCTTGGCGCCCCGCTCCGGCGGTATCTTGGCGAGCACCCATTCTCGGCCAGGCTTCGTGCAGACCAGGACATGACGATCCGCCAACGGCATAAGCCGCAGCCGATTGACAATCAGAGCGAGCTCAGGGCTGTAAGGCCCAGCCGGATTATTCTGAAACTCTTCGACGAGGTCTGTTCTCGACGGATCGATTTCATACATCGGGTGTTCTTTTTTCAGATCCTTTTATCAGGCCGGTACCACGGTAGCCGGTTCGCGCGCGAGCGCGACTACGGGAGTGTTGACGAAGGTTGGATGTCTGCGACAGCTGAGATCATGTCGCGCCGGGAGGGGTCCGCCTGTTCGCTTCGCTCGCTTGTCGAATCCGTGTCTGCGGAGACGTTGACGATACGTTGGCGTTTGCGAGGGCTTGATGGAAGATCAATGACTTACGCTCTAGCGACCCGCGTATAGCGGCGTAGAGCGGCATATCGCGGCACCCAGGACCGCACTCAACACCGGAAACGGCACCCAGGCGGCACCAGATTTGGGCACATGGGCGCACCCCCCACCCCCGATGGGGGTTTGACTTCTCCGCCTGATTCGGCCGAAAAACAAAAAGGCGCGTGTGCGAGGCGCTGCGCTACCGATCACTGTGCCATAGGCTCGAATGCTTACCGCGCGCCTGCGAAAAATCGCATAGCGTATGGGCTCAGCACTGGGGGCTGGTCACACGGATATAAGGCGGCGACGACTCTATGCTGAATAGTATCAATGCACTCATCGAAGATCTGAAATGAATCGCTTCTCGAAATTCGGCCCGCCTGGTAGTCCGCGATCACTCCCGCGCTTCAACACGATTGCGGCGATTGCGGCCCTGGTTCTCTTGGCCTGCGAACCCAGCGCCCTCTCCACCGGTCCCTCCGCCACCTGCACAGAGTCCGGTGCGCAATGTCCGCTTCCTGAAGGCCCACTCGGCGTTTGTGAGCGATCGCAATGCGCGCCCGGCGCAACTCCACCGTGCTTCCAATGTACTCCGCAGCATTAGCCCTGCGGTCCGGATTCTCAGCGCGAGTCGCGGTTAGTGAGGACCACCGAATGGAACAAGCCGTTGCTAATATTATCGCCACCTTAGAACCGTACAGAACACCCGAAACGGCACCCAGGTGGCACTGATGGAGAGTCCTTCGGTATCGAATCAATAGCCCACCACTACGTTCGCGACACTGCGGGGCTCCGGGGGGAGAGAGTAGACGTTGCGCTCGTAGTCGTGGTTGTAAGGCGAAATGTTCAGGATTTCTTTGCCGACGACCAGCGTTGCGCTCCCACCTGGATCGAATCCCATCGCGCTTCGCATCCCACGCTCGAGTAGGATTTCCGCCATGTCGACGTGGGTTGCGCCAACCGACTCGCGAATGCGGCCGTTCACCACGAGGACCACCAGGGTTCCCTGGTCGTCGAGACCGATCGCGATCTTCGGTCCGCGCATGTCGAGGTAGTCGATCCGCGCGGCCTGGGTCTGGATGGAGGTTCGCGTCTTCCATCCCTCGCGCTCCATGTCGATCGCGATCCGGCCCTCGTCGAGCAGAAGGGGGCCGGCCTCCACCGCATTCGCGATGTCTTCCAATCCGGCGACCTTGATTGCGAGCGCCCGGCCGGCCTTCCAGCCGCTCGGAATACCGCCGGGGGGGAACGAAATTACGAGGCCGACGGGGAGGACCGGCGGGTTCTCGCCCGGCTTCGTATCCACGATCTCCATGATTCGATTGCCCACCAGTCGCACGATCGTGCGGCCGTCCCCAGGCAGTGTGGGTGAATCGTGGAATAGATCGTAGAAGCACACATCCGTTCCGGGGTTCTCGAGATTTCGCGTTTCCGGGCCGAGTTCGACGGTGATTCGGTTGGCTCGAACGGTCAGGCCCAGCTCGCAACTCACGCGACGAATCGAGAGCGTCCGATCCTCTCCGACCAGAAATGCGGGCTTGTTGAAGAGAGGCGGGCTCAACAGCCGCCCTTGCGAAATGATCAAGCCCAGCGGAGAACCGATGTAGCTCTCGGGGAGGCCGAGCTTTCCCACCAGTTCGGGGTTCAGGATGTAGCCGCCATTCCACGCGATCCGCGCGCGGCGGCTGCGCGATCGATTGAAGCGCTGCACGAACTCGGGAACCGTCTGGTTGCCCCGATTGGAAGACAGGATTGCGTATCGGAGTGGCCGCTGTGAGGGCGGAACCGACGCGATCACGCCCGACCACGGGCAGCCATCGTCGTAGACGCCATTTAGTGATTGGGCTTCGACCCGCCCCGGCTTCGAACGCTTCGACGTCACGAGTCGTTGGAGGAGGTCTTCGACCCGCGAACCGCGCGAGATCGCATCTTCGCAAAGCGCAGTCCGCAGCTTGGAGTCGCCCAGACGTTTGCGGAGTCGCGCGAAGCGCGGGCTGTGGAGGGTTTCGCTGAGACTCTTCGCGGTCTGCACAGGCGTTGGATAGGCGAGGGTCGGGCGCAAACCCGTCGGTGCCCATTCGACGTAGCTCGCACCCAGCGCGATGCCGAGGATATTCGCCGTCGTCGGATCCGTGGCGCGACCGATGTGAAAGCGGTCCAGGGTTGCGGCATCGGTGGTCACCGCTGCGTGAGGGCACAGCGCAACGATGAAGCCGCCCGCTGTGCGAATTCCATCGAGCACCTCGATGGCTTCGACACCCAGCTGGCGGAAGTCGATCCCCACCGAGATCTGCTCGCTGGCGACGATGCGACAGACTCCACGCTCGTGGAGCAGCTTGAGTTCCCAGTCCGCCCGTTCCACCA
>CAXMOC010000178.1:0-2199 GCA_964194865.1 uncultured Opitutales bacterium | reverse complement strand
CGGCACGTTTCCAACAGCCAGCTCCGCCACTCCCAGATCGTATAGGGCGAGCGGGGAATCGGGCTGGAGCGTCACGGCTCCGGAGAATTCGACTCGCGCCGCCTGATAGTCGCCCTCGGCGAAAGCGGTGGCCCCTCGGCGAAGTAGCTGCAGCAGGTGCGTGTTCTGCGGCCGCACCGGGTGCCAGTCGTCGATCCGCTCGTGCAGGAGCGAGAGGGCGTCCTCTCGCGTATGGTCCAGGCACGACACCTCGAGCAAAGCGCGTTCCCGCGGGCTCGGCTGTCGCGAACGCGGATTTCGGCGGAGCGGCCGCGTGTGGTGGGAGAGCGCGGCATCCTCCTTTCGGTACCGATCCGAGACTTGTGCCGCGCGCGGAAGCAGCAGGAAGAGCACTTGGACACCCACCGCGCGCGCCTCCGCGACAGCGCGTCTCGAGACAGTCTCGAACTCCGCTCTCGTCGCGACCCGCCTCAGCTCGTGAAGGGGAGTCTGCCCGATCGCGTCGGGGTCGCGCGGGTGGGTTCTGTCAGCGGCGAACCTCGAGTTCGCTATGTGGGCTGCGAGCACATGAAGCAACCGCGATCTCAGGGCTAGCCTGCGCAGTGGAAGAAAGCGAAAGCGTTCGACGTCACTCGCGAGCGAGAAGCGGAACGCGTTGTTCGCGGAGAAGCCCAGCACCACGAGATCGGGCTCCATCGGAAGAATCCGCTCCCGAAGCTTGTGGAGGCCGACAACGGCGCTATTTCCCGGATACCCCGCGTTGATCAGCTCGAACGGAGGCTTGGCGCCGTTGCGCTGGAGGGCGTCGAGCTGCGCAACGAACGTCTCCCGGGTATCCACGTTCCACCCGAAGGTGCACGAGTCGCCCAGAAACGCCACCCGCGGGAGTGACGAAGCCGACCGCGGGAATCCCGTTTCCCGGTAGCCACGCAGGTCGATCTCGACCGCGAAGCCATTCGATAGTGGAGAAGACGCCAGCCAGGCTCCCTTCCAGCCCCGCCGCGCCATCGTTCCCAGCAGCGGATCGACCTCGAGTTCCGGGAAGGTCTGCAGGTCCGACGACGGCCAGGGAAGCGGCTCGATGCCGGCGGAGCGAACCACGACCTCGGCGGCGCCGAGGCAAGCCAATGTCGCCACGAGGCTCCATACCATCCCACGGCTCGGTCTGGTCTGCGGCCCATTCATGTCCGTGCCAGCCACGATTCGCTTCGACGAGTCCTGCTCAACCGATCCTCCAGCCGTACCGGCGGGGGTGAAGCCTACCATGGCCCGGACTCGCGTCGGCGAGCTCTTCCGTAGATAAGCATCATAGGGGGGTGACGTCTGCAGGGAGAAGCCAGGTCGCTCTAGAACACGAAGGTTGGTGCCTCCCGGTCCCGTCGGACATCCTCGAGTTGTGGAATCAACAATCCCCAACGAGAGGAGGCACCAACGATGGAACGATATCTCGGACTCGATGTGCACGCCGCGAGCTGTACGCTGGCAGTGATTTCCGAGAAGGGCCGCAAGCTCCGCGACTTCCCGATCGAGACCAATGGTCAAGCCCTAGTCGAGGCGGTCCGCATGATCCCGGGACGCAAGCACTTGGTGTTCGAAGAGGGGCTTCAGAGCGCCTGGTTGTACGAGACGCTGGTTCCCCACGTGGACGAGATCGTGGTCGCCGGGGTCACGCAGAGCGGCGGTTCGAAGAGCGACAAGCGCGATGCCTATGGCCTGGCCGAGAAGCTCCGGGTTGGGAATCTCGACACGTCGGTCTTCAAGTCGCCTCGTCAGTTCACGCGCCTTCGCGATCTCTCGCGGATCCATATGACTTTGGTCGGGGATGTCGTGCGGGCTCAGGCCCGGATCAAGAGTCTGTATCGCTCACGCGGGATCCTGGTGGCTGGCGTGAATGTCTACGGCGTTCGACAGAGGAACGAGTGGCAGGAACAGCTCTGCTCCAGTGCACAGACAAGGGCGACCCGGCTCTACGATCATCTCGACTTCCTCCTGGAGCAGAAGAAGCAGGCGGAAGCCGACCTTCTGCGAGAGGGAAAGAAGCACGCCATCGTCCGCACACTGGAGACGGCACCGGGCTTCGGACCGATTCGCGCCGCACGACTCGTCCCGGTCGTCATTACGCCTCACCGCTTCCGCACGAAGCGACAGTTCTGGAGCTACTGCGGGCTCGGGGTCGTAACTCGATCGAGCTCGGACTGG
>CAXMOC010000177.1:0-21353 GCA_964194865.1 uncultured Opitutales bacterium | reverse complement strand
AATCGCGCCGATGCCGAAGACGAATCGGATCCCGATGAAGGTCGCCCCAACAGCGAAGACTCCGGCGAGTAGAGCTGTCCAGCCGTGGAGGCTAGGAGACCGACCCAGAACGCGCACCCGGCGGCGGATCGATGTGCCGGGACACGCGCTTGTGGAGATCGTCAGAAGACCGTCCGGCCCGACTTCGCATCGCAGGGTCCGACTCTATTCAGGCGTCGCCGCCCCTCCGGATCGAGTACACCGGTCTCCGGACAGCGGCCGAAGGGCCCGGGGATACCGACGGTGGACCCGGGGGCGGCGTGGATGTAGCCCCAGGCGAGGGTTTCGCCATCTCCATCCGTATCGCAGAGCGCCTCCGCGGAGAACTCCGTGTTTCGACCTCCGGGCTGCTCCCCCGCCTTCACTGCGACAGCATACTGACATCGCACGCCAGCTTCGGGCTCCCAACCCAGCTGGTCGAATCCTTCGACTGCACGGTCCGGGCTGAGCCGCCAAGCTTGCTTGCCGCGGCCCGGAGGATTCGCTGGATGGGGCCCCGCCCCAAGGTAGCTTTCGAACTCGTTGAAGTAGGACAGTTCGGCCGTGCGAATCGCTGCAAGCTGCACCCTCGCCTCGTGCCAACGCGGCTGCCGTCCGAAGTGCAGGAAGTTGGGAAAGGCGATGCCGACCAGCACGAAGAGGAGCCCGAACCTCGCGATGGCCGAGCCCCAGCCGACTGGCCTGATCTTCAGATCCGCGACGTCCTGTGCGACCGCGCCGCCACGCAGACCGGGCACGAGCAGGCGGGGGAGCAGAAGCGCCCCCCACACGAGCAGCGAGCCCAGAGTGACCGCTAGCAGCCGGGGGTCGGACTCCAGGGCCGTCCCGCCGATGATGAGCGCGGGAGCTGCAAAGCTGACGCCCACGATCCCAGCTGCCCCCCGCATGCGCCCGGCCCAGCCCGCTTCTGCAGAGGGGAAGCGAGCCACCAGCTTGGACCAGCAGAGCACCGAGAAGAACAGGCTCGGTAGGCTGAAGAACATCAGCTGCATGGAGGGCAGAACCGCCACCGACTCCGCATCGCCGAGGGAGCGCAGAAACCGGGCCGCGGTCGTGGATAGGAAGAAGAACGACGAGAGGGACGCCAGCAGCCATGCGCACCGACGGATCAGGTGGCGTAGGTGAAGCCAGACTTGTCGCGACATGACTCTCCTCGGGGCGGGAACGCGCCTCGGTGGCCGGCTAGACGGCACAGCGCGATCGGCGAAACGCTCGGTAGGTGACGAGCGGGTAGCTGACGGCGAGGGCGCCCAGGTACAGGACCAACGCTGTCGGCATGGAGGGCAGACGAAGATAGGCGGGTTGATTCACGAGACTGTTGAGGAGAGCTACGTAGACCACGAAGGGACTCTGGAGCGCGAAGGCGAAGCAGAAGAAGTTCACGAGATTCGCCCCGCGGACGGCCTGGTATCCGTTGCCGGTGCGGCCATAGCTGTCCCAGAACGATCGGAGTCCGCCGACTCCCGCGGGATAGAGCCGTTCTCGCTGCACCAGGTAATAGGCGAACAACTCGAAGCTGAGTACCGAGAGCAGGAGCTTGCCACTGAGTCCGTATGCCAGTGCCAGTCGAAGGCCGAAGCCGTCGATGACGATCCGCCAGATCGGGTTCGCCTCCATGGCAAGATTCGGGCTCATCCGCAGCGTGACCCAGTAGTCGAGCGAGTGGGCGAACAGGGCGAGCGCGCCCACGCCGATCGAGGGCAGCAGGAACGGCCGAAGCGAGTGGCGCCTCAATACGCCGACCATCCCGACGGCTCCGAAGAACACGCTGCTCCACGCCAGGACCGCCAACGGGAGCCCCAGGTGTTCTGCGCACGCGAACGCCAGCTCCAGAGTGGCGTACGCGGCCTTGTCCCATCGGCCCGGGTTCACGAAGTCACTCCAGGGGATTCACGGCGAACTGGATCGTGCCGGTCTCGTCCATCCGTCTCGTGTAGAGACGCGAATTCAGACGAATCTCGTACGCGACGACCGTCCCGTCGTCCCCTGTGTGGGGCTCATAGCGGAGCCGACCCTTGCCCGCGCAGTAGATCCCCTCGGAGAGCGGGCCGGCCACGATTCCCGCGCGCTTCACCGACGCGGTCACGCTTCGCGGCGGAGGTCCGAGCGATCGGAGATCCGGGCTGTAGCCGGTCCCCGGATAGCGCGATCGATAGCCCGACTCTGCCCGGTGGAGTGTCCGAAGTGCCAGGGTCTCCGCACCAAACTCTCGCCAGAGAAAGAAGCGGGGTATCGCCATCGTGCAGAGCAGGCTCATGACGCTGAGGACCACGGCGAGCTGAGCCAGCTGGCGCCCACGGAGTCGGCCGTGACTCCGAGCGATGCGAAAGTTCGCGACCGACCCGAACAGCAGCGCGGCCACGCTCAGCGGGAGAGCGATGGCGAGAAAGCTCTCCAGCCTGTCCGTGACTTCCGGACTCATCCCGCGACAGGCCGGTATGCCGGTCTCGATAGCAAACAGGAACAGGAGGTAGAAGGCAGCGCCAGCCGCGAACGCTGCCACGGCCATGCGGCTCATGCGCGAGTCCTTGCGGTTCATGCGCCGGTTCGCCTTCTCGCGAGCGAGGGCTTCGAGCTGCGCCGGGCTCTTGAGGTAGACCGCGCCAACCCATCCGAACCCAGGGGCGAGCGCCAGGAGCGCCCACCAGCGACTGCGGCCCTTGGCGCGGCAATGGATCCAGAGCCCAATTCCTTGGACGACCGTCCCGAGGCTGAGCAGGACGGAATCGGGGAGATTCGCGCCGACCAGTTGCAGGAAGACGCCAGGAATCACGAGAACCCAGACACTGAGGTTGGCAGACCGCACACTGGATGTATCGGCGCCCTGGCAAGGCGTTGTGAGTGTGGCCCGCGGAATTCGAGTGGTGGAGGTGCATCTCGACGACGACGCGCGGCGCTGCGTACCCGGCTAGCTTGGCTAGCACCGATTCAGAAAGCCCGTGCTCTGTGCTTCGTAATGGAATTGGGCAGTTAGAGCGTATCTCGGGGCGGATGTATCCAGCAACTCCCGCTTGGTATCCAAGCAAATCCAGCAGACCGACCCGAAACAATAGAGGACCTTTGGCGCCCGAATTCTCGGCAGCGCGGACGTCGACCGCTGCTGGATCGCTACTTTCTCCCATGGTCAGAGACCCTGCGGACATAGGATGGATGCCGACATGCGAATCACTTGGATACCCGAGCTGCTGCTCGCCGTGGCTCTCTTGGCGTCGGCCGCCCAGGCACAGCTCCCTTCCTTGCCTCCTCCCGCGATGCCGCGTGGCCTGGTGAGCAACACACCGGAGGCGACGCCAGGCTACGTACTCTTCAGCCCGAGCCAATCCACGTCCGTTTTTCTGACAGCGAACGACGGAAGCGTCGTCCATACCTGGGACAACACTTACGGCGGCCTCTCGCACTATCTGGAGGAGGACGGAACCTTGCTTCGGGGCTTCCGCGATCCAGAGATTCTCCATTTTCGCCAGGGGGGCGTCACCGGAGGACTGCAGGAGCTCGCTTGGGATGGCCAGGTGCTCTGGGAATGGAGGCTTGGCGACGAGAAACGCGTTCTCCATCACGACATCTCAAGGCTCCCGAACGGGAATATCCTCGCTCTCGGCTGGGAGCTGAAGACGCGCGAAGAGGCGATCGAAGCTGGACGTCGTCTAGAGGCGACACCTGAGAGCGGGTTGATGCCGGAGTTCGTGCTGGAGATTCAGCCGATTCGCCCCGACGGCGCCAAGATCGTATGGCAGTGGCATGTCTGGGATCACCTCGTACAGAACCACGACGTGAGCCTCCCCAACTACGGAAGCCCCGCCGGGCACCCGGAGCGCCTCGATCTGAACGCCGGCGCCGAAGTGTCGGCCATCAGCCCCGAGGAACTCGAGCAGTTGAAGGCGCTCGGTTACGTGGATGCCGAAGCGGAGGCGGAGGATCTGCGGATGGACTTCCTGCACGCCAACGCGATCGACTACCACCCGGGCCTCGACCAGATTGCCATCTCGGTGCCGTCTTTGGGAGAGGTCTGGATCCTGGACCACTCGACCACCACGGAAGAAGCTCGAGGTTCAGAAGGAGGTCGCGCCGGAAAGGGCGGCGACATCCTCTACCGCTGGGGCAATCCGGCGAGCTACGGGCGAGGTGATGCGTCTTCTACACGTCTCTTCTTCCAGCACGACGTGCGTTGGATCCCGGAAGGGTGGGAGCGCGGAGGGAATCTGACAGTCTTCAACAACGGCCGTGATCGACCTGCGGGCGCCTTCTCTTCGATCGATGAAATCACGCCGCCGTTGAATTCGGACGGGACCTACGGCCTCGCGACGAATGCTGCCTATGGCCCCACGGAGCTGGCCTGGACGGCTGCATTACCGCCGGATCGCTTTGCCCCCTTCATCTCTGGCGCAGCGCGGTTGCAAAACGGAAACACCTTCGTGTGCGCAGGCACCGACGGCACGCTGCTCGAGTTGTCACCAGCAGGCGAGATCGTCTGGGAATACCGCAATCCCTTTGGCGGAAACCTCGTCATGGCAGACGGAAAGCCGGCAACAGCGGGTGCGGATGAGCGCCCCTACGCGGTCTTCCGCGCCGCGCGCATCCCGATCGATCACCCATCTCTGAAGGGCCGTCGCCTGAAGCCGCTCGACCCGCAGCCCGAGTGGACCGATCTTCCAGCAAAATTCAGAGATGGGGCGCATTAGCCGCCGGTGGGGGGACCCATGACTCGTCTCTGCGTAGCCATTCTCTCGTTGTCCGGATTCCTCGCCTCCGGGACGGCAACCGCTGCGCGGGAGATTCGTCTGGTGATGCAGATCACGGTCGATCAGCTTCGCGGCGACCTGCCGTTCCGGCATGCGGAGCGGTATGGCAAAGGCGGCTTCCGCTATCTGCTCGAGGACGGGATCTGGTACTCGAATCGTGACAACCTCAAGGGCCGACGTTTCGCTTGAGCAATGCAACGACCACCTTGCCTTCACAGGACGTTGAGTTCTCGAGCCCGGGCGCAGATCCTGCGACGGTCTGAGGATGCATGACTCGCGTACCAGAACACCTACGCCGGTGACGGTGAGGCTCCCCGCTAGCGCGTGAAGCCCCCCAACGAGCCATCGCAGGCGTTGCCCGACTCGGCCGGCAGGTGCTTGGGCCAGCGCAGGTCGTCGCTCTCGAATCGGGGGAAGGTCTCCAGCATCTCCCACACGGCCGCGGTGCAGCGCGGGCCAAACTCCACGAGCTGCCGTGGCAGCTCGTGGCTCCTGCGACCCGTGCTGCCCGAGAGGGGTACGCTCCCTACCAGCCGGTTCTCAACCCAGGGCGGGGGCATCACCAGCGCTTCGATCGAGACTTGCTTGCGACCCAGCAGATCGTGCAGCACCCCGAGCACGCTAGGGTCATACCAGCCTCCGCGTCGGAACGAAGCCTGCGAGAGCGCGTCGGCCAGGTGCTGCATCCACTCCTCACTGCGGTCGGTCTCCTGCGCCCGGCGCAGCTTCCGCAGCATGGCCTGTGAGCGGAGGATCGGAGTGCGGACGCGCGCGGGGACCTGCAGGCGCTTGGCCTGGGCTAGTTTGCCCCGCACGTTGAGCCAGCCCCGGTAACGCTCGAGGCGGGACTCCGAGATACCCAGGGCGCCGCGCAGTCGCTTCCAGTACTCCTCCGGATCGAGCTCGCGCAGGCGCTTCACTGCCTTCTGCGAGTAGCCGATGCGGACCTTCACCTCGAGGTCGCCCCAGATCCCGTTCTCGCTGTGGAGCTCCGGTGTGAAGTCGATGAGCGGGCCGCCGCGCGAGCGCAGGCCGTTGGCGAAGCGCAGGTAGGCGTCTCCCAGCTCTGCGTCGCTGGTGTCGCGGTCGCGCTTGTAGTAGGTGGAGACGATCGCTGGCTTGACCTCATCCTGTTTCGGCTTCGCGATCGCCGACGTCTGCACTACGTGACGGAAGTCCTCCCCCCAGTCGAGAAAGCTCCAGTGGCCGGAGGCGCCTGTGCGATACTGGAAGTGGGATTGCTCGACCGGCCGACCCGGAGGTGAGACCTTCACCGCATCGAAGCGAGAGTTCGCGGCCCGTCCGAAGAAGATTGGGATCCGGAACCAGCGGCGCGCTTCCCGAAACTGCGACTCGATGGGGATGCCCTCGACACGTTCCTCGACCCCCGAGAAGTCCCCGTCGCGGATGAGCTGGCCCAGCATCTCTGCCCAGGCGTCGTCCGCGTCGGTCTCGGTGGGGAGGTCGTAGATCACGCCGCCCAGGCTGCCCTCGTCGACTTCACCGAACGCGAACGGGATGCGGACGAAGACCAGGTTGAAGAAGCCCTCGACGTCCCGGTTCTGGTGGTGGGAGCGATCCTGGTAGGCGCGGAGACGGCCGTTCTTGCGCGACACGATGTCGCGGGAGAGCCGCACCCGTGCCAGACTCGCGCGGGCACCGACGGGCGTGACCGAGCCGCCGAGCGTCTCGGTGATCACGCCGGCGCGGACGTCGACGTAGCTCTCGCGCAGCAGTACGTACTCCTCCGGCAGGTTCTCTTTGCGGATGTGATGGGGGAGGCGCACGTTCAGTATCTTGTCGCCCGCGTAGTGGGCCTCGCGCAGGGTTCCCGACGGCTGAACCAGGGTCCAGGCCCGGTAGAATGCGGTGGTGCCCGTTCCGATCAAACCGCCGCCCACCCTCAGGCCGAGCAGCAGCTTGTCCTTGGTCAGGTAGTAGTCCCCCTCGCTGGTCGGCCGCGGGTTCGCCTCGACCTCGCGTTTGAGCGTGACGAGCAGGTCGAGGACCAAGTACTTTGGCAGACCCACCGAGTCGCTGTCGAAGATCACGGCGGGGATCATTCCGATCGTCTTCTGGAAGGTCGCCACGCCCGCGAGCTTGGCCGCCTCCCACACGGGCCCGATGAACTCCTCCCAGTAATTGTCGAACTCCTTGGTCGAGCCCTCGAAGGCGCCGTCGACGAGCTCGCCTTCGACGACGCGACCGTCGGCGGTGGTGATGCCGCGGTCGAAGGGCAGCAGCCTGATCTCGCCCGAAGGAGTGCTCTCTCCCAGCAGTTCGAAGGCCTCGACGAGCTGGTTGCGGCGCGCGACCAGCTTCTCGACGAGCAGCTTCGCCACCGGCTCGGGCCAGACGCCGAGTGAGACCGCCTGCTCGATTTGCTCGCGCCGTAGCTGCGCGATCTGGCGCACCATCCAGCGCGCGTCGGCCCACGTGATCAGCTTGCGCAAGGTCGGATTCCAGGTGGACTTGTAGTTCAGGTGGACGCGGCCCGGCCGGCTTCCGGCCAGGGTCCACGGGAAGGCCTCGATCTGTTCGCTGATGACGCGGCCGAAGGCGTGTCCCAGGTCGTGGTGCAGGTGATAGAGGCGGGGGCGCCCGTCGGGGCCGTCCCGCAGCAGCAGCTTGTTGTTCTCCGCCTCCTTCATGTCGGTGTTACCCAACCATGCGCTCAGGATTCCCAGCGCGCGCACCTCGCGACGGCCCTCGTTGCCGTTGGCGCCCCAGGGCCAGGGCCCTACCCGCGTGACCTCTCGGGGCTTGGCGGTGAGGCTTCCCTCCTTGGTGACGACGTACGCGCCCCGCTCGTCCTCGCCGACGTCGAAGTAGTCGTCGAACCGGTAGGAGAGGTGTAGGCGTTGGAACTCGAAGTAGGAGCGCCACTCGTTGCGGAGCTCGTCGACGCTCATGTCGCCCAGATCCATACGGAAGTTCTTGACGTGGCGGACTACGTCGGCGTTGAAGCCGAGCGTCGAGAGCAACGCCCCGGTGACGGGCTCCGCGTGAATCTCGCCGCCCACCTTGAGCTTGTAGCGGCGCTTGCGGCCGTCCACCTCGACTTCGATCTCGAACTTGGGCTTGGTCTGGGACTTCCGGATCTTCCGGAGTACGCCGCCGCTGGACGGGAAGGGATAGTGCAGGCCGTGGTGGATCGCGTGACCACCCTCATAGTAGGACCGGGCGACGTCGATCTCGGCGATGACGCCGCGATCCCTCCAGAAGCTCCCATCCGAGGGCGGGTCGAGCCGCGAGAGATCCTCGCCCCGTTCGATCAAGCGTCGCAGGTCTTCGTATTCGTAGAAGAGACCGGTGGCGGGATCCACGAGGTTGCGCGACTCGCGGTCCGCGCGGCGCACCTCGGTCGAGGCCGGGACGTTCCACTCAAAGAGCCCGATCGACCCCAGGTGCTCTGGCAGCTTCTGGCTGAAGGGCTGGTCACCCTCCACGAGGAGCGCGTAGTCGATCTCCAGGATCTCCGCGGCCAGCGTACGCGCTGCGACGGGGTCGGTCTGTGCGACGAGCTCGTCGAGCCAGCCTGGATGGTCCTCGCCGCCGAGGACCAGATCGTAGACCTCCACCACCTTGCGGCGCGCGGCCCGCCTGCCCGCAGACCTGCGGCCCCTTCCCTGGGCCCACAGCTCCGACCCGAAAACCGCATGGGCCTGGTTGCGGCGGCGCGCCAGGCCATCGCGGTAGGTCTCCACCTTGCTTCGCGAGAGGCGGCCCGCGTCGAAGAAGGCCGCATCGATCTGCTCGGTGAACTCCGGCGTGAAGGGAAGCTCGGACGCGGCTCGCGCGCCGGAAGAGCTGGCGAGCCAGGCACCGGCGATCAACCAGGCGAGGGTGGTGTGGCCCCGGCGGCCAGCCCTCAAACGGGCCATTCCCAGGTTGCGTTGCCGGCCAGCTCGGGAGGAACACCGAGCGAACGCTCGAGCTCGTCCGAATCCTGGCTGTGGGGTACGAGCGCGACGATCACCACACGGCTCTTGGTCGGCAGCTTGCGCAGGCTGCGGATACGGCAGCCGCGCGCCTCGAGCGCCTGGCAGTAGCTCGCCGCCGCCGCCTCAATTCCGTCTGGCTGGAGCTTGCGCAGCTCGAGGCGCAGCAAGCGCCGCGACTCGAGCACCTGGGTCAGGATCCACCCGAACGCCGTCATCATGACGGCCAGCGAGAAGAGCTTGAGGCCGCAAGCGAGCCCCACCACGGCGACCGCGATCGTGCGCCCCGTGTCCTTCGGGGAGCCCATCACGCTCCGGAAGCGCATCAGCCCCCCGATCCCGAACACCACGAAGGCCATGGGTGGGTTGTAGAGCACGATCTCGGCAATGGCCGCAGCCACCACTCCGTAGACGACCATGGCCTTCGGCCGCTCATAGCTCAGCGGGTCTTCGACGTCCCCGCGGCAGCGGGGGTGGTAGGCGATCAGCGCGGAGAGGAATGCGGCCAGCAGCAGGCTCACAACCTCCTGCACCAGGTAGTGCCAGCTTCCGAAGGCCTTCCAGCCCTGGATGAACTCCCGCCAGGGCTCCTCCAGATCGTTGGGCACGCCCTCGAGCACGAAGAACTCGTCAACCGGGTCCGCTGTCTCCTCTGCGGAATGACCGGTCGCAGTGAGCGGTGCCAGCAGGAGCAGGCAGGCGATCAGGGTGGGCAAGCGGGCGGTCATCGGTGCGAATGCGCTCCGGCGAAAGCGGGAGGCCAGTCTAGATCAACGCGTTCCCGGCTGCTCGGGTGAAGTCGAGCCGCGTCGTTCTAGCCGGACAGGGACCGCTCGATCGCGCGCTCTTGGAGCGCCGCCTGGGCATCGACGCCCGCCGTCCGCTCCACCTTCGTCCACGTACCGTCCGGACCGAGCTCCCAGGCGAGCGCGTCGTCTGCGAGTAGCAGCGCGAGCACCTCACCCAATCTCTCTTGGAGCGCCGGCTCCTCCACGGGCACCATCACCTCCACGCGGCTCTCGAGGTTGCGCGGCATCCAGTCCGCGGAGCCGATGAAGGTGCGGTGTCCGCGCGCCTCGCTGCCGACGCGCAGGATCCGCGAGTGCTCGAGATAGCGCCCGACGATGGAGCGCACCCGGATGTTTTCGGAGAGGCCGGGTACGCCCGGGCGCAGACAGCAGATACCCCGGACGATCAGGTCGATCTGCACCCCCGCCCGGGACGCGGCGTAGAGCGCGTCGATCATGGGCGGATCGGACAGGGAGTTGCACTTGAGCACGATCCGACCGTCCGGCTGATCCATCTCCTGTCGCACCAGCTCCAGTAAGGCCGCGCGCAGGCCGCCCGGCGCCGTCAGGATCCTACGGAAACGCGGGTTTCGGCTGTAGCCCGTGAGCTCGTTGAAGAGCTCCGAGAGGTCCGCACCCAGCTCCGGCGAGGCAGAGAAGAGGCCCACATCCTCGTAGAGCCGCGCCGTCACCGGGTTGTAGTTCCCGGTTCCGACATGGCAGTAGCGGTGAATCCGGCCGTCCTCCTGCCGCACCACCAGCGCAATCTTTCCGTGGGTCTTGAGTCCGACCATCCCATACACCACGTGCACGCCCGCTTGCTCGAGCTTCCGCGCCCAGTCGATGTTGGTCTCCTCGTCGAAGCGGGCCTTCAGCTCGACCAGTGTCACCACCTCCTTGCCGCTGCGCGCCGCGCGCATCAAGGTGCGGCCGATCGGATTCTCCGCACCCGAGGTCCGATAGATGGTGTGCTTGATGGTGAGCACCTGCGGGTCGTCGGCGGCTTGGGCGAGGAAGGCGCCCACCGAGGCGTCGAAGGAGTCGTAGGGGTGGTGGACCAGCAGGTCACCGCGCCTCAGCAGCGCGAACAGCCCCGGAGCCTCTGTACTTTCGCCGGTCGGGCTCAGGCTGGGGTGCGCTCGGGGCATCCAGGGCTCGAACTTCAAGTCCGGTCGGTCCAGTTCGAGGAGCTCGTCGAGGGCGCCCAAATCGAGCGGACCGCCGCGCGCGTACACGTCGGATTCGTCGAGCTTGAGTTCGTCTACCAGCAGCTGGCGGGCGCGGGGTGAGATCGACTCGTCCACCTCCAGGCGCACGGCGTCGCTCGAGCCGTTCCGGCGGTGCAGGCCCGACTCGATCGCCACCATCAGGTCCTCGGACTCGTCCTCCTCCAGCTCCAGCTCGGCGTCGCGGGTGACCCGGAACGGGGAGTGGGACTCGATCTCCATGCCGGGGAAAAGGGCGTCCAGGTGCGCCGCGATCACCTGCTCGATCGGGACGAAGCCGTCACCGCCCTCGAGCGGGAGGAAGCGTTGGAGCAGGGGCGGCACCTTGATGCCAGCGAAGCCCGTGGTCCCCAACCGCGGCTGTCCCACCAACACCGCCAGATTGAAGGAGCGACTCGAGACGTAAGGGAAGGGGTGCGCCCGATCCACGGCCAGCGGCGTCAGCACCGGGAAGATCCGCTCGTGGAACACGTTGCGCAGGTGCTTGCGATCGCGCTTCGCGAGGTCGCCCCAGCTCCGCAGGTGGATCTTCGCCTCCGCCAACGCCGGCAGGATCTGGTGCGCGAAGATCTCCTGCTCGGCGCGGATCAGCTCGAGCACCCGCAGGCGAACCGCGGCGCGCTGCTCCTCGGTGCTGCGCCCGTCAGGCGAGCGCTCGTCGAGGCCGGCCTCGTGGCGGGCACGCAGCAACGCGACGCGAACCTCGAAGAACTGGTCCAGGTTGCGACTGAAGATGGAGAGGAAGCGAACGCGCTCGAGCAGTGGCAGAGAAGGAGATTCCGCGAGCGCGAGCACGCGCCGGTTGAAGTCGAGCCACGAAAGCTCGCGGTTGAGGTACAGGCGGGCGCTCGAGCGCTCGGGCTCAGCGGGAGACGCGTTGTCGCGGATCGACTTTCGCTTCTTCTTCTTCACGTTCCAGCCTCTCCCTGCGGCCCGAAGGGTCTCCAGAAGGGATGGGCCGCCTCGAGCCGGCTCCACTGCCCGAGGAGCTCGCGCTCTGCCTTCTCGACCTCTTGGGCGACCCAACCCGTCACGAGGCCCGCCGCTGCAATGTGATCCAGGCGCGCGTCGGCGCCCATACTCTCGAGCACGTCGTCCAGTATGCGTTGCGGCGTCGCCAGGTCGTTGAGCCGACCCAAGGTGTCCTGTAGCTCTTTCAGGCGGTCGACGTAGCGGTCGGCCAGGTCGCGCTCTGCGAGATGGACGCAACGCAAGAACTCCGACGCGTAGCGCAGCTTCTTGAGCTGCACCCGCAGCTGGTGTCTTTCCTCGCCTTTGAGCCCGGCGGCGCGCGCACCGAGCTTACACGCCTTCGCGTGGCGCTGATCGAGAAGGGGCATGGCCGCCGGCTTCGCCGGGGCGAGCAGGAGCTCACGCTCGGTCGGCGCAATGTCGTCACGCCAGGAGCGGGCCGCGAGCCAACGGCCCAGTTCGAGCAGCAGCCGCGAGAAGCGGGACGAGTCGACAGCTTGGCGTACGCGGGTGTAGCTCCGGGCATGTAGCTCTCGCACTGCGTCTCGCAGCTCCTTGAGGGCGGGATCGAAGGAGAGGCGGCGAAACAGCGGCTCCAGGACGTCGTCGAGGAAGACGTCGAGTTCGCGGGCGGGCCCAAGCTCACCGGTCAGCCAGACCAGCTCCTCGCGAATTGGCGCGAGCTGTTCCCGCGGCAGTAGCGGCGAGAAGAGCGACAGGGCCGAGCGCAAGCGCCGGATGCCCACCCGAAGCTGGTGCACACCTTCCGGATCGACGCCGTCGCGAGCGGGACCCGCGTTGGCCAGGAGCTGCTCGAGGCAGCGGCCCACCACCGCGACCAGCACGTCCTCCAGGGTCGCGTCGGGCGGCGCGTCGACGCGGCTCGCCTTGCGCGGAACGGAGCGCTCTCCCGTCAGCAGCTCGAAGCCCAGGTCGAACTTGCTACGCGAGGCAGGGCGCAGCTGGACCGTCTCGGAGAGATCGAGCGCCACGGAGAAGAGCGCCGCGGGATTGCCGCGGACCAGCTCGAGCTCGAGTTCGCAGATCGGCGTGCTACCGGCGCGGGTGCGCACCTCTCCCACGTCCAGGTCGCAGAGGATCTCCGCCCCGTCGGCACGCAGGCGCCGGCTCGTGCGGCGAAAGTCGGTCTCCAGGATGGGCTCGAGCGAGTCGTTGGCGAGTTCGCGCTCGATCCTCTCGCGCCGGTCAGGGTCGCAGATCTCAGCGACCTCGGGCCGGTCGCCGGACACGCGGGTCTCGACCTCGACTCGCTTGAAGAGTCCGGCCGCGGACGTGCCGCGAGTCTTGACGGTCTGCACCCAGCGTCCTCCGATCCGGCGCACGCGCAGTCCGATGCCTTGGCGAGCCAGGGCGAGTCCGGGGGTATCGAAGTAGATGGAGCGGAGCTGCCGGGTGACGGCGCGGCCCTGGCTCAGCGCTCGGATTTGCGCGTGGCGACGGAGCTTTGGCAAGTCTGCGGGTTGCAGCTCGAGCTTGAGCTCGATCTCGTGCACTCTGCCGTTCACGTTGGCTCACAGCCTCCGAGTCGTCTTCCCCCCATCGGATCGACGTCCCACCGCGCGGGGCAGGATAACCCAGGCTGCTTGCTGGCGACCGCGCGGGTCAGCCGAGGTCCTTGGGCGTGCAGTAGGAGAGCAGCTGGCCGCCACCCCAAGCCACGGCGCTGCAGCCAACGTCCGGGAAGTGCAGCTCGGCAAGGGCAGCAGTCGGGAACTTGCGCCCGATCCGTTTCAGGCCGTCCCGGTCGCCGCCTCCCGGTAGCCGCGCCGCCAGCTCCTCCATGGCCGGGTTGTGGCCCACCAGCATCAACGCCGGGACGCCGTCGTCGACCCTGCGGACCCGCTCGAGCAGCTCGGCCGGATCCGCCATGTAGAGTCCGCGCTCGACGCATACCTCCGGTCGGCGGGGCAATCGGGCCAGAACCCGCTCCAGCGTCTCCACGGCGCGACGCGCGGAGGAACAGAGCACCAGCGAGGGATGCACCTCGCGCGCGGCCAGGTGGTCTCCCATCGCGGTGGCGGCGCGCTCGCCCCGCGGCGCGAGCGGGCGGTCGTGATCCCGCAAGCCCGGGTCGGACCAGCTCGACTTCGCGTGACGCAGCAGGTAGAGGATCATGTCGGTCCCAACCGGCCTGGCCGGTCGTGTCGTGTTTCCAGTGGTCGACGGGCACCGGATTCTCGGAGATGTGCGGGGCCGGCGTCAATCCTCGAGGATAAGCGACCAAGCTGCGAACTGCTGCGGCTGCTGCGAAAGGTGGGAGCCGACGAAGCCTGAGAGCTTGTCTCGTTTGCGACGCACCCTGAAACGGGCGCATTGAGAACTGGCGCGCCGCACGCCATCATCACTTGACAGGACGAACAGAAACGCGGCGGGATGATTCGATCTACTACTGATTGCTAGCGCAGGCCTCGAAAGGGCCGCTTGTTTTCGCGCAACCCACTGCAGCCGGGATTCGGGAGCACTGAACATGACGCGGACAAGATGGACCTGGGCGATCCTGACCGGGCTCTATGTGGTCTCGTTCAGCTGGTACACCTCCTTCGGAGGGCCGCTCACCGACGAGGAGATCGCGCACTACATCGCGCTGATCGAGAGCCGCGAGCCAGCCCCTTCGCTGGAACGGGTGGCGATGTTGCGCGAATTCATGGAGGAGGACACCGGCGACGACTTCGTGATGGTCAATGTCATCGACATGTACGAGACACCGCTGCAGATCGAAGGGGTCGAGCCCGGCGAAACCAGTGACGAAGTGCTCGCCAAGTACATGGCCTACATGTTCCCGGCGCTTCTCTCCCGGGCGAGCCACCCGGTGCTCTACGGCCAGTCGGCGAGTTCGGTCATGGACCTCATGAACGCCGACGGGATGGAGAACTGGTCCACCGGGGCGGGCATGCGCTACCGCAGCCGGCGCGACATGCTCGAGATCGCTTCCAACCCGGCCTTTGCGGGCTCGCACGAATTCAAGGTCGCATCCATGCGCAAGACCATCGCCTTCCCCATCGATCCCTGGTTCCAGCTTGGGGATCCGCGCGTGGTGCTGGCGCTGTTCCTCGGCATGATCGGGTTTGCGCTCAGCTGGCGGGAAGCCACCCGGCGACCGGCCGGCTCCTAGCCGGGGCCCGCGGTCCGGCCGCCTGCTCATCCAGGCAAGCCGCGAATGCCGGGTTACGAGAGGAGGTCGATGCCATGTTCGAATGGTCCGCCGTACTGCCCCCGAAGCGCAATCAGTACCGCGGCAGCCAGCTCGCGTTCTACTTCCTGATCCTGCTCGGCTGCATGTTCAGCTTCCGCGGCAGCGTTCATTACTTCGCGCCGGACGGGGGGTCGGGAATCATCGCCGGCTTTCCTCTGGAGACCTACTCGGCCGGTGCCGTCCAGGCGATCATCAATGGCTTTGGTGTATACGGGATAGGACATCTGCTCGAGGCGGTGATCGTCTGGCTCGTGTTGTTTCGGTATCGATCGTTGATTCCGATCACCTACGCCTTCATTCTCAGTAGCCAGATCCTCGGCGCGGTGTTGCTGACCGTGAAACCCTTGCCCGTCGTGCCGCCGGGCCAGATCGGCGTGTATGTCTTGCTCCCCTTGACCTCGGTGTTCTTCCTGCTGTCGATTCGGAAGTCGGCGACGGCGGCGGATCGTACAGCGAGCGCAACAAGCGCTGCCCAAGAGAGGCACGCGTAGCCGACCGGCCGTTTTCGTCCGGACCATTCGCGACAAGGAGAACCGAATGCTGAAGCTCCACTTTGCCCCGAACTCTCGCGCCGGGCGCATCGTCTGGCTCTTCGAGGAGCTGGGCCTCGAGTACGAGCTGAACAAGATGGCCTTTCATCCGAAGGATCTGAAATCGGACGAGCACCGGAAGCGCCATCCACTTGGGCGCGTTCCGGTTCTCGATGACGGAGACGTCTCGATCTACGAGTCTGGCGCCATCGTCGAGTACGTGATGGCGCGGTACGGAGACGGCGGCTTGAAGCCAGCCGTCGATGCGCCCGAGTTTCCGGAGTACCTGCAGTGGTTTCACTACTGCGAGGGGATGGTCATGCCCCCGATCAATACGATCATGGTGCACTCCGTGTTGTTGCCGCCGGACCGCAGGAACCCGGAGACCCTCGGGCAGGCGCAGCGGCTCCTCAGCCGAGCCGTCACGCCGGTGGATACCGCGCTCGAGGGACGCGAGTACTTGATTGGCGGCTTCTCGGCTGCTGACATCATGCTCGGGCACGCGCTCTTCATGGCCAACCGCCTCGGCCAGGTGCCGGAAGAGCTATCCAACCTCAAGGGCTACGTGAAGCGCATCGAGGCGAGACCCGCGTGTCAGACTGCGATCAACCTGTAGGGCCGGAGCTGGGATCCATCGGTCACGATCCTGTGCACGGCCCGTAGTCGAACGTAAACGCCGGTGCCATCGTGCGAATGCTGGGGAAGCGCCGCGCCTGAGTCGACCCGGCGCAACCCAAGGAGATCGCGAAGGACGGTCAGCATGCATCGCTTCGGATACCTCACGCTGGGCGCCCGAGCTGGCGGCGCGTTCTTCCGAATCGCCACCGACCGGCTCGAAGAGGCGCTAGGCAGGGCGCTTCCTCGAACTCCCCAGCAGCTCGCGCAGCGAGAAGTCGTTCGCGAGCTGATTCGCAGCGGCACGCCCGCCGGTGAAGTTCCGCTGCCGCCGGTTCGCGAAGTACGCCTGCCCGGGGTCGAGTTCGAAAGCAGCAATTGCACCAACTTCCTGGTCGAAGTCGACTTCGAGGCTGGGCAGGCGCAGCGGGAGCTTCTACCGAAAACCCTCTACGCGAAGCTCCCGTGTGCGGAGCTCCTCACGCGTGCGTTCGCCAATGCGGTGGGGTTCTGGGAGGTCGAGGCGACCTTCTGCGAACGAATCGCTGCCCAGGTTCCGATCCGCGTCCCCCGGGTGTATGCCGTTGCGCGGCGCGGTGCGCGTTTCGTTCTACTGCTCGAGAACTTGCACGAACTCCCCGGGGCCAGGCTGTTCATCAACCGCGACATGGCCGCCGGGACGACTCCCGACCGGGCGCGAATGTGCCTGCGGACCTTCGCCGAACTCCACGCCGCGTTCTGGGGATGGACCGACGAGCAGCGCGAGGCGCTGCTGCCCGCCAGGTTGCACACCTACCTCGCACCGGGGGGTCGCGCGATGACATGCGCGCTGAATGCGGCCGCCATCGCACCGGCCCACAAGGCTGCACCGGATCTCTTGACGCAAGACCACGCGGACATCTGCCGGCTCGCCATCGAGAAGTGGGATGCCCTGATGGAGGCGTGGTACTGCGAGCCCCTCACTCTGATTCACGGCGACAGCCACCTGGCCAACTGCTTCGAGTATCCCACGAGCGAGGGCCCGCGCATGGGAATGATCGACTTCCAGGGCTTGCAGTGGTGCAAGGGAATTCGCGACGTCCAGTACAACCTCATCAACTCGCTCGAGCCGAACGTGCTGGCCGCGCACGAGGACGAGCTGATCGACTACTACCTCGCCGAGCTTCTGCAACACGGGGTCGAGCTCGATGCGGCCGACGCCCGCGAACAGTACCGCGCTCTTTCCTTTCAGACGCTGATGGTCGCCGTGGTCTCGATCGGCCTCGGGTCGCTCACCGAGCGAGAGGAGACAGTGCGAACCCTGCTTCGCCGCAGCATCGCCGCGATCGATCGTCTCGGGTTCGGAGACTGGCTAGCCGCTCTCTGAAGGACGTCTCCGGTCGTCTCTCGAGGCGTGAAGCAGGCTCGGCTGGATCGGTCGATATCGACGGCCCGGTCTAGTTCGACCAGTAGATGTACTCGTCGTCGGGCGCGTCGGGCACCGTCAAGTCCTTGTCGAGGTTGATCGCAACCGAGAGCTGCCTAGGCCAAGCCGGCGGCGCTTGCTCGGCATTGTGCGCCGCCAACGCGGCCTGCAGCTCGGCAAGTTTCTGTGGACGCTCGGTCGAAAGGTCATTCTGCTCGGTGGGGTCGACGCTCATGTCGAAGAGCCACGTGCGTCCGGGCGGGTCGCTGACGTTGAGCTTCCAGCCATCGACGAGGGCCGTCTGCGAAGCGCCGCTGCGCCAGAACAGCGCCTCGTGGGGTACCCCGGTGGCCTCGCCGGTAACGAAGGGCACGAGATCGACACCGTCCATTTTTCGGTCATCGGGCATGGCCGCACCGGCGGCCGCGGCTGCCGTGGCGTACATGTCGAAGTGATGCACCGGGCTGGCCACCTCGGTTCCAGGGGCGATCCGCGCGGGCCATTTCGCAAAGTAGGGGACGTGGATGCCGCCTTCGAACAGGCTGATCTTCCAGCCGCGGAACGGACGGTTCACCTCGGGCAAGCCGATGTAGTTGGCACCGCCGTTGTCCGAGGTGAAAAGCACGAGGGTGTTCTCATCGAGTCCATTGCGCTCGAGAGCCTCGAGCACGCGTCCCACGCCGCGGTCGAGGCTACGGATCATCGCCGCATAGACGCGCAGGCGATGATTTTCGATGTGGGACAGGGCCTCGTAGTCCTCCCGCGCCGCTTGCAGCGGAGTGTGCGGCGCCCAGTGGGCGAGGTAGAGGAAGAACGGGCGATCCTTGTTGGCCTCGATCACCTCGACGGCCTGTTCGGTGTAGTAGTCGGTCAGATACCGGTCGGGCTCGAAGGCCGTCGCGCCGTTGAAGGCGGCCGCGAAGCGCATCGCCGCCCAGAGGAAGCGGTCGATGGGGTCGAAGTCTTGCTTCGAGTTGACCACGTCCGGATGGTCCTCGGGTAGGTAAAGGCCGCTCGCCATCAGCAGGCTCTCGTCGAAGCCCTGATCGTGTGGCGCCATGCCGCTCGAGCGACCGAGGTGCCACTTGCCGATGTGGGCCGTGTGGTAGCCCCGGCCGGCGAGCAGCTCGGCGAGCGTGATCTCCGAGGCGGGCATCCCCATGTTTTCGTATGCGACACGCTCGACGTCCTCGTAGACGATCGGCTCGCGCAACCGACGTCTTCCCGTGCCGAGGCGTGGCATGATCTGCGTCATCCCGGGCGGGGTCGGCGTAAACTCGAAGCCGAAACGGGTCCCGTAGCGGCCGGACATGAGCGCTGCCCGCGACGGCGCGCAGGTCCCATTCGCCGCGTAGCCGTTGGTGAAGCTCACGCCCTCAGCGGCAATCGAGTCGATGTTGGGTGTCGGGACGGTACCACCGGCGACCCCGCCACCGTTGAAGGTCAGGTCGTTCCAGCCGAGATCGTCGGCGAGAATCAATACGACGTTGGGGGGTCGCTCGCCTGGGTCGCGCCCCTGCGGATCCGCACCAGTCGACCAGGAAATCTCCTGGTACGGCCCAATCGGCACACGTCGCTTGACCAGGATGCTGATCCCCTTCAGCACGATCTCCGCGCGATTCACGTAAGCGAATGACCCGATCAAGCAAAGAACGACGACGACCCCGATTGCCCATCTGGCGCTTCGGCTCATCTCGCCTTCTTCCTCCAACCGGGCCCGCGTTCTAGGATCGTGAGTTCAGATCTCCGGACCAGAAGCTGTCAGGCCCTTTGCGATCCGCAGTAGCCGAGGGGAGTCTGCCCCGTCCAGCGGCGCAGCGCTCGATTGAAGCTGCTCGCGTCCGCGAAGCCGCCAGTCGACTTCAAAGGCGATAACCAGGTCGTCTACCAGGAGAATGGCGTCACGATTCGGTCCTGGCCTGCCAACCACGTCATCGATGGCCCCGTCAGCTTCAGTGTAGAGTGGAATGGTCTCAAGTTCGTGTTCGGCGGTGACACCTACCCGAACCAGTGGTACGTGAAGTACGCCAAGGGTGCCGACCTGGCCATTCACGAGTGCTTCGTTGCGGTTCCCGACATGGTCGCGAAGTTCGGGTTCTCGGTGTCGACTGCACTGGAGGTCGGCACCCAGATCCATACGGCCCCGGAGGCGTTCGGCAAGGTCATGAGCATGGTGAAGCCCCGCATGGCCGTCGCCTACCACTTCTTCAATGACCCGGACACGTCTCCCGCGATCCTCGAAGGGATTCGCTCGACGTACGATGGCCCGCTGACGCTGGCCGAGGACTACATGGTCTGGAACATCACCAAGGACAAGATCACGAACCGCATGATCATTTACAATGAGAACGCCTGGCCGCCTCCGAGCGCCAAACCGCCGCTGCCGGTGGACAGGTCGATCACGAAGTACGTGTCGAAGTGGATCGTGGAGAAGAACCTGGATGTGCGTGACCTCGTCCAGACAATCTACGACCGGACCAACAAGCAGTACGGCACCAACGAAAAACCTAGCCAGTAGATCCCTAGAGCTCATCCGGACGAAGTGTCCTGAGTGGCACGATCCAGGGCTTGTGCCAGAGGTTGCGAGGCTGCGCGGCCAGGTCCACCTCCGCATCGACCAGGGGCTGAGGCCGGCGCCCATTGAGCGAGCACGTCACCCGGGCTCGGACTTCGACGTCGAGGCCCTCCGTCTCACGGTAGTAGCGTTTCAGGTAGTGGGCGAACTCGAGGATCATGTGCGGGCGTGACGACATCTTGCGCTTCTGCCGCTCCGAGAGGAACCAACTCTCCCGGATCGACCAGGTCTCGCCGCTGTCCTTGTCGGTCACGTAGAAGTCTGCGTCCGAAGTCTTGTCGCGGAGCTTCTGGTGCCAGGCGAAGCTGTGGCCCTGCTCGGTCCAGCTCACGTTGCCCGGATACAGAAAGTGCCTGAGCGGCAAGAGCAACTGGATCGCCACCCAGGCCGCAAGAGCCGCCACTACCAGCCGTTGACGCGGCGGAAGCGGAACTGCAACGGAGGGCGGCTCCGGAACGGGAGTGCGCCGAGGCAGGCGGAAAATGCGCCGCGGCCAGTCGGCCGGAAAGAAGGGTAGGGTCGAAGCGATCGCCAACCACGGGAAGATCCCAATCCCGAAGAGCCTCGCGTTCGCCAGATGGAAGAGCGCGAAGAAGCAGAAGGCGACGACGCGTGTGCGGCGCCAAAGCAGGAAGAAGGGCCCGATGAGGTCGAGGAGCAGCCCCGCGTAGCTGAAGAAGAGCTGGAACCACAGCTCGGTGAAGAAGCGGCCGATCACCGGGAAGGACTGCTCCAACGGTAGCCAGATTCGCAGCGGCCAGCCGGCCAGCCAGTCTGGATTCAGCTTCGCAATGCCCGCGTAGACGTAGACGATCCCCATCTGGAAGCGGATCAGCCACAGGGACCAGGTAGGGGCATTCTCCGAGCGGATCTTCGGACGCAGCCAGGAGTCGACGGAGAGCGCCCGGTGCGCCGGGATGAAGATCATGAGGAAGCTGATCAGGCAGAAGAGGTAGAGGTGATTCAGGTAGTTCGACTTTTCGAGCAGGAAGACGTACGTGAAGCCGACCCAGAAGAGAGCGGCCGAGGCTCGGTAGCAGAAGCCAACGATGATCGAAAACGACAGCAGGCCGAGTGCGATGAAGTGCCAGTACATGCCTTCGTCCGGCCAGGGCGAGACCCAGTGGAAGCCGTAGTAGGTGAAGTGGAACTCGGGCTGGACGTAGTCCCGATCGATCCAGTCGTAGCTCGCGTAGCGAAAGATCTCCCACAGCGCGATCGAGCCGAACGCAATGCGGTAGTAGACGATTCCCGCGATGTCGAGCGGCGCGAGGAGCCGGTGCGCGAGACGGCGCGCGCCGTCCCGGAG